>NZ_BLJG01000019.1 GCF_009932375.1 Pseudomonas juntendi
CTTGCCACTTGCTACTTGCTACTTAGGGAGAGAATCGACCGTGTCATGGCAACCCCACATCACCGTCGCCACCATCGTCGAGCAGGACGGCAAATTCCTGTTCGTCGAGGAATTCAAAGCCAACCGGCACGTCTTCAACCAGCCCGCCGGGCACCTGGAAGCCAACGAGACCCTGCCCCAGGCCGCCCTGCGCGAAACCCTGGAAGAAACCGCCTGGGAAGTCGAGCTCACCGGCGTGGTCGGCATCTACCTGTACACTGCGCCCAGCAACGGCGTGACCTACCAGCGCATCTGCTTTGCCGCCCGCCCCGTGCGCCACCATGCCGACCTGGCCCTGGACAGCGACATCGTCCGCGCTGTCTGGCTGACCCGCGAAGAGCTGCTGGCCGACCCCACCCGCTGGCGCAGCGAGCTGGTGCCGCGCTGCCTGGACGACTACCTTGCAGGCCCGCTGCACAGCCTTGCGCTGCTGCGCGACTGACGTAGCGCCGCGGCTTTGATAGAATCGGCGTTTTTCCCCCTTGATACACACCGGTACCCATGACCAGCCCAGCACTCAAAGACCCCGCCAAGACCCGCGTCATCGTCGGCATGTCCGGCGGCGTGGACTCTTCCGTCTCCGCCCTTCTGCTCATCGAGCAGGGCTACCAGGTGGAAGGGCTGTTCATGAAGAACTGGGAAGAAGACGACGGCACCGAATACTGCACCGCCCGTGAAGACCTGGCCGACGCCCAGGCCGTGTGCGACCGCATCGGTATCAAGCTGCACACCGCCAACTTCGCCGCCGAGTACTGGGACAACGTGTTCGAGCACTTCCTCGAAGAGTACAAGGCCGGCCGCACGCCCAACCCGGACATCCTCTGCAACCGCGAAATCAAGTTCAAGGCGTTCCTCGACTACGCCCTGTCGCTGGGTGCAGACCTGATTGCCACCGGCCACTATGTACGCCGCCGCGACACCGGCGCCGTTACCGAACTGCTCAAAGGCCTGGACCCGAACAAGGACCAGAGCTATTTCCTGCACGCCGTTGGCGGCAAGGAAATCGCCCGCACGCTGTTCCCGGTGGGCGAACTGGAAAAACCCGAGGTCCGCGCCATTGCCGAAAAACACGGCCTGGCCACCGCCAAGAAAAAGGACTCCACCGGCATCTGCTTCATTGGTGAACGCCGCTTCAGCGACTTCCTCAAGCAGTACCTGCCCGCCCAGCCAGGCAACATCGAAACCACCGAAGGCGAGGTGATCGGCCGCCACCATGGCCTGATGTACCACACCATCGGCCAGCGCCAGGGCCTGGGTATCGGCGGCCTGAAGGACGCCGGTGACGAGCCCTGGTACGTGCTGCACAAAGACCTGACCCGCAATGTGCTGGTGGTTGGCCAGGGCAACGAACACCCATGGTTGTTCTCCCGCGCCCTGCTCGCGTCGGAAATCTTCTGGGTCAACCCGGTGGACCTGAGCAGCCCGCGCCAGCTCACCGCCAAGGTACGCTACCGGCAGAGCGACCAGCGCTGCACCCTGGCGCTGACCGATGGCGGCTACCGCGCCGTGTTCGACGAGCCCCAGCGCGCCGTGACGCCGGGCCAGTCGGTGGTGTTCTATGATGGCGAGGTGTGCCTGGGTGGTGGCGTGATCGAGGCGGCCGAGCCGTGGAGGCCGCGGGCATGAGCACACTGCGCGAGCAATTGATTGCCCTGGGCGGCGTCTTCCAGGCAGCCGTACTGGTTGACCGCATCGCCCGCACCGGCCAGGCCAGCGAGGCCAACATCGGCTGCATGCTGGGCAGCTTGCTGGTACGCGACCCCAAAGACACCCTGGAAGTGTTCGGCGGCGACGACCTGAACCTGCGCGATGGCTATCGCGCGCTGGTCGGCGCCCTGGAGCGCGACCCCAGCAGCCTGCAGCGCGAGCCCCTGCGCTACGCCCTGTCGATGCTGGGCCTGGAGCGCCAGTTGAACAAGCGTGGCGACCTGCTCGACACCATCGGCAACCGCCTGCCACAAATCCAGTCGCAGGCCGATCATTTCGGCCTGGTTCACGAAAATGTCATCGCTTCCAGCGGAGCCTTGTACCAGGACACCCTGAGCACCCTGCGCCAGCGCATCCAGGTACACGGCGACATGCGCTTCCTGCAGCAGGCCAGCAACGCCTCAAAAATCCGCGCCCTGCTGCTCGCCGGCATCCGCGCCGCGCGCCTGTGGCGCCAGCTGGGCGGGCACCGCTGGCAACTGGTGTTCAGCCGGCGCAAACTGCTGAACGAGCTGTACGACATGATGCGAGGGTAAGCTGCAAGCTCTAAGCTACAAGCAGCAAGCAGAAGCAGCACGTCGGCTTTTACTTGCTACTTGCAGCTTGAAGCTCGCCGCCTGCCTTTTTCATGTATCATATGCGCCCTTCCAAAAGCCTGACTGTCCGAGAACACCCCATGCAGCTTTCTTCGCTCACTGCGGTTTCCCCTGTAGACGGCCGTTACGCCGGCAAAACCCAGGCCTTGCGCCCCATCTTCAGCGAATTCGGCCTGATCCGTTTCCGCGCCCTGGTCGAAGTGCGCTGGTTACAGCGCCTGGCCGCCCACCCGCAAATTGGCGAAGTGCCGGCGTTCTCCGCCGAGGCCAACGCCCTGCTGGACACCCTGGCCAGCGATTTCAAGCTTGAGCACGCCGAGCGCGTCAAGGAAATCGAGCGCACCACCAACCACGACGTCAAGGCGATCGAATACCTGCTCAAGGAGCAGGCCGCCCAGTTGCCTGAGTTGGCCAAGGTCAGCGAGTTCATCCACTTCGCCTGCACCAGCGAGGACATCAACAACCTGTCCCACGCCCTGATGCTGCGTGCTGGCCGTGACGACGTGCTGCTGCCGCTGATGCGCCAGATCGCCGAGGCCATTCGTGCCCTGGCCCACGCTCACGCCGACGTGCCGATGCTGTCGCGCACCCACGGCCAGCCGGCTTCGCCGACCACCCTGGGCAAGGAACTGGCCAACGTCGTGTACCGCCTGGAGCGCCAGATCGCCCAGGTTGCCGCCGTACCGCTGCTGGGCAAGATCAACGGCGCCGTGGGCAACTACAACGCCCACCTGTCGGCCTACTCGCAGATCGACTGGGAAGCCAACGCCCGTGCCTTCATCGAAGACGAGCTGGGCCTGCAGTTCAACCCGTACACCACCCAGATCGAACCGCACGACTACATCGCCGAACTGTTTGACGCCATCGCCCGCTTCAACACCATCCTGATCGACTTCGACCGTGACGTATGGGGTTACATTTCGCTGGGCTACTTCAAGCAGAAGACCGTCGCCGGCGAAATCGGCTCTTCGACCATGCCACACAAGGTCAACCCGATCGACTTCGAAAACTCCGAAGGCAACCTGGGTATCGCCAACGCCCTGTTCCAGCACCTGGCCAGCAAACTGCCAATCTCGCGCTGGCAGCGTGACCTGACCGACTCCACCGTGCTGCGCAACCTGGGCGTGGGCTTCGCCCACAGCGTCATTGCCTACGAAGCCAGCCTCAAAGGCATCGGCAAGCTGGAAGTGAACGAAGCCCGCATCGCCGCCGACCTGGACGCCTGCTGGGAAGTGCTGGCCGAACCGATCCAGACCGTGATGCGCCGCTTCAACATCGAAAACCCCTACGAAAAGCTCAAAGAGCTGACCCGTGGCAAGGGCATCACCCCACAAGCGCTGCTGACCTTCATCGACGGCCTGGACATGCCAGCCGAAGCCAAGGCCGAGCTCAAGCTGCTGACCCCTGCTACCTACATCGGTAACGCGGCAGCCCAGGCCAAACGCGTCTAAGCGGACCGCCGCATACAACGCCCGGCCTGGCCGGGCGTTTTTTTCCCGTACGAAAATTACGTTTTTTCAATAGGTTGAACATGAATCCTGATACTCCACTGCAGCTGCTCGGCGGCATCTCGGCCCGCGAATTCATGCGCGACTACTGGCAGAAAAAGCCGCTGCTGGTGCGCCAGGCCTTCCCGGACTTCATCAGCCCGATCGACCCCGACGAGCTGGCTGGCCTGGCCCTGGAGGAAGAAGTCGAGTCGCGTATCGTGCTGGAACATGGCGCCCACCCGTGGGAACTGCGCCGTGGCCCGTTCACCGAAGACACCTTCGCCGAGCTGCCGGAAAAAGACTGGACCCTGCTGGTACAGGCCGTAGACCAGTTCGTTCCGGAAGTCGCCGAGCTGCTGGAGAACTTCCGCTTCCTGCCCAGCTGGCGCATCGATGATGTGATGATCAGCTTCGCTGCCCCTGGTGGCAGCGTTGGCCCGCACTTCGACAACTACGACGTGTTCCTGTTGCAGGGCCACGGCCAGCGCAACTGGAAGGTCGGCCAGATGTGCAGCAGCGACAGTGCGCTGCTGGAGCATGCCGACCTGCGTATCCTGGCCGAGTTCGAGCAAGGCGAAGAATGGACCCTGGAGCCAGGTGACATGCTGTACCTGCCACCACGCCTGGCTCACTACGGTGTTGCCGTGGACGAGTGCCTGACCTACTCGGTTGGCTTCCGTGCCCCTAGCGCCGCCGAAGTACTCACCCACTTCACCGACTTCCTCGGCCAGTTCCTGCCCGACGAAGAACGCTACAGCGACGCCGACGCCCAGCCTGCCAGCGACCCGCATCAGATCCAGCATGACGCCCTCGACCGCCTCAAGGCGCTGCTCGACAAGCACATGAACGACAAGGACCTGCTGCTGACCTGGTTTGGCCAGTTCATGACCGAACCGCGTTACCCCGAACAGATCGTCGGTGAAGAGCTGAGCGAAGAGGAACTGGTCGATGCGCTGGAGCAAGGCGCCATCCTGATCCGCAACCCGAGTGCCCGCCTGGCCTGGTCGGAATTCGAAGACGACCTGCTGCTGTTCGCCAGCGGCCGCAGCTGCCCACTGCCTGGCAAGCTGCGCGAGCTGCTGAAACTGGTGTGCGCGGCCGACGCCCTGCACATCGACAACCTCGGCGAATGGCTGCAGGATGAAGATGGCCTTATGCTGGTACAGCAGCTGGTCAAACAAGGAAGCCTGGGATTCGCCAATGAATAAGATTCGTGTGCGCCTCGCCGACTGGCACAAGGACAACGCCGACATCCGCCGTATCCGTGAAGCGGTGTTCATCGCCGAACAGCACGTGCCGCCTGAGCTGGAATGGGACTCGGAAGATCCGACCGCCGTACACTTTCTGGCCTTGGAAGGGGACTATCCGATCGGCACCGCCCGCCTGCTGCCCGATGGCACCATCGGCCGGGTTTCGGTATTGAAGGACTGGCGCGGGCTGAAGGTGGGTGACGCACTGATGAATGCGGTGATCGTCGAAGCGCAGAACCGTGACCTGAAGCAGCAGATGCTCAGCGCCCAGGTCCACGCCACGCCGTTCTACGAGCGGCTGGGCTTCCGCGTAGTCAGCGAAGAGTTCCTCGAAGCCGGCATCCCGCACGTGGACATGGTGCGCGACTCGCGCCCCTGACTCCCAGTTGTGAGAGCGGCCTTTGTGGGAGCGGCCTAGTGGGAGCGGCCTTGTGTCGCGAAAGGGCCGCAAAGCGGCCCCACGCTTCTACTCCGTGGCTGATATTACTGGGGCTGCTACGCAGCCCTTTCCCCCGTGCGGCGCCCCACCAAGGCCGCTCCCACAGGGATCGTGAAAATTTCAAGCACCAAGAAACCTGTACATCCATCCAGATAAAACTTGCCTCCGCGCCCCTGGTTGCGCATCCTAGTGCTCATCATTCCCCGATGAAGCGTTCCCGGCCATGCGCCTGTTCCTCTGCGAAAAACCCTCCCAGGCAAAAGACATCGCCAAAGTGCTCGGCGCCACCCGCAAGGGCGACGGCTGCTGGCAAGGCACCGACGTCTGCGTAACCTGGTGCATCGGCCACCTGCTGGAAACCGCCCCGCCCGACAGCTACGACGAACGCTACAAGCGCTGGAACCTGGCCGACCTGCCGATCATTCCAGACAAATGGAAAATGCTGGTCAAACCCAAGACCGCCAGCCAGTTCAAGGCGGTCAAGCGCCTGCTTGGCGAAGCGCGCGAGCTGGTAATTGCCACCGACGCCGACCGTGAAGGGGAAATGATCGCCCGTGAGCTGGTCGAGCATTGTCGCTACCGTGGCCCGGTGCAGCGCCTGTGGCTGTCGGCGCTGGACGACGCCTCCATCCGCAAGGCCTTGGCGCGCCTGCTGCCCGGCCACGAAACCTTCAACCTGTACCACTCGGCGCTGGGCCGTTCCCGCGCCGACTGGCTGATCGGTATGAACATGAGCCGGCTGTTCACCCTGCTGGGCCGGCAATCCGGCTACCAGGGCGTGCTGCCCGTGGGCCGGGTGCAAACGCCCACCCTGCGCCTGGTGGTTAACCGCGACCGCAGCATCGCGAACTTCGTGCCGGTGCCGTTCTGGGCTATCGACGTGCAGCTGGAACATGCCGGCCAGGGGTTCAACGCGCAATGGCGGGCGCCGGAAGACGCCTGTGACGACCAGGGGCGCTGCCTGAACCAGGCACTGGCGCAACGAGCGGCTGCCGATATCGGCCAGGCCGCCACCGCAAGGGCCATGAAGGTGGCCACCGAGCGCGTGCGCGAAGCAGCGCCATTGCCCTTTGACCTCGGTACCCTGCAAGAGCTGTGCTCGAAAAAATTCGGCCTCGGCGCCCAGGAAACCCTCGACATCGCCCAGGCGCTGTACGAAACCCACAAGCTGATCACCTACCCGCGCAGCGACTGTGGCTATCTGCCGCAAAGCCAGCACGCCGAGGCAGCAGGCATCCTCGCCGCCCTGCAACGGGCCGATGCCAGCCTGGCGCCCCTGCAGCCCTACCTCGAGCCGCAACGCCGCTCGCGGGCCTGGAACGACGCCAAGGTCAGTGCCCACCACGGCATCATCCCCACTGCCGCTGCCAGCGACCCGGCGCGCCTGCCAGCCAAGTACAAGGCGGTGTACACCCTGATCCGCGCCCGCTACCTGGCGCAGTTCCTGCCCAACCACGAGTTCGACCGCACCCAGGCCGACTTCGACTGCGCGGGCCATGCCCTGCGCGCGGTGGGCAAGCAGATCGTCGAACCGGGCTGGCGCCGCGCGCTACCCGAGGCGCTGACCCCAACCAAAGGCCGTGAGGCACCACCCGCCCAAGTACTGCCAATGCTGCGCGAAGGCCAGGACTGCAACGTGCAGGGCTCGCAGCTGAAAGACCTATGGACCCAGCCGCCCAAGCCGTTTACCGAAGGCGACCTGATCAAGGCGATGAAGAACGTGGCCAAGCTGGTCGACGACCCACGGCTGAAACAGAAGCTCAAGGAAACCACCGGTATCGGCACCGAAGCCACCCGCGCCAGCATCATCCAAGGCCTGCTCGATCGCGGTTATCTGGTGAAGAACGGCAAGGCACTGTCGGCCACGCCAGCAGCGTTCAGCCTGATCAATGCCGTACCGCGCGCCATCGCTGATCCGGGCACCACGGCCATCTGGGAGCAGGCGCTGGACATGGTGCAGAGCGGCGAGATGAGCCTGGAAGAGTTCGTCGCCCGGCAGTCGGCATGGATGGGCAAGCTGGTAGAACGTTGCCAGGGTATGCGCATGACCATCAGCGGGCCTGCAGCCGGGGCGGCACCGCCGTGGAAAAAGAAGCGCCGGGGTGGCGGGAGAAGCAAAGCGGCCGGGGGCAAAGCAGCGGCTGGCAAGCCAAGGCAGCCGCGGAAAAAAGCGGCAACCTGAATGTTTGCAGTGTCAGTACCGGCCCGTTTTGTCCGAGGTTGGTCCCAATCAATCACCTCCCGCACAAGCAGGCTGACACTGACAACCTAAGGGACGAGGGCTTATCATGCCCGTTTATCTGTCCATTTGCCGCACCCCGGCCTTTCAGCTTGAAGCCTCCCATGCCCTTCGAACTCACCGTAGAACCCCTCACCCTGCTGATTCTGGCCCTGGTCGCCTTCGTCGCCGGTTTCATCGATGCCATCGCCGGTGGCGGCGGCCTGCTCACCACCCCGGCGCTGCTCACCGCCGGCATGCCGCCACACCTGGTGCTGGGCACCAACAAGCTCAGCTCCACCTTCGGCTCGGCCACCGCCAGCTTCACCTACTACAAGCGCAAGCTGTTCCACCCGGCGCAGTGGCGGCCGGCGCTGTTGGCCACCCTGGTCGGGGCATTGATCGGCGCCGTAGTGGCCCACTACATGCCAGCCGAATGGCTGAACAAGATGCTGCCGGTCATCGTCTTCGCCTGTGGCGTGTACCTGCTGTTCGGCGGCACGCCCAAGGCACCGCTGGACGTCGATGCCCCGATCAGAAAAAAATGGCAGGCGCCGCAGGGCTTTACCCTGGGTTTCTATGACGGCGTGGCCGGCCCCGGCACCGGGGCGTTCTGGACGGTCAGCACCCTGCTGCTGTACCCCATCGACCTGGTTCGCGCCAGCGGCGTGGCGCGCAGCATGAACTTCGTCAGCAACATCGCGGCGCTGACGGTGTTCATCATTTCCGGGCAGGTCGACTACATCGTCGGCCTGTGCATGGGCTTGTCGGTGATGGTCGGCGCCTTCTTTGGCGCACGCACGGCGATCAGCGGCGGCAGCAAGTTCATCCGCCCGGTGTTCATCACCGTGGTGCTGGCGTTGACCGTGCGCCTAGCGTGGCAGCACTGGTTCGGGCAGGCCTAAGCGGCGAGCGACATAGAGGTCGATCAGGTAGCGCGCAATAGAGCGCCCAGCCGGCAGCGGCGGCAGGTCGTGCACGCTGAACCACTGGGCGTCCTCGATCTCGTCCGGCTGCATGACGATCTCGCCACCCGCGTATTCGGCATGGAAGCCCAGCATCATCGAGTGCGGGAACGGCCAGCACTGGCTGCCGACGTACTGGATGTTCTGCACCTCTACCGCCACTTCTTCACGCACTTCGCGCACCAGGCAGTCCTCGGCCGACTCGCCCGGCTCGGCAAAGCCTGCCAGGGTGCTGTACACCCCCGTGACGAAGCGCGGCGAGCGTGCCAGCAGGATTTCGTCGCCACGGGTCACCAGCACGATCATGCTCGGCGAAATACGCGGGTAGCTGCGCAGGTCGCAAGGCTGGCAGTACATCGCGCGCTCCCAGCGGATTTGTGTCATCGCCTGCCCGCAACTGCCGCAGAAACGGTGCTCGCGAGCCCAGGTGCCGATCTGTGCGGCATAACCCAGAACCATGTAGGTGTCGAAGTCACCCTCCAGCATGAACGCCCGCAGGCCGCGCCAGTTGCAACCGGGCACGTCGCTGGCAGCGCGCAGTTCCAGCAGGAACACAGGCTGGCCGTCGAAGTGGCCAATGCCGTGTTCGCACAGCACATCCAGGCCCTGGCGCTTGAGCCAGTCACGAGGGAACAGCGCGCCGTTGGCGTCGTGCAGAAACCCTTCCGGGCTGCGCGCCACGGCCAGCCCGCCGGTGATCTGAGGGTCGAGTACTGCGGTAGTCCAGCGTGCTGACATCTCGGGTTTCCTTTACTGCGCGTGCGCCGGCCCGATCAGTCGGCGAACGTCGGTTTCTGTTTGCTCATGTGCGCGGCCACAGCCACGCGCAGGTCTTCGGACTGCAGCATCGCGGCGTTCCACGTGGCGATGTAGTCCAGGCCATCGTCGATGCGGTGGTCGCGCATGTAGCTGAGCATTTCCTTGGTGCCCGCCACCGCGATCGGCGATTTTGCAGCAATCTGGCGGGCGATGGCAAAAACCCCGTCCAGCAGCGCGGCGTGGTCATCATAGACCCGGTTCACCAGGCCGATGCGCAGCGCCTCGTCCGCCGCGACATTGCGCCCGGTGAACGCCAGCTCACGCATCATGCCGTCGCCGATGATACGTGGCAAACGTTGCAGCGTGCCGACATCGGCGGCCATGCCCATGTCGATTTCCTTGATCGAGAATTGCGCGTCACTGCTGCAGTAACGCATGTCACAGGCCGAGATCAGGTCGATGGCGCCACCGATGCAATAGCCCTGCACCGCGGCCAGTACCGGTTTGCGGCAGCTGTCCACGGCGGTGAACGAGGCTTGCAGGCGCTGTATGGTCTTGCGCAGGAAGCGCGCATTGCGGCCCACGTCCTTGGCCATCTCCCCGGCCAGCGAGGCCAGCATCATCAGGTCGATACCGGCCGAGAAGTGCTTGCCGGCACCACTGATGACCACCGCACGCACGGCGTCGGTGTCGTCGATCCACTGGAAGATATCAACGATCTCTTCCCAGAAGGCCGCGTTCATCGCGTTGACCTTCTCCGGGCGGTTGATCTGAACGTGGGCGATGCTATCGGTCAGCTCGACCTTGAATGCGGTGTATTCGGTCACGAACGGAACTCCTAGGGTTGGATGGTTCACCATCGTGGATGGTAACCCAGCTGGAGCAGACAATGGGTTGCGCATACAACTTTTGCCCCGCCGCGGGATCGAACCCCAGGTAAGCACTCATCCGTTTCAAGGAGATCAACCATGGCGCTACGCACCACGCTGCTGCTTTCCTGCATGACCCTTGCCTTGCTCGGCTGCGCCGGCAACGACCACCCTGCACCGCCGCGCACCCAGCAGGTGGACCTGCAACGCTACCAGGGCACCTGGTACGAACTGGCGCGGCTGCCGATGTTCTTCCAGCGTAATTGCGTACAGTCCGAGGCTCATTATGGGCTACGCGCCGATGGCCGTATCGACGTGACCAACCGCTGCAAGGAAAAGGACGGTGAGGTGAACGAAGCCAAAGGCATCGCTGAAGCCCAGCAGCCGGGCAGGACTGACAAATTGTGGGTACGCTTCGACAACTGGTTCAGCCGCCTGGCCCCTGGCCTGACCAAGGGTGAGTACTGGGTGCTGTACCACGACAAGGATTACCGCGTGGCACTGGTCGGCCACCCCAACCGTGAGTACCTGTGGCTGCTGTCGCGCACCCCTGCGGTCACCGACCAGCAGCGCGAACAGTTGCTGAACATTGCCCGCGAGCAAGGCTACGACACCAGCAAGCTGGTCTGGCGGCAGGCTGACTAGCGGGCAATCGACGGCCTGCGGCAATCCGGCTAAGGTGTGCGGCGTTGTTCGTCTCGAAGGAACGAGGCCCTGCGTATTGCGCGATTTTGCGCGACTGGACTGGCACAAGGAGCCGCAACATGGATCTGCTGTTTCTCGGTACCTCCGCCGGGGTGCCGACCAAAGCCCGCAATGTCAGCGCCACCGCCGTAGTCGAAGCCAGTGGTAGTCACTGGTACCTGGTCGACTGCGGCGAGGGCACACAGCACCAACTGTTGCACACGCCGCTGTCGGTTCGCGACCTGCAGGCGGTCTTCATTACCCACGTTCATGGTGACCATTGTTTTGGCCTGCCCGGGCTGCTCGCCAGTGCCGGCATGAGTGGCCGTAACCAACCGCTGGATATTGTCTTGCCTGCCGCGCTGCATGGCTGGCTACGCCAAGGCCTGGCCGCCAGTGATACCTTCCTGCCGTTCGAGCTGCGCCTGCTGGCCGTGGAAGATTGGCAGGGCTGGCGCAACCAGACCCTGCAGGTTGCAGCGGTGCGCTTGTCGCACCGGGTGCCGAGCGTAGGTTTCGTGTTTACCGAACTCAACCCTGAACCCCGCCTGGACACCCTGCGCCTGGAGGCTGAGGGCATACCGCGTGGCCCGATGTGGGGCGAGCTGGCCAAGGGGCGTACCGTGCAATTCGGCGAGCAGCTGCTGCATGGCAATGAATACCTGCGTGGCTCGCGCCCGCCCCGGCGGATTATCGTGTGTGGTGACAATGACAACCCGCAATTGCTCGCCGACGCCGCCCGTGGCGCCGATGTGCTGGTGCATGAGGCAACCTTCACGCAGGCGGTGGTGGAGCGGACCGGGGTCACCTTTGGGCACAGCACTGCGGCGGCAGTGGCGCGCTTTGCCGAGGCGGCAGGCGTGCGCAACCTGGTGCTGACGCACTTCAGTGCCCGCTATCAGAGCGACCCAAGGCGCAGCCCGAGCATCAACGACGTGCGTGATGAGGCACTGGCCCACTACCGCGGCCGGCTGGTGCTGGCGCAGGACCTGCAGCGCTATCACATCGGCCGTGACGGCTACCTGGAACCAGCCCTGTAGGAGATAACACAGCACTACGGGCTGCGCTGTCGCGCAGAGAACTGAATTCGTAAGCGCGACGCGGCCTGTGTGGGAGCGGGCGCGCCCGCGAAGAATCCAGCGCGGTGGCTGGCACCGGCTACGCCGGTGTTCGCGGGTGAACCCGCTCCTACAAACGGACGGTGTGGCTCCGCCGATCTATGGCCAAACACGACCAGTGAAGGAGCGGACCTTACGCCTGATCAAGCTGCCAGGCGGCCGCTGGCAATCGCCTGCGAAGCAGCCAGCATCGCCCGCAACAACACCGCGCAACCCGCCGCCAGGTCATCGGGTGCGGCGTTTTCGATTTCGTTGTGGCTGATGCCGTTCTCGCACGGTACGAAAATCATCCCCGCCGGCCCCAGCTCGGCAAGGAAGATCGCGTCATGCCCTGCCCCGCTGACGATGTCCATGTGCGGCAACCCCAGGGCCTTGGCCGAATCGCGCACGGCATCGACACAGCCCTTGTCAAAGTACAATGCCGGGAAGTCCGCCGTGGGCACCAGTTCGTGGCTCAGGCCATGCTTGGCGCAGGTCGCCTCGATGACCCCTCGTACCTCGGCGATCATCGCATCCAGTTGCTCGCCCTCAAGGTGACGGAAGTCCAGGGTCATGCGCACTTCGCCCGGGATTACGTTGCGTGAGCCCGGGTAGGCCTGCAAGCAACCCACCGTGCCGCAGGCATGCGGCTGGTGGCCGAGGGCTGTGCGGTTGACCGCTTCGACCACCGCGGCGGCACCCACCAGGGCATCCTTGCGCAGGTGCATGGGGGTGGGGCCGGCATGGGCTTCGACGCCGCGCAGGGTCAGGTCGAACCACTTCTGGCCAAGGGCACCGAGGACCACCCCAATGGTCTTGGCCTGGTCCTCGAGTATCGGCCCTTGCTCGATATGCGCTTCGAAATATGCCCCCACCGGGTGCCCCAGCACCGCACGTGGGCCGGCGTAGCCAATGGCGTTCAACGCCTCGCCCACACTGGTGCCCTGAGCATCGCGCTTGGCCAGGGTTTCTTCCAGGGTGAACTTGCCGGCGAACACACCCGACCCCATCATGCAGGGGGCAAAGCGCGAACCTTCTTCGTTGGTCCACACCACCACCTCCAGCGGTGCTTCGGTTTCCACGCCCAGGTCGTTGAGGGTACGGAGCACTTCCAGCCCGGCCATCACGCCGAAACAGCCGTCGAACTTGCCGCCAGTGGGCTGGGTATCGATATGGCTGCCGGTCATCACCGGTGGCAGCTTGGGGTTACGCCCAGGGCGACGGGCGAAGATATTGCCCACGGCATCGACGCTGACCGTGCAACCGGCCGCCTCGCACCACTGCACGAACAAGTCGCGGGCCTGGCGGTCGAGGTCGGTCAGGGCCAGGCGGCAGACACCCCCCTTGGGCGTGGCGCCGAGGCGGGCCAGGTCCATCAGCGATTGCCAGAGGCGGGCACTGTCGATGTGGTGGGCGGTGGTCTTGAGGATGTCTTGGAAAGGGGTCACGGGTTTCTCCTTCAGGCTTTTTTGTTGTCTGTTCGGGCCTCTTCGCGGGCATGCCCGCTCCCACCAGATCGCCACAGGTTTTCCAGTACTGCGTAGTACCTGTAGGAGCGGGCATGCCCGCGAAGAAGCAGACACGGTCTCAGGGCAAGGGCTTGACCAGCCGCGCCGGGCTGCGCGCCGCCAAGCCGGCGAACACGTAGTACAACGCCGCCCCCAGCAGCGAGCCGGTGAACCAGCCATAGTCGTAGAACCAGCTGAAGCTGCTGTTGCCGATCGCCAGCATCGTCAACCCCACGGGCAGCACGAAGGCGGCGAAGCCAGCCCAGTTCCACGCCGGGTACACGTCGTCGCGGTACAGCCCGGCCAGGTCCAGCTGTTGCCGGCGGATCAGGAAGTAATCCACCACCATGATCCCGGCTATCGGCCCGAGCAGGCTGGAGTAGCCCAGCAACCAATTGGAGTACACGCTTTCCAGGCTCAGGTCGGACACGATCCAGCCCAGTTTCTTCAGCAACTCGTGGCCCATCAGCGCCAGGCCGATGAAGCCGGTCAGCCACACCGCACGGCTGCGCCCGATCAGGCGCGGGGCGATGTTCTGGAAGTCGTTGGTCGGCGACACGATGTTCGCCGCAGTGTTGGTCGACAGGGTGGCGATCACGATCAGCGCCATGGCCAGGGCGACCCAGAACGGGCTGTGGATCTTGCCGATCAGGCTGACCGGGTCGGACACCGTTTCGCCCACCAGCGACGCCGAGGCCGCAGTCAGCACCACGCCCAAGGCCGCGAACAGGAACATGGTCAGCGGCAGGCCAAAGATTTGCCCGAGGATCTGGTCCTTCTGGCTGCGGGCATAGCGGCTGAAATCGGGAATGTTCAGCGACAGCGTGGCCCAGAAGCCGACCATGGCCGTGAGCCCAGCGCAGAAGTAGCTGACCACGCTGGCGCCTTCAGGGCGTTTGGGCGGTTGCGCCAGCAGTTCGGTCATCGACATGTGTGGCAAGGCCCACACCAGCAGGCCCAGCCCAACGGCCACCAGCAGCGGCGCCGAAAGCGTCTCCAGCCACTTGATCGACTCGGCGCCCCGCAGTACCACCCACAGGTTCAGGCACCAGAAGATCATGAACCCGATCACCTCGCCGACACCGCCCAGGGCCTTCCAGCCGTCGAACACCGACCCCAGGAACAGGTGGATGGCCAGCCCGCCGAACAGGGTCTGGATCCCGAACCAGCCGCAGGCCACCACGGCGCGAATCAGGCACGGCACGTTGGAGCCCAGAATGCCGAACGACGAGCGCAGCAGCACCGGAAACGGGATGCCGTACTTGGTGCCGGGGAACGCGTTAAGGGTCAGCGGGATCAGCACGATGATGTTGGCCAGCAGGATCGCCAGCAGCGCCTCGCCAACGCTCAGGCCAAAGTAGGCTGTGAGCACGCCGCCGAGGGTGTAGGTTGGCACGCAGATGGACATGCCTACCCACAGGGCCGTGATGTGCCATTTGTTCCAGGTGCGCTGGTGCACCTTGGTCGGGGCGATGTCGTGGTTGTAGCGCGGGCTGTCGAGAACATCACTGCCCTCGGCCAGCTCGAACAGGCCATCCTGCTCGACCACTTGCGATCTGCTCTGTTGCATGGGCCTTTCTCCAGACTTTTTCGAGTTGTCTGCTCATCGGGCTAATTCGATGGCCGGAGTACACACGCGTATGAGTGCCTTAGAAATCTCGACCAATTTTCTATCTTGTCAAGTTAGTCAAAAACCCTGGAGGCCCCGAATTCAGCGGGCTCTAAATATTTAATTCATTTAAATCAATGATTTAAAAACCACAAAATAAATAGGAAATTTTCTTGCTGAATTCAGGATCAGCATCTAGCCTCGAATCTTGTCAGGCATGACAGGATTAACCCCTGCCCGCCCTGCTTCCGAAAATTCCAAGAACCGGCCAAGACCGGTCAGCCTGCGAGGAAAACGGCATGTCCCTGTTGATCCGTGGCGCCACCGTTGTTACCCACGAAGAGAGTTACCCCGCCGATGTGCTGTGTGCCGATGGCCTGATCCGTGCAGTCGGACCTGGCCTGGAAGCGCCGACCGATTGCGAGATCCTCGACGGCAGCGGGCAATACCTGATGCCGGGCGGCATCGACCCGCACACCCATATGCAATTGCCGTTCATGGGCACCGTGGCCAGCGAAGACTTCTTCAGCGGTACCGCGGCCGGCCTGGCGGGCGGCACCACATCGATCATCGACTTCGTCATTCCCAACCCGCAGCAGTCACTGCTGGAGGCCTTTCACACCTGGCGCGGCTGGGCCCAGAAAAGTGCCAGCGACTATGGCTTCCACGTCGCCGTCACCTGGTGGAGCGAGCAGGTGGCCGAAGAGATGGGCGAACTGGTGGCCAAGCATGGGGTGAACAGCTTCAAGCACTTCATGGCCTACAAGAACGCCATCATGGCGGCCGATGACACCTTGGTGGCCAGCTTCGAGCGCTGCCTGCAGCTAGGTGCAGTGCCCACCGTGCATGCCGAAAATGGCGAGCTGGTGTTCCACCTGCAGAAAAAGCTGCTGGCACAGGGCCTGACCGGGCCGGAAGCACACCCCCTGTCACGCCCTTCGCAGGTTGAAGGCGAGGCGGCCAGCCGCGCCATCCGCATTGCCGAAACCCTCGGTACACCGCTGTACCTGGTGCACATTTCCAGCCGCGAGGCGCTGGATGAAATCGCCTATGCGCGGGCCAAGGGCCAACCGGTTTACGGCGAAGTGCTGCCTGGCCACTTGCTGCTGGACGACAGCGTCTACCGTGACCCGGACTGGGCCACAGCCGCCGGCTACGTCATGAGCCCACCGTTCCGCCCGCGCGAGCACCAGGAGGCGCTGTGGCGCGGCCTGCAGGCGGGCAACCTGCACACCACAGCCACTGACCACTGCTGCTTCTGCGCCGAACAGAAAGCCATGGGCCGGGATGACTTCAGCCGCATCCCCAATGGCACCGCTGGCATCGAAGACCGCATGGCGGTGCTGTGGGATGCCGGGGTCAACAGCGGGCGCCTGTCGATGCACGAGTTCGTGGCACTGACCTCTACCAACACGGCGAAGATCTTCAACCTGTTCCCACGCAAGGGCGCCATCCGCGTAGGGGCCGATGCCGATCTGGTGCTATGGGACCCGCAAGGCACGCGCACCATCTCGGCCCAGACCCACCACCAACGGGTGGACTTCAACATCTTCGAAGGCCGCACTGTACGTGGCGTCCCCAGCCACACCATCAGCCAGGGCAAAGTGGTCTGGGCTGATGGCGACCTGCGCGCCGAGGCGGGCGCGGGGCGCTATGTGGAGCGGCCGGCGTATCCGTCGGTGTATGAGGTGCTGGAGCGTCGGGCCGACCAGCAGCGGCCGACGCCCGTTCAGCGCTGAAGCCATTGGGGCTGCTGCGCAGCCCATCGCGACACAAGGCCGCTCCTACAGGAATGCGCGGTCCCTTGTAGGAGCGGCCTTGCGTCGCGATGGGCCGCACAGCGGCCCCCGATCCCACCACAACAGCTGTCGCCTGAACCCTAAAAAAATAGAGAGGCTACAACCGTGATCGACGCCCTGAACCATTTGCCGCGCCCCCGGGCCGGCGCCGACCAATTGGCCGAGTGCTTCAGCGACCTGGCCCCACCCCTCACCGCACGCCAGGCCGCCGTGGAAAGCGCCCGCTGCCTGTATTGCTACGACGCGCCCTGCGTCAACGCGTGCCCCAGCGAAATCGACATCCCGTCATTCATCCACCGCATCAGCGACGAGAACCTGCAAGGCGCTGCCGAACGGATTCTGTCGGCCAACATTCTCGGCGGCAGCTGTGCCCGCGTCTGCCCGACCGAAATCCTGTGCCAGCAAGCGTGTGTGCGCAACAACGCGCAGGAATGCGCCCCGGTACTGATCGGCCAGTTGCAGCGCTACGCCCTGGACAATGCCCAGTTCAGCGACCACCCGTTCCAGCGTTCACCGGCCACGGGCAAGCGCATTGCGGTGGTCGGCGCTGGCCCTGCGGGGCTGGCATGCGCACACCGGCTGGCCATGCATGGCCATGACGTGGTGGTGTTCGAAGCCTGTGACAAGCCAGGTGGCCTCAATGAATACGGCATCGCCCGCTACAAGCTGGTTGACGATTATGCCCAGCGGGAAGTGGCATTCCTGCTGGGCATCGGCGGTATCGAGCTGCGCCATGGCCAGCGCCTGGGGGGCAACCTCAGCCTGGGCGAACTGCGCGAACAATACGATGCGGTGTTCCTTGGCCTGGGCCTGAATGCCGTGCGCCAGCTGGGGCTGGCCGATGAAGAGGCCCCCGGCCTGCTCGCCGCCACCGCTTACATCCGCGAGTTGCGCCAGGCAGACGACCTCAGCCAACTGCCGCTGGCCGAGCGCTGCCTGGTGATCGGTGCTGGCAACACCGCCATCGACATGGCGGTGCAAATGAGCCGCCTGGGTGCCCGCGACGTCAACCTGGTGTACCGCCGTGGCCACGCCGACATGGGGGCCACCGGGCACGAGCAGGACATCGCCAAGGCCAACCAGGTGCGCTTGCACACCTGGGCCCGCCCCGACAGCGTGCTGCTGGATGATACCGGCAACGTACGCGGCATGCGCTTTGCCCGTACCGAATTGGCCGACGGCCGCCTGCGCGACACCGGCGAAACCTTCGAACTGGCCGCCGACGCGATCTTCAAGGCCATCGGCCAGCGTTTCGACGACAGCAGCCTCGCCGACCCTGTGGCCACACAACTGGCCCGCGACGGTGAGCGTATTCGCGTTGACGTGAACATGCAGACCAGCCTGCCAGGGGTATACGCCGGTGGCGACTGCACCGCGCTGGGCCAGGACCTCACCGTTCAGGCCGTACAACACGGCAAAGTGGCCGCCGAAGCCATCCATGCCCAACTCATGCTCAACGTGGAGGCAGCGTAATGGCCGACTTGTCTATCGTGTTCGCCGGGATCAAGGCCCCCAACCCGTTCTGGCTGGCGTCCGCGCCGCCCACCGACAAAGCCTACAACGTGGTCCGCGCCTTTGAAGCCGGCTGGGGTGGCGTGGTGTGGAAGACCCTTGGCGAAGACCCGGCCGCGGTCAACGTCTCGTCGCGCTACTCGGCCCATTACGGCGCCAACCGCCAGGTGCAGGGCATCAACAACATCGAACTGATCACCGACCGTTCACTGGAAATCAACCTGCGCGAAATCACCCAGGTGAAGAAGGACTGGCCCGACCGCGCGTTGATCGTGTCGCTGATGGTGCCGTGCGAGGAAGCGTCGTGGAAGTTCATCCTGCCGCTGGTGGAGGCCACCGGCGCCGATGGCATCGAGCTGAACTTCGGCTGCCCGCATGGCATGCCGGAGCGCGGCATGGGCGCGGCGGTCGGCCAGGTGCCGGAGTACGTGGAAATGGTCACCCGCTGGTGCAAGCAGCACTGCTCGCTGCCGGTGATCGTCAAGCTGACGCCGAACATCACCGACATCCGCCAATCGGCACGGGCTGCGCATCGCGGCGGGGCCGATGCGGTGTCGCTGATCAACACCATCAACTCGATCACCAGCGTCGACCTTGACCGCATGGTCGCCCACCCCATCGTCGGTGACCAGAGCACGCATGGCGGTTACTGCGGCTCGGCGGTGAAGCCGATCGCCCTGAACATGGTGGCGGAGATTGCCCGTGACCCGGCCACCCATGGCCTGCCGATCTGCGGCATCGGCGGCATCGGCAACTGGCGCGACGCGGCCGAATTCATGGCGCTGGGCAGCGGCGCGGTGCAGGTGTGCACGGCGGCCATGCTGCATGGCTTTCGCATCGTCGAAGACATGAAAGACGGCCTGGCCCGCTGGATGGACCAGCACGGCCACGCCAACATCGAGGCGTTCCGTGGCCAGGCGGTAGGGCATACCACCGACTGGAAGTACCTGGACATCAACTACAAGTCGGTGGCGCATATCGACCAGCAGGCGTGCATCGGTTGCGGTCGCTGCCACATCGCCTGCGAGGACACCTCGCACCAGGCCATCGCCAGTACGCTGAAGGCAGACGGTACGCATGCCTACAGCGTGATCGAGGAAGAATGTGTGGGCTGCAACCTGTGCCAGATCACCTGCCCGGTGGAGAACTGCATCGACATGCAGGCGCAGGACACTGGCAAGCCTTACCTGAACTGGACCCAGGACCCGCGCAACCCCTACCGCGAAGCGAGCTGATGTAGACCGGCGCCTGCCGCACTGGCACGGCCTTTTTGTGGACAGCAAAAAGACCGTGCGCGGCAGGCATGGCCGGTCACGGCTCCAGGCCAATCCCCCGCAGGATCACACTGGTCACCGTTTGCACCGCACTTTCGAACGCCAGGTCCGAGAGTTCATCGCCGCCGTTGAGCAACTGCACCTGGTAACCGAAGTCGGCGTAATGCTGGGTCGAGGCCCAGATCATGTACAGCAGCGCCGAGGGCTCGACCGGCAGAATGCGCCCCTCCTCCACCCAGCGGCGGATCTTCGCCTCCTTCAGCTTGGCCCACGGCACCAGGCTGTCATCCAGGTTGCCCCCCAGCACCGGTGCCCCATGCAGCATTTCCTCGGCCCAGATCTTCGAGCCTAGCGGCCGTGACCGCGAATGCCCCATTTTCGCGCGGATGTAGCTGGTCAGCACCACCCTTGGGTCGTCGAAATTCTCGAAACACAGCGCGTCCTGCTTCCACACATCCAGCAGGTCCTGCAGCACCGCACGGAACAGATCGTCCTTGGTGCTGAAGTAGTAATGCAGGTTGGAACGCGGCAGTTCGGCCTGCTCGGCGATATCGCCCATGGAGGTCGCGCCGTAGCCTTTTTCGGCGAACACCTTTTCCGCCGCTTGCAGGATCTTGCCAACGTTGCGCCGGCGAATTTCGATCTTGTGATTGGCCATCAGGCTTGAGCCGTCCACACCGCCAGTTCATGACCGTCCGGGTCAATGAAATGGAAACGCCGCCCCCCGGGGAAGGCAAAGGTCGCGCGGCTGATACTGCCCCCCGCCGCGGTCACGCGCTGCTGCGTGGCTTGCAGGTCATCGGCGTAAAGGATGATCAGCGGCCCCCCCGGGCGCACCGGCTCACCCGTGGTAAAGCCGCCCGTCAGGCGGCCGTCGCTGAATTCGCTGTAGGTTGGCCCGTAGTCGGTGAAGCGCCAGCCGAAGACATGCCCATAGAACGCCTTGCTGCGTGCGATATCGCTGACATTGAACTCGATGTTGTCGATCTGCCGATCCGAACCGCGGATACCCATGGACGCTCCTTGCCGAATGAGATTTGACCTAGTCTACCCCGCTCGGTTGCCGGAGCGTGCACAAATTCGGTGCAGCCGGCTCAACCGCAACTGGCCCGGTCGCGGGCCGGGCAGCGGGCCTGCTGGAGGTTCAGGGCGGTATTGATGATGCCGATATGGCTGAACGCCTGCGGGTAGTTGCCAAGCATGCGCTGGCAGGCCGGGTCGTATTGCTCGGCCAGCAGGCCCACGTCGTTGCACAGGCCTGTCAAACGCTCGTACAACGCTTGCGCTTGCGCCATCCGACCCAGCAGGATGTAGACGTCGGCCAGCCAGAACGAGCAGACCAGGAACGTACCTTCGCCCGGGGTCAGGCCATCCCCGGCACTGTCACTGTCGTAGCGCATCAGCAACCCGTTTTTCAGCAAGCGTTGCTCGATCTGTTCCAGCGTGCGCAGAAAGCGCGGGTCATCGGCAGGCAGGAAGCCGGTCAGGGCGATCTGCAGCAGGCTGGCGTCCATCTCGTGCGAACCATAGGCCTGAACGAAGAAACTGCCGCTGCTGTCGAGCCCTTGCTCACACACTTCACGGCGGATCTGGTCGGCCACCTGGCGGTAATGCTGGCCATGCTCACGGCCTTCTTCGGTGGTGTCTGCCAAGCCGGCAGCGCGGTCGAACGCCACCCAGGCCATCACCTTGGAGTGCACGAACTGCTGGCGGCCGCCGCGCACCTCCCAGATACCTTCGTCCGGCTCGCGCCAGATACGCTCCACATAGGGCAGGATCAGCCGAGAGATGGCGGCGCTACGCGGATGGCGCGGCAAGCCGCCCTTGATTGCCTGGCTCATGGCATCGGCCAGTTCGCCATAGATATCCAGCTGCGCCTGGGCCGATGCGGCATTGCCCACCCGCACCGGTTGCGAGTGCTCGTACCCCGGCAACCAGGGCAAGGTGTATTCCTGCAGGTCGCGCTCGCCACCCAGGCCGTACATGATCTGCATCTGTTCGGGGTTGCCGGCCACCGAGCGCAGCAGCCATTCGCGCCAGTCCTGGGCCTCGTCGAAATAGCCCAGGTTCATGAATGCCAGCAAGGTCATGGTGGCGTCGCGCAGCCAGCAGAAACGGTAATCCCAGTTGCGCTCGCCGCCGAGTTGTTCCGGCAACGACGTGGTGACGGCCGCAACGATGCCGCCAGTGGGGGCATACGTCATGGCTTTCAGGGTGAGTAACGAGCGACGGACCAGTGCGCTGTAGGGGCCAACCTGAGGGCAGCGGTCGGCGAACGCCTGCCAGTGCTCGCAGGTATGGGCCAGGGCCGCGTCGGCATCGCAGCCGGGCTGCACCGGCAGGTGCGAGGGCTGGTGGCGCAGGCTGAACACCTGGCGCTGGCCGGCCGCCACGCGAAAGCGCGCGCCGGTGTGGTGGTCGCGGGCATGGGGCGGTACGGTGCTGCACAGGATCAGGCGGTCGGGGCCGGCCACCGCGCTGAGGGTGAGCGGGTCCAGGCGTTCGACCCATGGCACGCTGCGCCCGTAGTCGAAGCGCATGACCAGGTCCATTTCGAAATTGGTTTCGCCCGAGAGGCCTTCGACGATGCGCACCACGGCGTTGACGTCACCCAGTGGCATGAAATCGAGTACGCGGGCCCGGCCAGTGGCAGTGACCCACGTGGTTTCCAGCACCAGCGTGTCGTTCAGGTACTGCCGGCTGCAGTGCTCGACCGGGTCGCAAGGGGCCAGGCGCCAGCGGCCGTTTTCTTCGCTGCCCAGCAAGGCGGCGAACACCGCCGGGGCGTCGAAGCGTGGCAGGCATAGCCAGTCGAGCGAGCCATCCCGGCTGACCAGGGCGGCGCTGCGGCAATTGCCCAACAGGGCGTAATCTTCTATGTGGGCGGGCATCGCGTTTCCTTAAAGTGGTTGCCTGTGCTGGCCCTTTCGCTTGTCAACCCGCCCCACAGGGCCCCACCGCCCAAGGGGTTGTGCAGCCCCTGTCAGAGGGGGGTCACTCGCGAAGCGGCCGGCACACGCCGAAAAACCTGTTACCCCAATCGGTGCCATTCCCGCTTGTCCCGGCTCAGCAGGTCATTGCCCGCGTCGGGGCCATCTTCACCCGCCGGGTACTCGTGCACCTCGCCCCCCTGGGCCCAGGCGTCGAGGAACGGCTGCACGGCACGCCAGCCGTTCTCGATGTTGTCGGCCCGCTGGAACAGGGTCTGGTCACCGGTCAGGCAGTCATAGATCAAGGTCTCGTAGCCGGTCGCCGGGGTCATCTTGAAGAAGTCCTTGTAGGCAAAGCCCAGCTCGACGTTCTCCATTACCAACTCCGGCCCGGGGCGCTTGGCCTGCAGGTCGAACCACATGCCTTCGTTGGGCTGAATCTGGATTTTCAGGTAGTTGGGTTTGGGCCGCTCCAGCTCCGACTCGCGGAACTGCGCGTACGGTGCCGGCTTGAAACAGATGGCAATCTCGGTGTCACGCACGCTCATGCGCTTGCCGGTACGCAAGTAGAACGGCACCCCCGCCCAGCGCCAGTTATCGATCATCACCTTCAGCGCCACGTAGGTTTCGGTCTGGCTGTCGGGCGCGACGTTGGCCTCCTCGCGGTAGCCGGGCAGGTGCTTGCGCCCCTGCTTGCCGGCGCTGTACTGGCCCCGCACGGAATGCTTCAGCGCCATCTTCGCCGACCACGGGCGTATGGCGCCGATCACCTTGGCCTTTTCGCCGCGCACGGCGTCGGCGCCGAACGCTGCCGGCGGTTCCATGGCAACCATGGCCAGCAGCTGGAACAGGTGGTTGGGCACCATGTCGCGCAAGGCGCCGGTGGCGTCGTAGAAGCCACCCCGCGTCTCGACACCGACGGTTTCCGCGGCGGTGATCTGCACATGGTCGATGTAGTGGTTGTTCCAGAACGACTCGAACAACCCATTGGAGAACCGGCTGACCAGAATGTTCTGCACCGTTTCTTTGCCCAAGTAATGGTCGATACGGTAGATCTGCCGCTCGCCCATCACCTTCAGCAGGCAGGCGTTCAGCGCCTCGGCACTGGCCAGGTCGGTGCCGAACGGCTTCTCCACCACGACCCGGCGAAAGCCGCCGGCAGACTCGTCGAGCAAGCCGGCCTCGCCAAGGCGCTGGGCCACTTCAGGGAAGAAACGCGGCGAGGTGGCCAGGTAAAAGATGGCGTTGCCGTGGCTGGTCTTGTCGATGCGCTTGCCCAGCGCCTGGTAAGTGGCCGGGTCGAGGAAATCGCCCGTCTGGTAGTCCAGGCGCTTGGCCAGCCGCGCCCAGAGTTTTTCGTCCAGGCACTGGGCGGCGCCTTCGCCGCCCTTGTCCCGCTCGGCCATGAACGCATGCAGGCGTGCGGCAAACTCCTCGGCCGTGGCAGGGTTGTGGTCAACGCCAACGATGCGCAGGTTGCGGTCGAGCAAACCGTCGCGGCTGAGGTTGTACAGCGCAGGCATGAGCAAGCGCTTGACCAGGTCGCCATTGGCGCCGAACAGAAACAGCGTGCAGGGGGGTGCGGCCGGAGTGCTCTTTTTAGTCATTCGTCTTTTTTCTCGACATGGCCACCGAAGCCCAGGCGCATGGCCGAGAGCACTTTGTCACCGTAGGTGCCCTGCTGCTGACGCGAGCGGAAACGGGCAAACAATGCGCTGGACAGGACCGGCACCGGCACTGCCTGCTCCACGGCGGCATCGATGGTCCAGCGGCCCTCGCCACTGTCGGACACCGAGCCACTGAACTGCGACAGCTGCGGGTCGGCCACCAGCGCGTCGGCGGTAAGGTCGAGCAGCCACGAGGTGACCACACTGCCCCGGCGCCATACCTCGGCGATTTCGGCCACATCAAGGTCGAAGCGCTGGTCTTCCGGCAGTTCGTTGCCGCCTTTGCTGCGCAGCAGGTCGAAGCCTTCGGCATAGGCCTGCATCAGGCCGTATTCTATGCCGTTGTGCACCATTTTCACGTAGTGGCCGGCGCCCGGTGGGCCAGCGTGGATATAACCATGCTCGGCGCGCTGGTGTTCGCCGCTGCGGCCATGGGTGCGCGGAATGTCGCCTACACCCGGTGCCAACGCCTTGAACAGCGGTTCC
The DNA here is from genome assembly GCF_009932375.1 of Pseudomonas juntendi. GTDB lineage: Bacteria > Pseudomonadota > Gammaproteobacteria > Pseudomonadales > Pseudomonadaceae > Aquipseudomonas > Aquipseudomonas juntendi. The sequence goes on from NZ_BLJG01000019.1 coordinate 24,899, forward strand.
AGGCGCTCGAACACGTCCTTCTCGCCACCGATCATCATGCAGTAGCCGCGGTCCAGGCCCCATACCCCGCCAGAGGTACCTACGTCCAGGTAATGCAGGCCACGCTTGGCCAGCTCGGCGGCGCGGCGCATGTCGTCCTTGTAGAAGGTGTTGCCGCCGTCGATGATGGCATCGCCCGGCTCCAGCAGCTCGGCCAGTTGCGCGATGGTCTGCTCGGTCGGCTCGCCAGCCGGCAGCATCACCCATACCGCGCGTGGCGCTTTCAGTTTTTGCACCAGCGCGCCAAGGTCGTGTGCGCCCTGGGCGCCCTCGCCTTCAAGGCCGGTAACCGCCTCGCGGTTGCGGTCGTGCACCACGGTGCGGTGGCCAGCGCGCATCAGGCGCCTTGCGATATTGCCGCCCATGCGGCCCAGCCCGACGATTCCCAGTTGCATGAGCCGATGCTCCCCTTTCGAAATAGATGACAACAGTCCAGCTGTTCAGGTTAGTCCAGCATGCCGCCCGAGGGTTCAGCGACGAACGGCAAGACCACGATAAACAAAAAAGTTCCCAAGGCTTGTGAAAGAATTCAAAATGCGCCCGCGAGAAGCGTCTACGCTTTGAATTGTCACCAGCCAAAACCGCGAGGTGTGCTCATGGGTACCTTGATGCCTGCAACCCCAACCCAGACCCTCTATGTCTCCGTGCGCCGTGATGAGCTGCGTAAACTCAAAGACGAACGTGACCAATTGCGCCAACAGGTCGCCGAGCTGAACGTGTTGCTGGACCAGGCACGCATCGCCGCTAAAGCCATCGACCTCTGATTTTCCCCCGCCCTCGGTGGGAGTCCTGCGCTCCCACGCTGCAGCCCCAGCCCTCGGAAAAAGTTGAATTGGGAACGATTCGCGTTTAAGGTGCGCGCTTTTCTTTCATCCTTTCGCTTCAGGGGCGCTGCATGGCTATGCATGAAACGGATGCGATCATTCCGCTCGAAGCGCTGTACCACAACGAACGCGGTTGGTTGCACGCCTGGCTGAGGCGTTCGCTGGGCTGTTCGCAGCAGGCGGCAGACCTGGCCCAGGACACCTTCGTACGCCTGCTGGTGCGCAACCAACCGATCAGCGCCCGAGCCCCTCGTGCATTGTTGGCGCGCATCGCCCGTGGCCTGGTGGTGGACCACTGGCGGCGCGATGCCCTGCAGCGTGCCTACCTGCAAGCCTTGGCACAACTGCCCGATGCCAGCTACCCCTCACCGGCTGTACGCCACGAAGCACTGCAATGCCTGGAGCGTATCGCGCAGCTGCTCGATGGGCTGAAGCCGGCTGTGCGCGAAGCCTTTCTGCTTTACCAGCTGGCCGGCCTGACGCACGCGCAGGTTGCCGAACAGCTTGGGGTATCCGGGCGTACGGTGGAGCGCCATGTCGCCCAGGCGCTGCTGCACTGCTACCGGGTGTGCTTCGAGTGACGGCCAGCGCAGAGCGCCTGCCGGAAAACATCGTGCGCATGGCCATCGAATGGCAGCTGCGCCTGCGCCGCCAGCCGGGGGATATCGAACTGCTCAAGCAGTGCCAGGCCTGGCGCTTGCGCGATGCCCGCCACGAACTGGCCTGGCGGCGCATGCAGCAGGTCTGCGGGCACTTTCATGCCGAGCCGTTGCCCGGCGCCACTCACACGGCTGCCGTGCTGCGCCAGGCCGAAGTGGACCTGAGCCGCCGGCGTGCCATGAAGCTGCTCGGCCTGGGGCTTGCCGCAGGCAGCGCCACGCTGCTGCTCGCCAACACGCCACAGGCCTGGCGCAGTGACTTTGCCACCGAGGTTGGGCAACGCCGACAGTGGCAGCTGGCGACTGACCTGCAACTGCAGCTCAATACCGACAGTGCCGTGGACGTGAGCCAGCGCGAGGCTCGCTTGCGCAGCGGCGAGTTGCTGGTCGATGGCCATGACTGGCGCGTGCAATGCGCCCATGGGCTGTGCCACGCCAGGCAGGCACGGGCGGCGCTGCGCGAGCGTGAAGGTTACAGTGAACTGCATGTCGAGCACGGCGAAGTGCGGGTGACAACCGCCGCCGGTGAGCAGCACGTGGCTGCCGGCCAGGGCCTGGCACTCTACCCTGGCAAGCTCACCCGCCTGGGCCCCGGCCCCCTGGACCCATTCGCATGGGCGCGCGGCTTGCTGGTGGTCGACGACATCCGCCTGGCCGATTTCCTTTTCGAAGCCGGGCGTTACCGCCGCGGTTGGCTGCACTGCCAACCGCGCCTCGCCGACCTGCGCCTGTCCGGCGTCTTTCGCCTGGACCAGCCAGACGTTCTGCTCGGCAACCTCACCCACCTGCTGCCGGTGCGCGTTGAGCAACGTACCCGCTGGTGGGTGCGCGTGGTGGCGCAGGCTTGAAAAAAAATGGCGGACTTTGCCGTTTGATCCGGTTAGGGCAGATCGCTCCCTGAATGGACCCTCGCATGTTACCTGTCCGCCTGCCCTTCCCCTCTCGCCCCTTGTCCCGCGCCGTGTGCCTGGCGCTGTCGCTGCTGGCTGCCAGCAGCCATGCCGCGCCGGCCACCGCGCCGAGCGTACCGGCAGGCCCCTTGGGGCAGGCCTTGAGCCGCTTTGCCGAGCGCTCGGGTATCACCCTGTCGTTCTCGCCGGCAGCCGTCCAGGGCTTGAACAGCCCAGGCCTTGCCGGCGGAGGTTCCCTGGATGACGGCCTGGCGCAACTGCTCGAGGGCAGCGGCCTGGTGCCGCAAAAAACCAGCTCGGGCTATGTGGTGCTGCCCGCGCACGAGGATACCGGCCTGCAACTGGAGCCGATCAGCATCGATGCCAGCGCCTCGCAAAGCGCTTTCGCCCCCGTACCCGGTTATTTCGCCAGCAATGCAAGCAGCGCGACCAAGACGGACCGCCCGATCCTGGAGACCGCGCAAAGCGTCAGTGTGGTAACCGCCGAACAGATGGCCGACCGAAAGGTTGATCGCGTCGAGGATGCCGTCGCCTATACCGCTGGCGTGCGGGTGGGGGCCTCGGGGCTGGACCCACGCTTCGACACCATCAGCGTCCGCGGTTTCGACACCACCATGGCTGCCGACTTCCTCGACGGCCTGCGCCAGCCCGGCAGCGGCTGGCTATCGCTGTACCAGACCGAGGCCTATGGCCTGGAACGCATCGAGGTACTCAAGGGCCCGTCGTCGGTGATGTACGGGCAAATCAGCCCGGGTGGCATGATCAACCGCGTGAGCAAGCGCCCCAGCCTGCAGGCTCGCAACGAAGTGCAGGTGCAGGCAGGCAACTACAACCACCAGCAAGGCCAGTTCGACCTGGGCGGCAAGCTGGACCCGGCAGGCGATGTGCTGTACCGGGTGGTCGGGGTTTACCGCGATGCCGAGAACTACATCGAGCAGTTGAACAACGATGTGCGCATGATCGCCCCTTCGCTCACCTGGCAGCTCGACCCGGACACCAGCCTGACCTTGCTGGCGCGCTACCAGGAACGCGAAACCGCCGCTTCGCCAATGCTGTACCAACAAGGCAAGCACCTGACCAACTTCTGGCAAGGCGACGAATACTTCGACAAGCTGCAGCAACGCCAATGGACTTTCGGCTACGAATTCGAGCATGCCTTCAACGACACGTTCAGCGTGCAGCAGAACCTGCGCTACGGCCAGGTCGATACCACCAACCAGTACCTGCAACCCTACCAGGAGCGTGAGGGGCACATCCTCGACCGCTATGCGGTGGGGGTATACGAAGACATGTCGACACTGTCGGCGGACACCCGCCTGGTCAGCCGTTTCGATACCGGTGCGCTGCACCACACGCTGCTGACCGGCCTGGACTATGGCTGGATCGACACCTCGCTGCTGTATGCCAGTGGCCCGGCACCTTCGATCGACCGCTTCGCCCCCGACTACCACCAGCCTGTGGCCAGGCCCGGCACGCCGTTGGCAGACGAAGACGGCCTGGAACAACGCACCGGCCTGTACCTGCAGGACCAGGTGGACCTGGGCCAATGGCGCCTGTCGGCCGGCCTGCGCCGCGACGTGGTGCATGTGCGCCGCAGTGACAACCTCAGCGGCATCAACCGCAAGACCAGCGATTCGGCCACCACGGGCTCGGTCGGCGTGCTTTACCTGTTCGACAACGGCATCGCACCTTATGCCAGCTACGCCACCTCGTTCCAGCCGCAAAGCGGCAGTGGTGCGTACAAGCCGACCGAGGGTGAACAGTACGAAGCGGGCTTGAAGTACCAACCGCCCGGCAGCACGACCTTGCTAACCGCCTCGCTTTACCACCTGACCCAGAAGAACGTGCTGACCCGCGACCTGGCCAACCCGATCAACAGCATTGCCACCGGTGAGCAAGTGTCCAGGGGCCTGGAACTGGAGGCAGTGGCGGACCTGGGCGAGCGGCTGAAGATGACTGCCAGTTACAGCTACAACAACGCCAAAGTCACCCGAAGCAACGATGGCAACGAAGGCAAGCAGCCGCTCGACGTTCCGCGCCACCTGGCCTCGCTGTGGCTCGACTACCGCCTGCCGCTGGGCCTGGGGGTGTCAGGTGGCGCACGTTACACCGCCAGCAACTACGGCGACGCTCAGAACACCGTGAAGAACGAGGGCTACACCCTGGTCGATGCCGGCGTGCACTACGACTTCGGCGGTGGCCTGGACGGCGTGCGCCTGGCCTTGAATGCCCGCAACCTGTTCGACAAGCGTTACATCAACTGCCAACAAGGCTATTGCTACCGGGGTGAAGCGCGCAGCGTGGTCACCAGCCTGAGCTACCGCTGGTAAGGGGGCTACGCATGCTACGCACACTGTTTGCCGGGCTGGCGGCGCTGCTGCTCGCCCAGGTTGCCCATGCGCAGCCGGTGGCCCTGGATGGCACCGAGCAATGGACGATGAAAAGCGCCGCAGGGCGGGAATACCGGATCATGATCAGCCTGCCGGAGGGCGATGTACCGTGGACCGGCGGCTACCCGGTTATCTACCTGCTGGACGGCAACGCCTACTTCCCGGCGTTTCACGCGGCCAAGCGCGCGCAGGAGCGCCTGCGCGGGTCGGTCCTGGTCGCAATCGGCTACCCAAGCGCGACGCCGCTGGATTTCGAACGGCGCGCGTTCGACTTGTCACCGCCACAGCCGCCGGAACGGAACACCCCGCCACAAGGCGGTCAGGACCTGTTTCTCGACTTCATCGAACAGCGTCTGATGCCCAGGGTGAATGCGCGCTTCAAGGTCGATCAGGACCAGCGCAGCCTGGTCGGGCATTCGTTTGCCGGCATGTTCGGCGTCTATACCTTGTTCACCCGCCCACAGCTGTTCCAGCATGTGGTCGCCATCAGCCCCAGCTTGTGGTGGCGGGACCGCTACCTGTTGGCGCATGAACGGGCATTCAGCCAAAAGGCGCATGCCGGGCAGCTGGTGCTGACCCATAGCAGCCTGACCTTGCTGATGGGTGACCGCGAAATGGCACAGGAGATTCAGGATGCCCGGGCCTTGCAAACCAGGCTTGAGGCGTTGTCGCAATATGGGCTGCGCAGTGACTTCCAGCTCGAAGCCGGCGAGGACCACATGTCGATGCCGTTCCGCGTCGCTGCCCGTGTGCTGGATGAGCTGATGAGCACGCGCAGGTTCTGAGCGCCTTTGCGAACCTGCGAGGTGGAGCGCCGCGCGCGGCGGCGGCGCTCCTTCCCGCAAGCACCGTAAAACCCGAATGCTCCACTGGGCCACCCCATCCATTACCATTGGCTACCAACGCCCCCACATCAGGTTCAGCGAACATGGCCTTCTCCAGCGAATCCCTGGCAATCTTTCTCGCAGTGCTGGATGCCGGCTCGTTCTCCGCCGCCGCCCGCAAGCTGGGGCGGGTGCCGTCCGCGGTGAGCATGGCAATCGCTCAACTCGAGGCCGAACTGGACCTGCCGCTGTTCGACCGGGCAACGCGCAAGGCCCTGCCCACCAGCGCCGCCTTGGCCCTGGAGCCTCAAGCCAGGCAAGTGATCTGCCAGCTCAACCTGCTCGACGCCCAGGCCTTGCAATTGCACAAGGGCCTGGAGAAACGCCTGACCATCGCCATGGCGCCCGAACTGCAGACCGGGCGCTGGAGCCAGCCACTGGAAACCCTCGCCCAGGCGTTTCCCAGCCTGGAAGTGGAAGTGCGCTCGGCCACCCAGACCGAGGCCATTCGCCTGCTGCACGAAGGCAGCGTGCAACTGGCACTGGTGTTCGAGCGGCCAGGCATCGATGAGCGCGAGTCATTCCTCGAAGCCGGTAGCCAGCTGCTGGTTGCGGTGGCCTCGCCGCGCCATCCGGCCGGGCAGAACAGCGGCACGCCGCTGCCCGAAGAAGCCTTCGCCGAGCAACGGCAAATCATCGTGGCTTCGGGCAAGCCCACCGGCTCAGACCCGCGCATGGTGCTGTCGCGGCGCATCTGGCTGACCGACAGCTACCTGGCCACCCTGGATCTGGTGCAGTCCGGGCTGGGTTGGGCATACCTGCCACAACCCCTGGTGGAACCGCTGATTGCATCCGGCGCGCTGGCCGAAGTGCGCTTCGACAACATGGCCAGCCGCCTGCGCTTGTGGGTGGACATCATCTGGCTCAAGGCACGCCCCTTGGGCCTGGGCGCCCGCCGTTATCTGGACGTCATGCGCCAGTGCTTCGAGGCAGAGCCGCCCAGGGCCTGAACGGCGCTCGCCCAGCGCCGGGCAGGCCAAGGGGTGCCGGCGGCACGGTGCGGCCTGATTCAAAAAAAAGAAAATTCTTACAGCCCGCTAAGACTCCAGTAACTGCCCACTGAAGCGATTCCTCGCTAGATTCGCGCTCGCCATCCAGAAGAAAAGGAACTTCTCATGTCGAGCCAAGCCGCACGCGGCTACCAGCAGTCGGTGGATGACTTCGCGCACCGGCACCGCCACCCCGATGAAGCCTTTTACCTGCTGCTGGCCCCCTTCGCTGGCTGCCAGAGCGGGCACCCGCTGGACATCGCCATGCTGGCCAAGGCGCTGGGCAGTGACGCCGTAACGCGCATCGACAGCAGCGGCCTGGTGCAGGCCCCTGAACGCTGGCCTGCGCTGGTGCGGCTGGCCCGCCCCGGCCAGGCGTGCGGCGCTCTGGCCGCATTGAGCGCAACCTACGCCGCCCGTGAGGCTACAGCCACCTGGCACTACGTGTGTGCCTGGCTGCTCAGCGATCAACCCGCCGAAGCCATTGCCCGGCATATCAGCCAGCAGTGCCATGTGCTGCATCAGCCCGCCCCGCATGGCATCACGGCCTGGTACGAACCCGTGAGGCTGGCGTTGCTGCGCGTCACCCTGAACAATGCTGGCGCAGTACTCGGGCCGATTCGCAGCTGGCTGCATCCCGATGGTTGCGGCAGTTGCACGGTGCTCGAACGGCCATCGCCGGCTGGCGAGCTGCGCATCACCCGTGAAGTCCGCGCAACCCAGAACGTCGCGCCACAGATCATTCAACTGCTCAGTGCCTGGCATCGCCTGGCGACCGCGCAAACTGGCGCCACCCGTGGCCAATGCCCAGGCTCATCCGGCTTGCCGGCCAACGCGCCCGTCCATGTCATGAACCTGATGATCAGGGCCTTCAAGCAGGGCCTGCGCGACCGTGGCGATATCCAGTGCATGTGCCTGCACCTGCTCATGGTCCACCCGTTGCTGCTGCAGCACCCGACCATCCAGCGCGACGTGGCACAGGCGGTGGCTGGCCAGCAACGCCTGGCCGCCTGCTTCGCCCGCTACGGCGACAGTGCCTGGGCACGCATCGTTGCCGACCTGCCGCAGGCAGGAGGCTACTCATGAGCATCAGTGCAACCATCCATGCCGCCATGCAGGAAGAAATCCCCAACAGCCACGGCGGCTGCAACGCCTGCGGGCGTATTGGCCTGCCCATCCTGCTGCTGCGCGAGGCCTATGCCCCGCGCCCCGATGCCGGGCACCTGTTTCGCTGGGCCAGTGACAGCGAAATCACCTACCACCCGATGCACACCGACCAGCTCCGCCTGTTGCGCCAGGGCTACGTTTACGTTCTGCTCGACCAGGCCACCTGGCAGGCCTACGCAGTGGCGGCCGATGCCACCTTGCAGCGGTTTCCGGTATCGCAGATGCCGCTGGGGCCGCCCAGGCCATTGCCCAAATGGTGTGCCACCGCAGGCCATGACGTCATCGCCTCGTTCATCAACATCGACACGTCGCTGTACCGCACCGCCTGGGTTGCCTTCGCCAACGATCCGTGGCCGCGCACCGTGCTCGACCGCTACCGCAAAGGCATCGCCCAGTCAGACCCGGCCACCCTCGCCCGCTTCGTCGAAGTCGACCTGCACCGTGCACGCAACGACCCCGCCAGCCTCGGCATCGCCATGACCGACAGTTTCCGCTTCGGCATGGAGGGCGTGCTCGAGTTCTCCACCTTTTCATCGGCCCGGTTCACGAGTGCTCACGGCTTCTACAGCCGTTTGGGTCGGTGGTCCGAAACCCACAACTATCTGCGTACCGTCATTGCTCGGGAACAATTGCCAAACGGTGTGCTGGCGCTGACCTTGCCCGACCCCGTCGGCATGGTGGTGGAACTGAACGCCCAGCGCACAGGTTGGGTCCAGGCCATGCAGGCATGGCGCGCGCAGCCGCAGCGGCACTTCGAGTACTTCACCTCCCAGGCGCTGCTGGGCATCCAGCAACTGCATGCTGCCACGGCCGCCGCACAGGGCGCCGAGGCAGCTGAGCGTGAGGCACGCCAGGTCGAACAGTGGAACGACAGCCCCGTCGGCATCAAGGCGCACCTGCCGCCAGTGGATATCGCAAGGCAGACCCGCCGCAACACCGCTCGCAACCGGGAGCAGGCCCGGGACCGCTTGCAAGCGCGCTACGACGAAAGCGCCCGCGCGGCGTTCCAGGCTGGCTACGACCGTGAACTGAACCACTGGCAGTCGATGATCGACCAGGTTGGCCAGCTGTACGCGCTGCACTACGCCCAGCCGGCGTTTCACCAGATCGGTCGCTTCGACTACGACGCTGCCGACCCGGTCTCGGTCGAGTACTTCATCCAGATGATGGCCGACTGCCTAGCCGGGGGCCCTAGCGAACTGATGCCCGAGGAAGGTCAGCCGCTGGGTATGACGCAGCTCGTCTGGCAGCACCTGCTGGAAGACGAGCACAGCTTGTTGTACCAGGCGCTGATGGCCAGGAACCAGACGCTGCTGCAGCGCGTGATCGGCGGCTTGTCAGGCGACGACTTCGGCAAGGTCTACGACATCATCAAAGCCCTCGCTGGCACCCCCGAGGGCCAGTTGCTGATGGTCAAGCCGCTGCAGGATGCCGTCGGTCAACTGCTGGCCGCGACCACCAGCGCAGGGAATACGCTCGCCCAGCACCTCAGCGAACGCAGCCGCACCCTGGTCGGCCATGTGCACCGGGCGGCTTTCGCGCTGTATGCCGGGCAGCACGTAACCCCGCTGCGCGTTTCATTGACTGTCGGCGAGTACCTGAGCGTGCTCGACGAGGCCCTGCAAATCCGTACCGATGCATTTCTGCAGCAGGTCGACCAGCAGTTCCGCGACCCTGTGGGGCGCAAGGTCCGCGCCATGGTGCTGAGCGGCGCAATCAATATCGCCGCGGTCGGTAACCGCAACCAGATGATCGACGTGGTGCTGTGGACCTTCGAGAGCGCCGAGCAATTACAGGCACGGTTGGTCCAGCTGAAAACGTCGACGGCCGAAGGTTTCGGCGCGCTGGTGCGCACTGTGGCGATCGGTGCAGCCTCGGTAAAGGCACAGGTGTCTGCCGGGCTGCAGATCAGTTCGATGGCGGCGCAAAGCGTGGCCAGCGATGCAATGCGTAGCCTGCGGGATGCGGCGACCGGTACGGGCAGCGTCGGCCTGCTGCTTGCGCTGGGCGGGCTGTGGTTTCAGCAGGACAGCCTGCGTAGAAACTACCGGGCGTTACAGCAGACCCATCAGCACAACCCCGAGGCGCAGGCGGCGGTCTGGTCTTCATCGCTGGGGGTGCTGGGTGCCAGTGTTGAGGCCGCAGGACTGGTTGTTGCGCAGGTATTCGCACGTACACAGCGCCCTGGGCAGATACTAACGGCGGGTTTGGGCATCAGTATGGCGCGGTACGGCGGCGGCATCGCGGCGATGGCTGGTGTTATGGATGCCGTGCAGTACTGGAATGCCGGCCTTCGAACTGGCCGTGAAGGTGATGAGTCAGCGAACTTCTTCTACAATCGCGCAGCCGCAGCAGCAGGATTCTCTGCTAGCGCCGGTATTTTTAGCGCCTTATCGGCAAGCTCACCTCTCATCGTAATAGGCATTAGTGTTTTACTTGGACTGGCTGCCTACACACTAGCGACAAAGGCAAAAAACCTTGAGTCTTCATTGTTAGAGCTATGGGCACGACACAGTAGATGGGGAAAGCCAGAAGGCCATCGACGCTGGATCGACGAACGAGACATCGACAACGCAGTTAGCGCATTCAATGCAGCAGTCATTGGTCTATACGCTCACGTTTCTATCGAAACGAGATTTCAATCCTCTCACACCGCAAAAACGCCATATGTAGCAGAAACGATGCTCAATGACGGAAATGCTGTGGCGGCAGGTTTCTATCTAGACGTAGATCTCAGTCTGCCGAAGCCGACCTCCGACTTGACGGAGTACGAATGGTATCTTGTAATAATCCCAGCACGCGCTGGCGGACCACGCCGCATCGCTGCTTATAGCTCAGGCAATGGGATAATCGAATACAATCCAAGAGCTTTAGAAGGTGTCCTCGCTGAGCCTGTAAGGCTCGATCAGCACTTTACATTCAGACCCCTCGACAGAACCATTAGCATCACTGGTTCACTCCCACTGTTGGACAACCACAACATAGAGGGGGTAGAGCTGACGCTGACCTATTGGCCCAACAGACACGACAAATCAAACTATGCAAAAGTGATAACAATGGAGAATAAAATTAATTCTGCCTGGAGTATCTTCTAATGCCCCGCCCGCTACTAAACCCTCCCTGCGCTGGTTGGACGGAAGACCTTCCCCTGCCCGATGCCCCCTGCACAAGTGAGCCAGGCTTAGGTTATCAATCCCCAAATCACCAAGATCCTATCTATCTCGAAATAGCTAGAGCTACAATTGGAGCCAGGGAACTAATGGTAATAATCTCACTACCCCCGATTATTTTCACCGCATACCTACCCATCGACATATTAGAAGTCCTCGATCATTTTAATTTTGAACTCATGATTGTTAGCATTTTTTCATTAGTCAGCGGAATATGGGGATCCGTTTTTTTCATTCGAATCAGTCTTTCCCCCCCCCGTGACGAACCCATTCGTTTCAATCGGAAACGAAAAAAAATCTACGCCTACAACTTTAAATACTGTTGGTGGAACCCCTTTGGAACCTGGAGAGTCGAGCCAGTCTGCTACGACTGGTCGCAAGTGCGCGCCGAGCGCTGGTTTCAGCGTGGCCTGCCGGGAAGCGGTGCGCCCAGTTTCAAATGTGGGGTCATGCTGTCCATCGTCGCACCCGGAACGAACAACGTCATCGACCGGTTTCCCCTGAGTACCATGGGGGCGGATCAGCATGCCTGGGCTTACGTCTGCACTTACATGCAGCATGGCCCCAGCGCCTTACCCCCACCTGGGGAGCCGAAGGATCACAACGACGTACTCTGGTGTGAGTTCGCCCTGCGTCTTGCCCCTAAAGTGGAATGGCCAGCCGAAATGGACCTGGAGTCAAGAACAGCCCCTTGAAGTCACCCGATGCTCAATTCACCGGGCGAAGACCCTGTTCCACCCCAGGCAGCCGCGTGGTCGGCGCTGCGTGATCCAACCGCAACCAGCGCGACTTACCGCTAGGCAACAGGCGCCACCAACCTGTACCCCACCCCCGCCTCGGTGATAATGAAGCGTGGCGCCGTAGGGTCATCGCCTAGTTTCTGGCGCAGGTGCCCGACCACGATGCGCAGGTAATGGGTATCCTCCACATGGCTGGGCCCCCAGATATCCTTGAGCAACTGCTGCTGGGTCATCACTCGCCCCGGGTGCCCGGCCAATAACGCCAGCAGCGCGTACTCCTTGCGTGTCAGCGCCACCTCCACGCCCTCCAGGGTTACCCGGCGAAAGGCGAAGTCCACCGTCAACGGCCCGAAGCTGGCCTTCACTTCCGAGCCCCCGGCTTGCGGCACCTGGCGCAATAACGCACGGATCCGGGCGAGAAATTCCTGGATACCGAAGGGCTTGGTCACATAGTCGTTGGCCCCACCATCCAGCGCATCGACCTTCTGCAGCTCACTGGCACGCACTGACAGCACCAACACCGGGACCGAGCTCCATTCCCGCAGCTCCCGCAACACCTGCTGGCCGTCCATGTCAGGCAGGCCCAGGTCCAGCACGACCAAGTCCGGCTTGCCCAGGGCCGCCTGGGCCAAGCCTTCGGCACCGGTAGCCGCCTCGAGCACCTTGTAGCCTTGCGAGGCCAGGCTGATACGCAGGAATTTGCGGATCTGCGGTTCATCGTCGATAACCAACAGGGTGGCGGGCTGGCTCATGGGCTTTCACTTTCGGCTGCAGGTTGCGGGGGCAGCGGCAAGCATAAAGTGATGCCGGTGCCCTGGCCATCAATGCCTTCGCCCACCAGAATCTGCCCGCCATGGGCACCGATCATGCCCTGGCAGATGGCCAGGCCCAGGCCAGTCCCCTGCCCGCCGCGATCGCCGCGGGCGGCGGTGTAGAACATGTCGAAGATCTTTTCGCGGTCGGCCACGGGAATGCCCGGCCCCTGGTCGCTCACGGTCAGGCACAGCCGCTCGTCCTGCACCGCCACCCGCAGTTCCAGCCGACCATTGGCCGGCGAGAAACGCGCAGCGTTCTCCAGCACATTGACCAATGCCTGCTCGATCAATGCCGCATGCACGAACAGCAGCGGCAGATCGCCGGGCACGTCGGTGTGCACGCGAAGCGGCGCCAACACCACGCGCAGGCGGTTGAGCGCACTGCCAACGATATCGGCCGGCGCCACCCAGTCGCGGGCCAGCTTGAGGCCACCGTGCCCCAGGCGTGTCATGTCCAACAGGTTCTGGATGTAGCGGTCCAGGCGCTCGGCCTCGTCGCGGGTGCCCTCCAACAGCTCGCGGCGGTCGTCGAGCGGAATCGCTTCGCCCAGCGCCAGCAAGCTGTCGATGCTGCCGCGCATGGCCGTCAATGGGGTGCGCAGGTCGTGGGACACCGAAGCCAGCAAGGCACTGCGCAGCTGCTCGGTCTCGCCGTGCAAGCGCGCGGCTTCCAGTTGTTCGGCAAGGCGGGCTCGGGCCAGGGCCTGGGCCAGCGGCTGGCCAAGGGCGATCAGCAGGCGCCGACGCGGGTCGCTCAGCGGCTGGCCTGAACGTGGGCGCACGCCCAACAGCGCCAGCGGTTGCTCATCCACCGCCAGTGGCCACCACCACCAGCGCCCCTCCGGCAGGGTGTCGCTGCCGTGCCCGGCGGCCTGCCCGTGTTGCCAGGCCCAATCGGCGGCGGCCCGCTCGGTGGCGCTGAAGCCCTGGTGCTCGCCGCTGGCCACCTGCAGCTGGCCATCGGCAGTGCGCTGCAGCAGGCACACTTGCAGGTCGCGCCAGCCGCCCAGGTGCTGCCCGGCGGCGTTGAACACGGCCTGGCGGTCAGTGGCCACCGTCAGCCTGCGCGACAGGTCGAGCAGTTGGCTGGTCTGCGCCTGGGTTTCGCGCAGCGCCTGCAACTGGCGGCGCTGGCGGGCGGCCAGGTTGCCGGTAAGGGCGGCCATCAGCAGGAAGAACACCAGCGTCAGCACATCTTCTTCGCGCTGGATGCTGAACGAGAAATTGGGCGGAATGAACAGAAAGTCATACGCCAGGAACGACAGTGCCGCGCAGGCCAGGGCTGGCCCCAGGCTGCTGCGTACCGCCACCAGCAGCACCGCGGCCAGAAACACCAGCGAGATGTTCGGCAGTGCCAGCACGCTCGACACCGCCCAAGCCAGGCCTGCGGCCATCCCGGTGGCCAGCAACGCCAGCAGGTAGTGCCGCCAGACCCACACCCGGCGCACCGCCGAACGTGGCGCCGAGGGCTGTACATCGCGGTCCAGCACGTTGATTTCCAGCCCATGGCTTTCACGCAACAGCCGGGCAGCCACCCCTGCACCGAACCAGCGCCGGTGCACACGGTCGCGCGACTGGCCGACCAGTACCAGGCTGGCGCGCCGCTCAGCCGCATGCTGGATCAGCGTGCGCGCCACTTCACCGGCACGCAGCAACACCACTTCGCCTCCCAGGCGCTCGGCCAGTTGCTGGGCCGCCTGCAGGCGCTGGCGGGCTGCCTCGTCACGCAAACGGCCGTTGTCCACGTGCACCAGGCTCCACGGCAAGTGGCGGCGCTGGGCCACGCGGCTGGCGTGACGCACCAGGCGCTCGGCCTGGTCATCGCCAGCCACACCGACCAGCAGCCGGCCGCGCAACGCGGGGGCTGCCTGCCCGCGCTGGCGGTAGCCATGGGCCAGGTCGGCATCGACCTGGGCGGCGGCCGTCTGCATGGCCAGTTCGCGCAGAGCGGTGAGGTTGGTTTGCGAGAAAAACGCATCGATGGCGGCCCGCGCCTGCTCGGGCACGTACACCTTGCCTTCACGCAAGCGCTCCAGCAGCTCACGCGGTGGCAGGTCGATCAGCACCAGCTCGAAGGCTTCCTGCAGCACCCAGTCAGGCAAGGTTTCGCGCACGTGCACGCCGGTGATGTCGCGCACCTTGTCGTTGAGGCTTTCCAGGTGCTGCACATTGACCGTGGTGTACACGTCGATGCCCGCGGCCAGCAGCTCCTGCACGTCCTGCCAGCGCTTGGCGTGGCGGCTGCCGGGGGCGTTGGTGTGCGCCAGCTCATCGACCAGTGCCAAGGCTGGCGCACACGCGAGCAGGCCGTCGAGGTCCATTTCCTCAAGGGTGACCCCCCGATACTGGCTGCGCAGCATGGGCTGCTGCAACAAGCCGGCAAGCAGCGCCTCGGTTTCGCCACGGCCGTGGGTTTCGACCACCCCGGCCACTACCTGCACGCCCTGGCGTTGCTGGGCATGCGCGGCTTGCAGCATGGCGAAGGTCTTGCCCACCCCCGGCGCAGCACCGAGGAACACCTTCAGCCGGCCACGGCCGGTGCGCGGCAGGGTAGCCAACAACGCGTCTGCACGCGCGGAATCACTCATGTTTCATCCTTTGCTCTTGCTGGCGAGTTTTTCCAGGGCCCGGTTCAACGCCAGCACATTGACCACCGGCGGGCCGATCAATGGCCTGAGGGTGGCCTCTTCCTGCAAGGCTTGCAAGCGCGCCACGGGCAACTGCCGCGCCGCTGCGACCCGGGGAATCTGGTAGGCCACCGCCGCCGGTGGCAGGTGCGGGTCCAGGCCGCTGCCCGAGGTGGTCAGCAGCGCCTGCGGTACCGGCCCTTGCTGGGCCTGGTACAGCAGCGCCGCATCGCCCTGGACCCGCTCCACCAGCGCCGGGTTGCTCGGCGCAAGGTTGCTGGCGCTGCTGGCCACGGTGGCGTAGGCGCCTGCCGAAGGCCGTGAATGGAACCAGCCATCGCCCTGGAAGTTCTGGGCAATCAGGGCCGAACCCCGCACCTGGCCGTGGTCATCGCGCACCAGGCTACCGTTGGCCTGTACCGGGAAAGCCACCTGGGCGACCCCGGTCACCGCCAGCGGGTATAGCGCGCCAGTGATCAAGGTCATCGTCAAGGCCAGGCTCAAGGCAGGGCGTAGATAAGCGTTCATGGTGGCCTCCTCAGACCAGGTGCAGGGCGTTGAGCAACAGATCGATCAGCTTGATGCCGGCAAACGGCACCACGATGCCGCCCAGCCCGTAGATCAACAGGTTGCGCCGCAACAGGTGGGCAGCGCTGGCCGCCTGGACCCGCACACCCCGTAGCGCCAAAGGAATCAGTACGACGATGATCAGGGCATTGAACACGATGGCAGAGAGGATCGCGCTTTGCGGGCTGGCCAGGTGCATCAGGTTGAGCACCCCCAACTGCGGGTAGATGGCAGCGAACAGCGCCGGCAGGATGGCGAAATACTTGGCCACGTCATTGGCGATGGAAAAGGTGGTCAGCGCCCCCCGGGTCACCAGCAACTGCTTGCCGACCTGCACCACGTCCAGCAGCTTGGTCGGGTCGCTGTCCAGGTCGACCATGTTGGCCGCCTCGCGCGCCGCCTGGGTGCCGTCATTCATGGCCATGCCCACGTCGGCCTGGGCCAGCGCCGGGGCGTCGTTGGCACCGTCGCCGCACATGGCCACCAGGCGGCCGTCGTTCTGCTCCTGGCGAATGCGCGCCAGCTTTTTCTCCGGCGTGGCCTCGGCCAGCACATCATCCACCCCGGCCTCCGCTGCGATGGCGGCAGCCGTCAACGGGTTGTCACCGGTCACCATCACGGTGCGGATACCCAGCTTGCGCAATTCGGCGAAGCGTTCGCGGATGCCAGGCTTGACCACGTCCTTGAGGTGGATCACCCCAAGCAGGCGCTTGTCCAGGCACACCAGCAAGGGCGTGCCACCGCTCTGGGCGATGCGTTCAACCTCACGGGCCAGCGCTGGCGGCATGTCCAGGCGCTGCATGCCGACGAATGCCAGCACCGCATCGACGGCCCCCTTGCGGTAGCGGCGCTGCTGGAAGTCGATGCCCGACAGGCGCGTTTCGGCACTGAATGCCACGGCTTCGTAGTGCCCGGCAGGGGGTTCGACAACGTCATGCAACTGACGCAGGTACTCGACGATCGACTTGCCTTCTGCGGTATCGTCGGCCAGCGAGGCCAGCAGGGCGCCCTCCCCCAGTTCCCGTGCGGTTACGCCCGGCGCGGCGTGCAGCGCACTGCAACGGCGGTTGCCGAAGGTAATGGTGCCGGTCTTGTCGAGCATCAGGGTATGCACGTCCCCGGCCGCTTCCACGGCACGGCCCGAGCGGGCGATCACGTTCAACCGTACCAGCCGGTCCATACCGGCAATGCCGATGGCCGACAACAGGCCACCGATGGTGGTGGGGATCAACGTCACCAGCAAGGCAGCGAGAAAGATCAGCGGCAGGCTGCCGCCGACGAAGTGGGCGAATGGCTGCAAGGTCACCACCACGATCAGGAAGATCAGCGTCAGCCCGATCAGCAGGATGTCGAGGGCGACTTCATTGGGGGTTTTCTGCCGCTTGGCACCTTCGACCAGGGCAATCATGCGGTCCAGGGTGGACTCGCCCGGGTTGCTGGTGATGCGGATCAGCAGCCAGTCGGAAACCAGCCGGGTGTTACCGGTAACGGCCGAGCGGTCGCCACCGGATTCACGAATGACCGGCGCCGACTCCCCCGTGATCGCTGCCTCGTTGACCGCGGCGATCCCTTCGAGCACCTCACCATCGGCGGGGATCATTTCACCGGCCACCACACGCACCACATCGTCTTTGCGCAAGGCGCCGGCAGCTACCGTTTCATAGTGGCCGTCACGCTGACGGCGCTGGGCGGTCAAGCCTTGGCTGCCGGCCTTGAGGCTGTCGGCGCGGGCTTTACCGCGCCCTTCTGCAAGGGCCTCGGCAAAGTTGGCGAACAACACGGTGAACCACAGCCACATGGCAATCTGCACGGCCACGCCGCGGCTGACGCCACTGCCAGGGGCAAAACACAGTACCGTGGTCAGCAGCGCAGTCACCGCCACCACCAGCATGACCGGCGAGCGCTGCAACTGGCGTGGGTCGAGCTTGACCAAGGCCTGTACCAGCGCTGGGCGCCACAGCGCCGCAAACCGGGTCTGGTCTTTGGCACTGTGCCGGGCTTTCATTTCAGGAATGGGCATATTCATGGTCGATCCTCAAAAACCCAGGCTCAAATGTTCGGCGATCGGCCCAAGGGCCAAGGTTGGCAGAAACGTCAGGCCACCGACCAGCAGGATGGTCACCAGCAGCAGGCCGGTGAACAGCGGGCCGTGGGTGGGGAAGCTGTTGAGCCCAAGGGGCGCGGCCTTCTTGGCCGCCAGGCTGCCGGCCAAGGCCAGTACCGGCAGGATGTAGCCGAAGCGGCCTATCAGCATGGCCAGGCCGATCATCAGGTTGTGGTACACCGTGTTGGCACCGAACCCGGCGAACGCCGAGCCGTTGTTGGCGGCACCCGAGGTGTAGGCGTACAGCAGTTGGCTGAAACCATGCGCCCCCGGGTTGCTGACCGCCCCTGCCGGGCCCGGCAGGCTGGCAGCGATGGCGCCAAGCACCAGCACACCCAGCGGCATCACCAGCAGCGTGGCCACCAGCAACTGCACCTCACGGGCCTGCAGCTTCTTGCCCAGGTACTCCGGCGTGCGACCGATCATCAGCCCGGCCAGGAACACGGCGATCAACACGAACAGCAACATGCCGTACAGCCCCGCGCCGACGCCGCCAAAAATCACCTCACCGACCATCATGTTGACCATCGCCACCATGCCAGTCAGCGGGTTGAGGCTGTCGTGCATGGCATTGACCGAGCCATTGGATGCGGCAGTGGTGGTCACGGTCCACAGCACCGAAGCAGTAGTCCCGAAGCGGCTTTCCTTGCCTTCCATGGGGCCGCTCTGCTGGACCTGTTCGCCTGCAAGCGCCGGGTTGGGCTGGTGCTCGGCCCACAGCGCCGTGCTGCCGCCAATCAGGAACAATGCGAGCATGCAGGCAAGGATGGCGCGGCTCTGGCGCAGGTCCTTGACGTAGTGGCCGAAGGTGAACACCAGGGCCGCCGGAATGAGGATGATCGATGCCACCTCGAACAGGTTGCTCCAGGCCGTGGGGTTCTCGAACGGGTGCGCCGAGTTCACGCCGAAAAAACCGCCGCCGTTGGTGCCCAGCTGCTTGATGGCGATCTGGCTGGCGGCCGGGCCCAACGGGATGCTCTGGTCGGCACCTTGCAGGGTCAACGCGTGGGCATAGTCGGCAAAGGTCTGCGGCACGCCCTGCCATACCAGCAGCAGCGCCAGCAACAGGCACAGCGGCAGCAAGCCGTAAAGGGTGGCGCGGGTCATGTCGGCCCAGAAGTTGCCCAGCGTTGCGCTGCTACGCCGGGCAATACCGCGGCACAGCGCGACCAGCACGGCCAGGCCCGTGGCGGCGCTGACGAAGTTCTGCACCGTCAGGCCAAGCATCTGGCTCAGGTAGCTGACCGACGCCTCGCCGCTGTAAGCCTGCCAGTTGGTATTGGTGACGAAGCTGACGGCGGTATTGAATGCCAGCGACCATTCCTGGCCAGGCAGGTGCTGCGGGTTGAGGGGCAGGTAGCCCTGCAACAGCAATACCGTGAACAAAAGCAGGAAGCCGGCCAGGTTGAAGCTCAGCAACGCCAGGGTGTACTGGCGCCAGTTCTGCTCTTGGCGGGCATCCACCCCTGCCAGCCGATAGCAAGCCTGCTCGACCGGGCCGAGTACGGGTGACAGCCAGGTACGCTGGCCTTCCATGACCTTGAAATAGAAACGCCCTAGCCAGGGTGCCGGCAGTAGCACCAGGGCGAAGAATGCCAGGAGCAAGGCGTAGTCGTAACTGTGCATGGCCGCTCCTTAGCCGCGATCGGCGCGCAAAAGCGCCACCAGCAGATAAAACGCCAAGGCCACTGCCAGTAGCAGTGACAGCCCGTCGAGCATGTTCATGTGTGGTTCTCCCCGAGATGCGGCTTGGGCCGCTTTGGGGAATTGTCCGAGGAAGGGGTGTAAAGGAACGAGATGGAGGGGCAGCGAGGGGTATAAAGAATGCGTAAAGATCAGGGTGTCGAGGCGGCGGCGCGGCCCGCTTCGCGCACGCCTGCGCGAAGCGGGCCCGTACAGGCTAGTGCTGGG
Organism: Pseudomonas juntendi; assembly: GCF_009932375.1. Lineage (GTDB taxonomy): Bacteria > Pseudomonadota > Gammaproteobacteria > Pseudomonadales > Pseudomonadaceae > Aquipseudomonas > Aquipseudomonas juntendi. The sequence goes on from NZ_BLJG01000019.1 coordinate 44,696, forward strand.
GCGGTTGCTCTACGGCGTTACGGCTCCAGTCCAGCAACAGGCTGTAGCCGACCGCCAGCAAGGTAGGCCCGATGAACAGGCCAATGAAGCCGAACGCCAGCAGGCCGCCGAACACGCCCAGCAGTACGATGACCAGCGGCAGGTTGCCGCCCCGGCTGATCAGGTAGGGCTTGAGCACGTTGTCCACGCCACTGATGACGAACGTGCCCCAGATACCGAGGAACACCGCCATGCCGTACTCGCCCTTCCACACCAGCCAGGCGGTGGCCGGGATCCAGGCCAGTGGCGGCCCCATGGGAATCAGGCTGAGCATGAAGGTCACCAGGCCGAGCACAATGGCCCCCGGCACGCCGGCGATCAGAAAACCGATCAACGCCAACAGTGCTTGCGCCGCTGCGGTACCGATCACCCCGTTGACCACCCGCTGCACGGTGGCGGCCACCAGCTCCAGGTAGTACGCGGCACGGTCGCCCATCAAGCGGTGCAGCAGGCGCAGCACGAACGCCGACAAACGCGGCCCGTCACGGTAGAAAAAGAACACGAACACCAGGCTGAGTGTGAGTTCCAGCACGCCGCTGCCGATTTGCGCGCTGCGCGCCAGCAACCAGTTGCCAACCTGCCCCAGGTGCGGTTTGACCGAGGCCAGCAAGGCTGCCCCCTGCTGGTCCAGCGACTGCCACCAGCTGACCAGGCGCTCGCCCACGAACGGCAGGCCCCCCAGCCAGGCCGGGGCATCTGGCAGGCCGTCGACCTGCACGTCACGGACGAACGCGGTGGCATCACGGATGTGGTCGGCCAGGTTGAAACCCAGCCACACCAGCGGTAGCGCCACGATCAGGATCCAGGCCATGGTCAGCAGGCTGGCCGCCAGGGTCTCGCGCCCCCCCAGTACCCGTGTGAGCAGGCGCATCAACGGCCAGCTGGCAAAGGCCAGGATAGCGCCCCACAGCAATGCCGATATGAACGGCGCCATGACCCAAAGGCCGGCCCCCAGCAACGCCAGCAGCAGAATCTGGACCAGCAGGCGATCATTGTTGACCATCGCAGCACCCGCTCAACGAATCAGTTCAAGGTGCAAGCCAGTGGTGGGCGCAGTGCCCACTTCAAGGCGACCGTTGCGCACCCCGGCCTTGATCAGCGCCTCGCGCCAGGCTTCGGCCTGAACGCCGCTGAGGCTGGCACGCAGGGTACTGTCGAGGTTCAGGCTGCGTGCCAGCAGGTTGGCCCAGGCAGGCTGGGGTGCCGCCAGGTCCGGGTAGTCGAGCTTGCCGGTATCGCGCATTTCACGCAGCACCGTGGCCGCCGTGGGCAGCAAGTCGCCCAACGGGCTGTCGGCGACGAACTCTTCCACATGCAAATACGCACGGCGGTTGCCGCGGGTAACGCTGTACAACGCAACCAGGGTGTCGGCCTGTTCTGCCGAACGGCGCAGCAGAATGAACGCCTGTTGTTCGTCCCCCCCGTTGAGGCGGGCATTGGCAAACACCTCGTTGGCCCACAGGCTGGCCTCGCCGCAATCGCGGCCCTGGCACCAGAACAGCGGGTAGCCGCCGTCGCGCTGCAGCGCCTCGCGGGCGCTGGTGAAGGCTTCGCGGGCGGTGCGTTCGACCGGCAGCTCGTAGGTGACCGAGCTGACCTGGCCACGGCTTTCGACCTTGTCGTCAACCCGCAGGCGACCGCTGATCTTGCGCAATGGGCCCAGCGGGTAGACGCGCTCCTGCTCCACGGCCGGGCGCTGGTCGACCACGTTGGCGTCTGCAGGCACCGGCAGGCTGCCAGCCCACAGCAGCGGGCTGGCCAATGCCAGGCAGGCAGCTGCAACGGTGCGGATGGACAGGGGCGCGTTCATCGGCGACCCAGGCGGCGCCGTGCGCCGAGGTGAAGCTCCAGGTTGTCTGGCAATTGCATGGTTGTCTCCCTTTCAACCCGCCAAGCCTCGACACTTGTCCGGTGCAAGTCAAGCAAAGCCAAAGAAGCGATTGAAACAGTCTGCGACAAGGGCCGCGCCCTGCTCATCGTTCAAGTGCAGGTGGTGGCCACCCGGCAGTGTCATTTGCTCAAAGGGTAGCTGCTCCAGCAATGCGGTATGGCGCACCAGCATCCCGTCGGCGGCAATCACCAGTTGCGCCGGGCAATTCACCCGGCGCACGTAGGCCATGGCCTGGGCGTCGCTCAGGCGCAACGGCGAAGGCAGGGTCAGGCGGCTGTCGCTGCGCCAGCTGTAGCCCCCGGGCACCGGCATCAGCCCGCGCTGCGCCAGCAGTTCGGCCGCTTCCCGGCTTACCGCGACCATGCCCTTCATGCGCGCCTGCACACCTTGCTCGAGGGTGGTGTACACCGATTTGCGCTTGCCATCCAGGCGCAGCTGCGCCAGCAACGCCATGCCCAGGCGCTCACCGGCATCCTGCTCGGCGCCGGTGGGTGGGATAACGCCGTCGATCAAGGCCAGGTGGCTGACCCGCTCCGGCAACGCACCGGCCACTTGCACCGCAATGATGGCGCCGAGCGAATGGCCCAGCAGGGCGAAACGCTGCCAGCCCAGTTGCTCGGCAACCCGCAGTACATCGTGGGCGTAGTCGGCCAGGGCATAGCTGGCCCCTGGCGGGCGGTGCTCCGAATAGCCATGCCCGGCCAGGTCCAGGGCAACGATGCGCAAGCCGCGCAACAGCGGCGCCAGGCGGGCGAAGCTGTTGGCGTTGTCCAGCCAGCCATGCAGGGCGATCACCGGCAGACCGTCCACAGGCCCGAACAGATGCGCGGCCAGTTCGATGTGGCCCAAACTCAGGCGAACTTCCTGGACCTGCGCGCTCATGCCTGGCCCCAGCGGTCGAACAGGCCCTTGAGCAGGCTGGCGGTATCGGCAGGCCGCTCCAACGGGAACATGTGGCCCCCTGGCACACTGTGGTACTCCCCTTGCGGCATGCCACGCACCGCCAGGGCATGGTGGCGCCGGATGACCTTGCTGCGGTCACCGCGCACCATGGCCAGCGGCACCTGCAACTGTCGCGCCGGGGCGGGGCTGGTATGCGGGATACTGCGGTAGATGCTGATCTCGGTGGCCGGGTCGAAGCGCAGTTGCAGGCCTTGCTCCATCGCCTGCAGGCCATGCTCTATGTAAGCGTCCAAGCAGTCGGGGTCGAATTGGCGAAACAGGGACTTGCCGGCGAAGTACTCACGGGCACTGTCGCGGTCCGTGAAAAGCTGACGGCGCCCCAAGGTGCGCCCGGCCGGGGTGACGCGGTCGATGAAGCCGAAGCGCTTGGCGGTGCGCAGCAACCATTGGTCTGCACGGGTCAGCACCGGCGAGTCGAGCATGACTACCCCACGGTAATACTCGGGGCAGCGCAACGCCGCGTGCAGGTGCAAAACCCCACCCAGCGAATGGCCTACGCCCCACACCGGCTGCTCCTGCTGCGCCAGGTGGTGCAGCAATTCATCGACCAGGCTCTGCCAATTGTCATCCACTGGAAAGCGCGGGTCATGGCCGTGCTGAGCCAGGTGCTGGACCTGATAGTCCGGCGCCAACGCGGCGAACAGCTTGCCGTAGGTGGCCGAGGGAAAACCGTTGGCATGGGCGAAAAAGATCTGCTGCGACATGGCGCCTGATCCGGACGGGAATGATGGCCCATTGTCGGCATGGCGAGCCGGTTCGGCAATGCCCGGAAAGGTCATCGGCGGCGGCTATCAGGCCATGAAGCGTGGTCGAAACTCTCCAGTGAACGGCGAAGGCAGGCCTGCATGTAGGCCAGTTGGCTCTGCAGCGCCTCACGGGCCAGGCGCTGGTCCTGGTAATCCAGCTGCAGCCGGCGCAGGGCCAGGCAGCTGGACTGCAGCAGATGGGATACCCGCAGGCAGGCATCCTGCAGGGTCTGCAGGTCGTGCTCGCTCTGTTGCCGGGCGATCGGCCCCGGCACCGTATAACCCTCGACCTTGCGCATCAGTTGGTAGAACTTGGCGTCGGCAGCCTCGCGCAGCAGGCTGTACTGGGCGAAGTCCAGCGAAACGCCTTGGTCAACCTGGTCTATGGTGGGTTGCAGGTCCAGGGAGCACAGCAGCTCCCACATCGCACCGCTCATGCATCGCTCCCTGACTGCTGGTTTTCGGGCAACGCTATCAAGCAGTCGAGGCGCGCGACAACTGGCAAAAATGTCAGTTGCCATCTCGGAATGTGCGGGGGCCTCAGGCCCCCGCAAGCTCAGGCAGGGGCGTTGAGCGCCTTCAGGGTCATCAGCCCGGCCAGGGGCCATTCCCCTTCCAGCTGAGCCAGGCTGGCCGTGCTCATGGCCGCTGGCTGTTGCAGGTGGCCATGCTGCAGCAGCCCGACCAGGTTGCCCACCAGCGGCTGATGGCTGACCAGCAGCACATGCTGCAGCCCCAGCCGCTCGATTTCGCCGATGACCTGCTGCACATCGGCCTCTGGTGTGAGCCAAGGCACGGTGCGCAGCGGCTCGGCAAACCCCAGGGTCTCATGCACCAGCGCCGCAGTCTGCTGGGCCCGCACATAAGGGCTGGCGATGATCGCCTGCAATGGCTGCCCCAGCAGGTGGGCAGCGCTGCGCACCACCTGCTCGCGACCATGCGCAGTCAGGCGCCGTTCGGCATCGCTGTTGGCCCGCAGTTCGGCCTCACCGTGGCGCAGTACCCACAGTTTCACAGCTTGGGCTCCTCGTCACGCACAGGGTGCGGGGCCGGGGCTACGGCGTGCGGCGCCTCGCCTTCCGGCGCACGCGCTGCTGGCCAATCGGCGAACGGCCAGGGTTTCTGGTCGGTATGGAAAGTGCCGAAACGGCCGATCTGCGCCAGGTACTGGCTCAGGCTGTCGCCGAAATTCATCAGGCTGGCGCTGGGTGCGCCATACACCAGGCGGTAGACCAGTTGCACCAGCACCAGGCCGCCCAACAGCAATTCAGCCAGTTGCCAAACCACCAGGAACACCAGCATCCACAGCACCCGCAGGATGATCGACTCGCGCTGGGCGCGCTCCGGGGTATCGTTCATGTACCGCTCCTTGCTCTGTTCGGCTCAGTTGAAGCCGCTGATGGAAATGAAATCGACGTCGGTCTTGGGCTCGGCACGCATCAGGTGCTCGATGACCTGGTTCAGCGTGCGGCCCTCGAACAGAATGGCATGCAGGCCCGCCACCAGCGGCATGTACACCTGCACCTCCTGGGCCTTGGCCTTGAGCACCTTGAGCGTGTTTACGCCTTCGGCCACTTCGCCCAGGCGGGTGACGGCCTCCTCCAGGCTCTGGCCTTGCCCCAGTGCGAAACCCACCTGGTAGTTGCGGCTTTTGGGGGACGAACAGGTGACGATCAGGTCACCGACCCCGGCCAGGCCCAGGAAGGTCATGGGGTTGGCGCCCAGGCTGACGGCAAAGCGGGTCATTTCGGCCAGGGCACGGGTAATCAGCATGCTCTTGGTGTTTTCGCCCATGCCCAAGGCCACGGCCATGCCGGCGATGATCGCATAAACGTTCTTCAGCGCCCCGCCCAGCTCCACGCCAAAACGGTCGGCACTGGCGTAAACGCGGAAGGTACGCCCGTGCAACACCGTTTGCACCTGCTGGCACAGCGCTTCGTGTTCGCTGGCCACTACCGTGGCAGTCAACGCGTGCTCGGCAATTTCGCGGGCCAGGTTGGGCCCGGACAACACGCCGATGCGTGCCTGGGGGGCGATCTCTTCGAGGATCTGGCTCATAAGCTTGAAGCTCTGCGCCTCGATGCCCTTGGTCAGGCTGACCAGGCCCTTGCCGCGCAACAGCTCGGCATGCGGCGCCAGCACGCTGCGCAATGCGCTGGATGGCAGGGCCACGAACACCAGCTCGCTGGCTTGCAAGGTGGCCAGCAGGTCATTGACCGGTTCCACCCCGTCGTGCAGGCGAATGCCCTTGAGGTAGCGCGGGTTTTCACGATTGACACGAATGGCCTCGGCCTGGGCCGGGTCGCGCATCCATTGGCGCACCGGCACACCGTTTTCCGCCAGCAGGTTCGCCACGGCGGTGCCGAAGCTGCCGCCGCCCAGAACTGCAACAGGTTGCTGTTCAGTCATATTCAATCCGTTAAAGCCATAAATTAAGTGGCGACCGGCGCATTATAAAGCCAAGCTGCAAGCTTCGAGCTACCGGCAGCGAGAAAAGCCTGGCACGGCATGCCTGCAGCCAGAAGCTTGAGGCGGGTCACTGGCAATTGCGCCAAGGTCGGTTACCATGCCTGTTTCCATCCTGAGACAAGGCTGCTCTGTGTTCCCTGGCACGCCCCCTTTCCCGCGTCTGCTCATACTGACCGCCCTGCTCGGTAGCCCGGCCGTGGCCGAGGATCTGTTCATCGACAACACCGACCTGCCCCAGGTTCTGACCGCCACGCGCCTGAAACAGTCGCCGGCAGCGGTGCCGGGCAGCATGACCGTCATCGACAGCGAACTGATCCGCGCCAGCGGTGCCCGTGACATCCCCGAGCTGCTGCGCCTGGTACCGGGCATGATGATCGGCTACGGCGCCGGCAACCAGCCCACGGTCAACTACCATGGCAGCAACGCCAATGACGCGCGGCGCATGCAGGTGCTGATCGATGGCCGCTCGGTGTACCGTGCCGGCCTGGCCACGGTGGACTGGAGCGACATTCCCCTGGCCATGGAGGATATCGAGCGTATCGAGGTGTTCCGTGGCCCGAACACGGTCAGCTATGGCGCCAACGCGCTGATGGCCGTGGTCAACATCCTGACCCGCAACCCGGCCGACAGCCATGGCACGCGGATGAAACTGACCCGCGGCGAGGATGGCATCAACGACTATTACCTTAGCCACGGCTTCGGCTGGGAGGGCGGCGACATGCGCCTGTCGGTATCGGGCCAGCGCGACGACGGCTTCGACGAGAACCAGTTCGGCCAGGACTACCGCGACAGCCGCCGTTTGAACCGCTTCAACCTCAGCGCCAGTCATACCCTGGCCACCGACCAGACCCTGGAATGGCAACTTGCGGCCAAAGAAGGCAGCAATCAACGGCCCTACACCTACCAGCCGGTTTTCCAGCAGTACGAAGCCGGCAACAACGCCGACGTCAACGCCAAGGACTACGCCGGCTCGCTGCGCTGGACCAAGGAATTCAGCGCTGAACACAGCCTTTATGTTCAGGCCTCGGCGCAACATTTTGACCGCCAGCAAGTGTGGCGCGCCTGTGATGCGGTGCAGTCGTTCAGCCCCGAGCTGACCCAGCTCTGGCAACTGAACCCGGACTTTGCCGAAAGCGTGGCGCGCGGCATTGCCACAGGTGCCCCCCTGGCCACGAACGACCCGGCCCTGCAAGGGCTTTTGCAGAAAGTGCAGGAGCAATGGCAGAACGGCGGCAAGCAACAGGTATGCGGCGATGTTGACCAGAGTACCCGCGAAACCCGCTACGACCTGGAAATCCAGGACACCCTGAGCCTGACCGACAGCCTGCGCCTGCTCAGCGGCATGAACTACCGCTATGACCGGGCCGATTCGCAGACCTACTTCAACGGCAGCGTCGACGACCAGACCTGGCGCCTGTTCGGGCAACTGGAATGGCGCGCCGACGAGCACTGGATCCTGCAGGGCGGCGCCATGTTCGAGGACTCGCAGCTGTCCGGCAACTCGCTGACCCCGCGTGTGGCGGTCAACTACCTGATCACCCCGCGCCATGGCCTGCGTGCGGTGTATTCCGAGGCCGTGCGCTCGCCCGACATGTTCGAGAACAACGTCAACTGGAGCTACACGGTCAAGAACCTCACGCCCAATGCATTCGGCCTGCAAAACGGCGAATACTTCGTCAAGACCCGCGGCCCCGGCGACCTCGAGCAAGAGCGCATGCGCTCGCGCGAACTGGGCTACAACGGCTATTTCAGCGACATCGACCTGAGCATGGACGTGAAGCTGTTCTACGACGAGATCACCGGCATGATCAGCGAGCCGCTGCGCAACAACCAGTACATCGCCAGCAACGCCAACAAGGCCCGCTTCAGCGGCAGCGAGGCACAACTGGACTGGCGCCCGACCCTGCGCGACCGTCTGCGCCTGACCTACGCCTATGTCGATGCCTGGGCCAGCAACCCCGACGATCGCCGCCTCAGCGCCCGCAACAGCGGCTCGGCCGGGTGGATGCGCGACTGGGGTGCCGGCTGGTCGAGCGCGCTGTTCTACTACGGCGACGATGCCCTTAATGCGTACCGCTACGAGCGCCTGGACCTGCGCCTGGCCAAGCGTTTCCGGGTATATGGCAGCAACCTGGAGCTGGCGGCGTTGTGGCAACAGCGCCTGGACGATGAACCGACCACGGCAGCCCAGAACCGCTACGACAGCCGCCACCGCCTGAGCGTCAGCGCGGAGCTGGAGTTCTGATGAGCCTGCTGTTGCGCCTGCTGGTACTGTGCCTGTGGCCGCTGGGCCCATTGTCGGCCAGCGAGATCCTGCTGATCGGCGCCGAGGACCAGCCCGGCATCCGCAGCTTCGTGGCGGCGCTGGAAAACCGCAGGCCGCACGACCATGTGCACTTCCAGACCACCGCCGACTTGCCATCACCGGGCAAACTCAAGGCCGACCAGCGCCTGATCCTGCTCGACAACGCTGCCCTCGATTGGCGCCTGAGCGAAACCGCCGGGCCACCGGCCTTGGTCATGCGCGTCAGCCGGGTTCAGGCTGAGCAGCGCCTGGGAAAGTCGCGCCCGGCGTTTCTCACCTTCTTGTGGAATGACGCGCCACCGGCCCGTCAGTTGCGCCTGGCGCGTTACTTGCTGCCCCAGGCACGGCGTATCGGCGTGCTGTACGGCCAGCACAGCGGGTTTCTGCTCGAGGAACTGCGCCATGCGGCACGGCCGCTGGGCCTGGAAATCGTGGCCCAGGACTGGTCCGACCCTCGCGACAACCGGCCATTGCAGCACCTGCTGGGCAACAGCGATGTCCTGCTGGGGCTGGACGACCCTGACCTGTACAACTCCAAGACGGCGAAGAACCTGCTGCTGAGCAGCTATGGCCGGCAGATGGCGCTGATCGGCCCCAACGCCGGTTTTGTCCGCGCCGGCGCACTGGCCAGCACCTACAGCGACCAGGACGACTGGCTGGCGGAACTCGACCAATTGCTCGACCAGCCCCCGGCGCGCTGGCCGCGCAGCCTCTACCCCAAGCGCTACAGCGTCAGCGGCAACCAGCAAGTGGCCCGGGCCCTGGGCCTTGAACCGATCGATCCGAACGCCGCCGCCCAGGTGCTGGCCGAAGGAGAACCCACCCCATGAGCAGCAAACGCCTGAGTTGGGACATTCACACCCGCACCCAGATCATCAGCCTTGGCCCCGCGCTGCTGCTGACCTTGCTGCTGATCAGCTTCTTTACCTTCGTTCGTATCCAGGACCTGCGCCAGGAACTCAACCACACCGGGCAATTGATCGCCAACCAGCTGGCACCCGCGTCGGAGTACGGGGTGATTTCCGGTAACAACGAAGTGCTCGAGGGGCTCATGCGGGCCACCCTCAGCATCCCGCACGTCCGCTTCCTGGAGGTACAGGACAGCCGCAACCACATCCTGGTCTACGTGGAGCAGTCCGACGAAAGCGCCAACCGCGCGCAGCAGGTCGAAGTGTTCCAGGCGCCCATCCGCCTGCAGCAGATACGCCTGGACAACGATTTTCTGCAACAGGGCAAAGCCAACACCCCGGCCATCGGGGACGACTACCTGGGCCGGGTGATCGTCGGCATGTCCGATGACGCGTTCAGCCAGCGCCAGCAGGAAATCGTGATCAAGGCGGGCATCCTCGCGCTGTTCGCCCTGCTGTTCACCTTCTTGCTGGCTCGCCGCCTGGCCCTGAGCCTGGCCAAGCCGATCAGCGACATGGGCCACGCGGTCAAGGCCATCCAGCAAGGCAAGTACAACACGCCCTTGCCGGTGGTAGACGACAGCGAGTTGGGCCACCTGGCGCGCCACATCAACAACCTGGCCAGCGCCCTGGAGCAGGCCAGCGCTGAACAGCAACAAACCATCGCCGAGCTGATCCAGGCCCGCGAAGAGGCTGAACAGGCCAACCGTGCCAAGTCCGATTTCCTGGCGATGATGAGCCACGAGCTGCGCACCCCGATGAACGGTGTGATGGGCATGCTGCAATTGCTGGAAACCACCCCGCTCAGCAACGAACAGGCCGATTACACCGCCGTGGCCAGCGAGTCCACCGGGCACCTGCTGAAAGTCATCAACGATATTCTGGACTTCTCGCGCATCGAACGCGCCGCGCTACAGCTGGAGCACATCGACTTCAACCTCGGCGAGCTGATCACCAGCAGCGTCCAGTCCTTCCAGCACAGCGCCCAGCAACGCGGCCTTGGGCTGCACCTGCAACTGCCGGCCGACATCGGCCAGTTGCAGGTGAACGGCGACCCTACGCGCATCCGCCAGATCCTGCTGAACCTGGTGGGCAACGCGCTGAAGTTCACCGAACGCGGCCAGGTGCAGGTCGAGGCCCGCTGGCAGGTGGTCGATCGGCAGTTGATCTGGCTGACCTGCAGCGTGCGTGATACCGGCATCGGTATCGACAGCGACCGCCTGGAAATGATGTTCGTCGCATTCCAGCAAGCGGACAGCTCGATTTCCCGCCGCTATGGCGGCACCGGGCTGGGGTTGTCGATCGCCCGCACCCTGGCCGAGCGCATGGGTGGCAAGCTGCGCGGTGAGAGCCACGTGGGCCAGGGTTCAACGTTCACCCTGGAGATGCCCTTGGCCCTGGCCAGCCAGGCGCCGGCGCCACTGCCGCACCCACTCGACCCGCCGGCGGCGGCTGCCGAGCAGAAAAAGGTGCTGTTGGTCGAGGATAATGCGGTCAACCAGAGTGTCATAGAAGCCATGCTGCGCAGCCTGGGGCTGACGGTGTGCACCGCTGCAGACGGCCTCGAGGCGGTCGACCTGGTGGGCCGCCAGCGCTTTGCCGCGGTGCTGATGGACTGCCGGTTGCCGCACATGGATGGCTATGAAGCCACCCGCCGCATTCGCCAACTGGACAAAGGCACAGGCCTGCCGATCATCGCCCTGACCGCCAACGCGCTCGACGGCGACCGCGAGCGATGCATGGCCGCCGGCATGGATGACTACCTGAGCAAACCCTTGCGCCGCAGCGAACTGCAGCGCGTGCTGCAACGCTGGTTACCCGGCCAGACAACCGCGACTGGCGATAAATGCTAAAGTGCGGCAGTCTTAAACACTGGACAGGACCTTCATCGGCCCTGAAAATAGACGTTTCAGTGCACACCTGTACTTCTTTCACCAGGTGCGCTGTGACTTTCACCACAACGCAATAGTCTACCTGTAGGCTACCGCCCCGAAGCCGTTGGTTATTCGGGTCGGTCGGGAAGATTCATCCCCTGCCACAGGGGGTTATTGAGGAGCTCGCATGACCAAACAACACGCCTTTACTCGGGAAGACCTGCTGCGCTGCAGTCGCGGTGAGCTGTTCGGCCCAGGTAATGCGCAACTGCCCGCGCCGAACATGCTGATGGTCGATCGCATCACCCACATCAGCGAAGAAGGCGGCAAGTACGGCAAAGGTGAGTTGGTCGCCGAGCTGGATATCACCCCGGACCTGTGGTTCTTCGCCTGCCATTTCGAAGGCGACCCGGTCATGCCGGGCTGCCTGGGCCTCGACGCCATGTGGCAGCTGGTCGGTTTCTTCCTCGGCTGGCAGGGCCTGCCAGGCCGCGGCCGCGCCCTGGGTTCGGGCGAAGTGAAGTTCTTCGGCCAGGTTTTGCCTACCGCCAAGAAAGTCACCTACAACATCCACATCAAACGCGTCCTGAAGGGCAAGCTGAACATGGCCATCGCCGATGGCTCGGTCAGCGTTGACGGCCGCGAGATCTACACCGCCGAAGGCCTGCGGGTCGGCGTGTTCACCTCCACTGACAATTTCTAAGGGTTATTCGCATGCGCCGCGTCGTTATCACTGGTCTGGGCATCGTTTCGTGCCTGGGCAATGACAAAGCTACCGTCACCGAAAACCTGCGCAACAGCCGTCCGGGTATCCGTTACAACCCGGAATACAAGGAAATGGGGCTGCGTAGCCAGGTTTCCGGGTCCATCGACCTCAACCTCGAAGAACTGATCGACCGCAAGGTCTACCGCTTCGTGGGCCACGCGGCTGCCTACGCCTACCTGGCCATGCAGGACGCGATCAAGGATTCCGGCCTGACCGAAGAGCAGGTGTCCAACCCGCGTACCGGCCTGGTGGCTGGCTCCGGCGGCGCCTCGACCCTGAACCAGATGGAAGCGCTGGACACCCTGCGCGAGAAAGGCGTCAAGCGCGTCGGCCCATACCGTGTCACGCGCACCATGGGCAGCACCGTTTCGGCATGCCTGGCTACGCCGTTCAAGATCAAGGGCATCAACTACTCGATCTCGTCGGCCTGCGCCACTTCGGCTCACTGCATCGGTACCGCACTGGAGCAGATCCAGTGGGGCAAGCAGGACATCGTCTTTGCCGGCGGCGGTGAAGAAGAGCACTGGAGCCAGTCGTTCCTGTTCGATGCCATGGGCGCCCTGTCGACCAAGCGCAACGAAACCCCGGAACTGGCCTCGCGCGCCTATGACGCAGACCGTGATGGCTTCGTCATCGCTGGCGGCGGCGGCATGGTGGTGGTCGAGGAGCTGGAACATGCCCTGGCCCGTGGCGCCAAGATCTACGCCGAAATCGTCGGCTACGGTGCGACCTCCGACGGTTACGACATGGTTGCCCCGAGTGGCGAAGGCGCTATCCGCTGCATGCAGCAGGCGCTGTCCACCGTCGACACCCCGATCGATTACCTGAACACCCACGGCACCTCGACCCCGGTCGGTGACGTTGCCGAGATGAAAGGCGTTCGCGAGGTATTCAAGGACAAGGCGCCGAAGATCAGCTCGACCAAGAGCCTGTCGGGCCACTCGCTGGGCGCCGCGGGCGTGCACGAGGCGATCTACTGCCTGCTGATGATGGAAAACAACTTCATCGCCGGCTCTGCCAATATCGACGAGCTGGACCCGGAAGTGGCCGACCTGCCGATCCTGCGCAAAACCGAAGAAAACGCCAAGATCGACACGGTCATGAGCAACAGCTTCGGCTTCGGCGGCACCAACGCCACCCTGGTGCTCAAGCGCTGGGAAGGCAAGTAAGGCGCCCTGGCAGTAATCAGAAACGCCCCGACTGGTTCGGGGCGTTTTCTTTTGTGTCGCCTGTACTGGCCCTGTCGCAGGCAAGCCCACAGGATCAGCACAGGGCCTGAGTGCTGCGCTGTACCTGTGGGAGAATGGTTTCTGGCAAGGGTATCCGCAGCATCTTCAGCGCCTGTGAGATCGAGCGCCGCCCGCGCGGCGCATCGCGAGCTGCGCTCGCTCCTACGTTTGTTTCGGGCCAGTAACGCCTGTGACAGGCGCGCGCGGCCGCCTTGTTTGTACGGCGCGATATTGAGGCATGCACCAAGGCGTTCGCGCGCAAATCCCACAGGAATAATTGGCCCGAAACAAACGTAGGA
>NZ_BLJG01000020.1 GCF_009932375.1 Pseudomonas juntendi
GCTGTTCATTCTCGACGCCAACGGCGTACCCCGCGGCAAGCTGCTGCACCGCGACGAATTGCTGGCCGTGTACCAGAGCGGCCGGCCGCTACCCAGTACCATTCTCGGCCTGACCCTGAACGGCGACGATGTGGAAAACTCCGGGTTGGTCTGGGATGTGGGTGATATCGACTGCCGCGCCTACCCGCTCGAGGGCAGCCTGACAAGGTTGCCCTGGCGCCGGGTGCCGACCGCCGCAGTGCAGGTGAGCATGCACCCGAGTGAGGGGTTGCCTGCCAGCATCGCCGACCCGCGCCACGTGCTGCTGCGCACCATCGAGGCGCTGCAGGCCGACGGCTACCACCCGGTGATGGCCTGCGAACTGGAGTTCTACCTGCTTGACCAGCAGCGCGACGCCCAAGGCCGCCCGCAACCGGCACTGGACAACGATGGCGGGCGCCCGCGCAGCACCCAGGTGTACGGCCTGCGCGAACTGGAACAGATCGAGCCGTTTCTCGCCGATCTGTATGCCGCCTGCAAAGCCCAGGGCATCCCGGCCCGCACGGCCATTTCCGAATACGCCCCCGGCCAGGTGGAAATCACCCTGGAGCACGGTGACGCACTGCAGGCCATGGACCAGGCGGTACGCTACAAGCGCCTGGTCAAGGGCGTGGCCCATGCCCACGGCATGCAGGCCTGCTTCATGGCCAAGCCATTCGCGCACCTGGCGGGTACTGGCATGCACATGCACCTGAGCCTGGCTGACCACGCCGGCACCAATCTGTTCGCCAGCGACGACAAGGCTGGCACGCCGCTGCTGCGCCAGGCGGTCGCCGGCATGCTGCGCCACCTGCGCGAATCACTGCTGCTGTTCTGCCCCAACGCCAATTCGTTCCGCCGCTTCCAGGCCAACAGTTATGCACCACTGGCACCCACCTGGGGCGTGGACAACCGCACTGTGAGCCTGCGCGTACCCGGTGGCCCGGCCAACAGCCGGCATGTGGAGCACCGCATCTGCGGCGCCGATGCCAACCCCTACCTGGCGGCGGCGGCGATCCTGGCAGCCAGCCACCGTGGCATTCGCGAACAGCTGGACCCAGGGGCACCGGTGCAAGGCAACGGTTATGCCCAGGCCACCGAACACCTGCCCACCGACTGGCTGACGGCGCTCGACGCCTTGCAGCAGTCGGCTTGGGCCCGCGAAGCATTGGGCGAGGACTTCCTCGGCGTGTACCTGAAGGTCAAGCGCGCCGAGTACCGCCAGTTCATGGCCGAAGTCAGCGAACAGGACTGGCGCTGGTACCTGCACCAGGCCTGAGCCCCTCAACATTCAAGGAACACCCATGAACGCAGCATTGCACAAAGGCCCGGCGCAGCGCGCGCCGTCCTACTACAGCGCCACCCTCAACGACCCTACCGAGTACCCGCAACTCAAGGGCACGGTGCAGGTGGATGTGGCAATCATCGGCGGCGGCTTCACCGGCGTGGCCACGGCAGTCGAGCTTGCCGAGCGCGGCCTCAAGGTGGCCATCGTCGAAACCAACCGTATAGGCTGGGGTGCCAGCGGCCGTAACGGTGGCCAAGTCACTGGCAGCCTGTCGGGCGACGAAGCCATGCGCTCACAGATGCGCAACCACCTGGGCGCCGAGGTCGATGACTTCATCTGGCACCTGCGCTGGCGTGGCCACCAGGTAATCGAGCAGCGCGTAGCGCGCTACGGCATCGACTGTGACCTCAAGCGTGGCCACCTGCATGCCGCCATGAAACCCTCGCACATGAACGAGCTGCGCGCGTTCGAGGCCGAAGCGCAACGCCGGGGCATGGGCGAGCAGGTTCAAATGCTCGACCGCGCGGCAGTGGCTGAGCACCTGCAGAGCCCACTGTACATGGGCGCCTTGAAGAACCTGCGCAACCTGCACCTGCACCCGCTCAACCTGTGCCTGGGTGAGGCCCGCGCCGCACATGGCCTGGGCGCACTGGTGTTCGAGAATTCCGAAGTGCTGGACATCGTGCATGGCCCGCGCCCGGCGGTGGTTACCGCCCACGGCCGGGTCGAGGCACGCCAGGTGATGCTGGCCGGCGATGTGTACCACAAGCTGGAAAAGCGCCAACTCAAGGGCAAGATATTCCCGGCCATGGGCGGGATCGTCACCACCGCGCCACTGGGCGAACTGGCCGAGCAGATCAACCCCCACGACCTGGCGGTGTACGACTGCCGCTTCGTGCTCGACTATTACCGCCTGACGGCCGACAAGCGCCTGCTGTTCGGTGGCGGCGCCAACTACTCCGGCCGTGACTCGCGGGATATCGAAGGCGAGCTGCGGCCATGCATCGAGCGCACGTTCCCGGCATTGAAGGGCGTGCCGATCGAGTTCCAGTGGAGCTGCGCCATGGGCATCGTGGTCAACCGCATTCCACAGCTGGGCAAGCTGTCGGACAACGTGTGGTATTGCCAGGGGTATTCCGGGCACGGCATTGCCACCAGCCACATCATGGGCGAGATCATGGCCGAGGCGTTGACCGGTACGCTCGAGCAGTTCGACACCTTCGCCCAGTGCAAGCATGTGCGGGTGCCGATGGGTGACTTGCTGGGCAACCCGCTGCTGGCGGCCGGCATGTGGTATTACCAGATGCTGGAAAAACTGCGCTGAGCCCAAAACCCATGCCCTAGCTGTAGGAGCGGCCTTGTGTCGCGATGGGCCGCAAAGCGGCCCCTGGATCTTGGCATGGGCGCTGAAATGGACGGGGCCGCTTTGCGGCCCATCGCGACACAAGGCCGCTCCTACAAGGGCAACGCAGGGTCAGGCGATCTTCTTCAGGCCCTGCTTCTTCAGCTCTTCATCACGCAGCTCGCGGCGCAGGATCTTGCCTACGTTGGTGGTCGGCAGCGCATCGCGGAACTCGATATGGCGCGGCACCTTGTAGCCGGTCACGTTGGCACGCATGTGCTCCATCACCTGCTCCTTGGTCACGGTCATGCCCGGCTTGACCACGATGAACACCTTGATCACTTCGCCCGACTTCTCGTCCGGCACCCCGATGGCCGCGCACTGCAACACGCCAGGCAAGCCGGCAAGCACATCCTCCAGCTCGTTGGGGTACACATTGAAGCCGGAGACCAGGATCATGTCCTTCTTGCGGTCGACGATACGCATGTAGCCGTCTGGCTGGATCAAGGCGATGTCGCCGGTCTTCAGCCAACCCTGGTTGTCGAGGATCTCGGCAGTGGCCTCTTCGCGCTGCCAATAGCCCTTCATGACCTGCGGGCCCTTGATGCACAGTTCGCCGACTTCGCCCAACGGCAACTCGTTACCAGCCTCGTCGATTACCTTGCACAGGGTCGACGGCACCGGAATACCAATGGTGCCGACCTGGTTCGCTTCGGCAGGGTTGACCGTGGCCACCGGGCTGGTTTCCGTCATGCCGTAGCCTTCGCAGATGGCGCAGCCGGTCACCGCCTTCCAGCGCTCGGCCACGCTCAACTGCAGGGCCATGCCGCCCGACAAGGTGATTTTCAACGCCGAGAAGTCCAGGGCACGGAACCCATCGTTGTTGCACAGGGCAACGAATAGGGTGTTCAGGCCGACAAAGCCGGTGAACTTCCACTTGCCCAGTTCCTTGACCATCGCCGGCAGGTCACGCGGGTTGCTGATCAACACGTTGTGGTTGCCGATCAGCATCATCGCCATGCAATGGAAGGTGAACGCGTAGATGTGGTACAGCGGCAGCGGGGTGATGAGAATTTCACAGCCTTCGTGCAGGTTCGAGCCCATCAGCGCCCGGCACTGCAGCATGTTGGCCACCAGGTTGCGGTGGGTCAGCATGGCACCCTTGGCCACGCCGGTGGTGCCGCCGGTGTACTGCAGCACCGCCACATCGTTGGCCTGCGGGTTGGCCTCGGTTACCGGCTGGCCCTTGCCCAGCGCCAGCGCAGCGTTGAAACGCACGGCCTGCGGCAGGTGGTAGGCCGGCACCATCTTCTTCACGTACTTGATCACGCTGTTGATCAGCAAGCGCTTGACCGGCGGCAACAGGTCGGCCACTTCGGTGACGATTACGTGCCGGACCTGGGTCTTGGGCACCACTTTCTCAGCCAGGTGGGCCATGTTGGCCAGGCACACCAAGGCCTTGGCGCCAGAGTCGTTGAACTGGTGTTCCATTTCCCGCGCGGTGTACAGCGGGTTGGTGTTGACCACGATCAGCCCGGCGCGTATGGCACCGAACACCGCGACCGGGTACTGCAGGACATTGGGCAGTTGCACGGCAATACGATCACCCGGCTTGAGGTCGGTATGCTGCTGCAACCAGGCGGCAAATGCCCCCGACAGCGCATACAACTCGCCATAAGTGATAGTCTTGCCCAGGTTGCTAAAGGCCGGTTTGTCGGCAAAGCGTTGGCAGGATTGCTTGAGTACTGCCTGGATATTGGGGAATTCGTCAGGATTGATTTCCGCCGTAATCCCGGCTGGGTACTTATCCTTCCAAAAATGTTCGATCATGGAAGCCCACTCCTTCAGCAACAGCGAAGTTCGATTCACGCGTCGATGCGCTTATTATTGATATGAGATGACGGTTCGTTGCAAACCGGATCATCTGAAAGCGGGCCGAGAGTAACAGCTTTGCCTGGGGTCGCCTAGAGGCCAAAACTGGCCTTAAGGTCACAAAAATGACTCAATGAACAATTTAGGTCATTTTTAGAGTATTTAGCTTAAAGTGGCAAGCTACAAGCTTCAAGCGGCAAGATAGAGCGCGCCAAAGGCTCTGATTCACCGCTTGCAGCTTCTAGCTTCTAGCTTCTAGCTTCTAGCTTCTAGCTTGTAGCTTGTAGCTTGTAGCTTGCAGCTTGCAGCTGACTCAAGCGATATCCCGCAGCTCCCGGCGCAGAATCTTGCCCACCGGGGTCATCGGCAGGGACTCGCGCAGCACGATGTGCTTGGGCACCTTGTAACCGGTGAAGTTGGCCTTGCAGTAGGCCTTGAGCTCATCCACGCTCAGCCCCCCCTCGCGCGGCACCACGAACAGCTTCACCGCCTCGCCGGAACGCTCGTCGGGCACGCCGATGGCCGCGCAGTTGGCGACCTGCGGGTGGCCCATCACCACGTCTTCGATCTCGTTGGGGTACACGTTGAAACCCGAGACGATGATCATGTCCTTCTTGCGGTCGACGATCCGCGTGAAGCCGTCGGGGTCGATCACGGCGATATCACCGGTTTTGAACCAACCGTCCGCATCCAGGGCCTGGGCGGTGGCCTCAGGCTGCTGCCAGTAGCCCTTCATCACCTGCGGCCCCTTGATGCACAACTCGCCACGCTCGCCCAACGGCAGCTCGTTGCCGTCATCATCGATGACCTTGAAGGCGGTACCGGCCACCGGGATGCCCACCGTACCCAGCCGGGCCAACTGGCCGTAGGGGTTGGTGCTGGCCACCGGCGAGGTTTCGGTCAGGCCATAGCCTTCGACAATGCGGCAGCCGGTAAGCGCCTCCCAGCGTTCGGCAGTGGCCTTGACCAGCGCCGTGCCACCGGAGTTGGTAACTTTCAGTGCCGAGAAATCCAGCCGGCGAAAGCCCGGGTGATCCATCAGCGCCACGAACAGGGTGTTGAGCCCGAGCAATGCAGAGAAACGCCACTTGCCCAGCTCCTTGATGAAGCCGGGAATATCCCGCGGGTTGGTGATCAGCACGTTGTGGTTGCCGGTGACCATCATGCACATGCAGTTCGCGGTGAACGCGTAGATGTGGTACAGCGGCAGCGGCGCGATCATCACCTCCTGGCCATCCTTGAGCAGCTTCTGCCCGTCCGGGCCGTGCTGCGAAAAGCACGCCAGCACCTGCAGCATGTTGGCCACCAGGTTGCCGTGAGTAAGCATGGCGCCTTTGGCCAGCCCGGTGGTGCCGCCGGTGTACTGCAGCACGGCGATGTCGTCCAGGCTCTGCGGCACCGGTTGCGGCGACAGGCCGCGCCCCTGGCGCAGCACCTGCTTGAACGAGAGTGCCTGGGGCAAGTGGTAGGCCGGCACCATCTTTTTCAGCTTGTCGACCACCGTGTTGATCAACCAGCCCTTGGCAGTGGGCAGCAGGTCGCCCATTTTCGCTTCGATCAGGTACTCGATGCCGGTGTCGGGCAACACGGCCTGCACCCGCTTGCCGAACATGTTCAGGTAGACCAACGCCCGCGCGCCGCTGTCATTGAACTGGTGGCGCATCTCGCGCTCGGTGTACAGCGGGTTGGTATTGACCACGATCAGCCCGGCACGCATGGCCCCGAACACGGCGATCGGGTACTGCAGCACGTTGGGCATCTGCACCGCGATACGGTCGCCCGGCTGCAGGTCGGTGTGCTGCTGCAACCAGGCGGCAAACGCGGCTGAATGTCGCTCCAGTTGCGCATAGGTCAGGGTCACGCCCAGGTTGCTGAATGCCGGGCGGTCGGCAAAGCGCTTGCAAGAGCGCTCGAACACCTCGACCACCGAGGCATAGGCATTGATGTCGATGGTGGAAGGCACGCCCGCCGGGCGCTTGTCATTCCAGAAGTCGGCTTGCATTTATTATTGTTCCTCTGCCTGGACCTGCACTGCGTCCTTGGATCCTTGACCTGGTCGCCAACCGGCAAACAGGCGTTGCTTCGACGTTAGCAGGTAAGCCCAGGGTGGCCTATACGCCAAGTGCCGCCATTAACATTGTGAATCTTATTTGTGCCCTTCCTGCAATCGGGCCGGTTGTGCATACACTGTTCCGGTACCCCATGCGCACAAGGAGCCGCCATGCCCCACGACGCCTTCTGGCTGCCCGTCAGCGAACACTGCCGCCTGTACGTGCACCAATGGCTGCCAGCCTCGCCAGTGAAAGCCGTAGTCCTGCTGGCCCATGGCATGGCCGAGCATGCCGGGCGCTACCAGCGCCTGGGCCTGGCCCTGGCCGCGGCTGGCTTTGCCGTGTTCGCCGCTGACCAGCGTGGCCACGGGCGTAGCGCCGAGCACGGCAGCCTGGGCCTGTTCAGCCGCCATCATGGCTGGAATGCCGTGGTCGACGACCTCGGCCGGCTGGCCCAGTACATTGGCCAACACTACCCGGGCACACCGCTGTTCCTGTTCGGCCACAGCATGGGCAGCTATATCGCCCAGGCTTACCTGCTGCACCACAGCGCCAGCCTGCACGGGGCGATCCTGAGCGGTTCCAACTACCAGCCTGCCGCGCTGTACCGCATGGCCCGGCTGGTGGCGCGGCTGGAGGCCTGGCGCCAGGGGCCGCTGGGCAAAAGTGCGGTGATCGAATGGTTGTCCTTCGGCGCGTTCAACAAGGCCTTCAAGCCCAACCGTACGCCGTTCGACTGGCTCAGCCGCGACCCGGCCGAGGTCGACCGCTACGTCAACGACCCGCTGTGCGGCTTTCGGTGCAGCAACCAGCTGTGGCTGGACCTGCTGCAAGGCTTGGCGCAGATCAGCCAGCCGGGTAACCTCGCACAGATCGATCCGAACCTGCCGATACTGATAATGGGTGGGGAATGTGATCCGGTCAGTGCCGGCAAGCGTCTCACCCATCTGGCCGACGCCCTGCGCGCCACCGGCAATCGACATGTACAGCTACGCGTCTATCCTGAAGCGCGGCATGAAGTACTCAACGAAACCAACCGTAACGAGGTCACTGCCGACATTGTCGGCTGGCTTGAACAGGCACTGGCCATTGATCGGCCTGTGCGCAGTGAATGACAGCCACCCTCGCCTACCGCTCAAGGAAACCCCGATGTCCCAGGTCACCAACACGCCTTACGAAGCCCTCGAAGTTGGCCAGAAGGCGCAATACCAGAAGTCCGTCGAAGAGCGCGACATCCAGCTGTTCGCGGCGATGTCCGGTGACCACAACCCGGTGCACCTGGACGCCGAGTTTGCGGCCAAGAGCATGTTCCGCGAACGCATTGCCCACGGCATGTTCAGCGGCGCGTTGATCAGTGCGGCAGTGGCCTGCACCCTGCCAGGCCCTGGCACCATCTACCTGGGCCAGCAGATGAGCTTCCAGAAGCCGGTGAAGATTGGCGACACGCTCACCGTACGCCTGGAAATTCTGGAAAAACTGCCCAAGTTCAAAGTGCGCATCGCGACCAATGTGTACAACCAGAACGATGAGCTGGTGGTGCAGGGCGAAGCGGAAATCCTGGCGCCACGCAAGCAGCAGACCGTGGAACTGGTATCGCCACCGAATTTCGTTGCCAGCTGAGCATAGCGCTGGCACTACCGGCCCTGCGGCGGGCGAATGCCCGCCCCCAGGCAACCATCAGTCTGGCATCCGCTGGGTGACCAACTCCACCAGGCGGTCCAGGCTTTCACCCCAGCCCTGGTAGAACCCCATGTCCTCGTGGGCCTTGCAATCGGCAGCATTCCAGTGCCAGGCCCGGGCGGTATAACGGGTTTTGCCCCGTTCCTCGTCCAGGCTGATCACGGCGGTCATGAACGCCTTGTTCGACGGTACCCAGCCGGGGCCAAACGCATCGGTGAACACCAGGCGCCGCGGTGCCGCAATTTCCAGGAACACGCCCTGGGTGGGGTACTCGCTACCATCCGGCGCCCGCATCAAGGTGCGGAACAGGCCGCCGGGCCACAATTGCATCTCGCATTCCGGGGTGCTCATGCCATGCGGCCCCCACCATTGCCTTAGCCACTCGGGCTCGGTCCAGGCGCGGAACACTTTGGCCGGTGGGGCGTCGATCAGGCGACTGATCAACAACTCATGTTGCGCTTGCGCAGCAGGGGCAAGGCTCATCGGGTGTTGTCTCCGTGGCAGTCAGGGTGGCAGTTCACGCAGCAAGGCTGTGCGAATTCCCCACGTCCACGATAGACCAGGCCCGCCCCACGAGGGTGGCCCGCCGAGCAGCGGCTCAGTGCGTTTGGCGATAACGGCCCACGGCGTTCGAGCGCCGCGCGGGGGCGCTCGAACCTCCTGTAGCCGGTCAACCCTGCTGGCAGCCCTCGCCCATGGCACGGTACTGGATGGTATGCACCTGGCCGTGGTGGTCTTCATAGGTCATGGTGGCAGGCACCACTTCGCAGACATTGGGAATGGTCGACAGGTCGATTACCCGCTTGATATCCAGGTTCATCGAGTAGTCGTACTGCTGGGCCACTGGCTGGGTGGAGACGGGCTTGGCCTCATCGGCGAGGGCGAACGAGGACATACCGACCAATGCAAGAATCAGTAATGGGTTCATGGTGTTTTGCCTTTTGAGCATTCAAGCTGATCGATTGACTTCTAATGCCGTTTCCGGCGCGGAGAAGTTGCCATCTACGGTGAAGATGGCACGAAGTACCGATCCCGCTTCGTACTGCAGGGGGGATGCCTGAAATTCTACGCCTGGCGGTTAATAGTTGAACCCCGAACTCGGATATTCACTCTTGCCGAATTTGCAACAATCTGCGACAAAATACCCGCAAAGCATTACGCCAGAGCCTCTGCTCTGTACTCAGGAGAAATTCGCCATTTCTGAACAATTAACCTGCTCGACACTTGCGGATACAGAACGCCGGCTGCTGGACCATTTTTACCGGCAACAAGGCTCGCGCATGCGCGCGGCAAGCGATGCGCAGTTGTGGGTAGCCAGGGGGCCGGGGATCATTGCCGGGCTGAGCCTGGCCAGGGTAACCGGGGGTTTCTGGCTGACCGGCCTGTTCGTCGACCCGCAACGGCGCCAGCAAGGGGTAGCCGGCAAACTGGTGAAGGCGGCGCTGGCCCAGGCTGACGGGCCAACCTGGCTGTTTTGCCACCCCGACCTGCTGCCGTTCTATCAACGCCTGGGTTTCGAACTGGCGCAGTGCCTGCCCGACACCCTGCATGGCCGCTTGCAACGCTACCAGCGCAGCAAACGCCTGGTGGCCCTGCAGCAGGGTCAGTCGTCGCCTGCTTCCAGCCCTGGGAACAGCACGTCGGTGTAGCCGAACTTGGTAAAGTCCTGGATCCGCGATGGGTACAAACGCCCGATCAGGTGGTCGCACTCATGCTGCACCAGCCGCGCGTGGAAGCCTTCGGCAAAGCGGCGGATCGCGTTGCCCTGTGGGTCGATGCCCTCATAGCAAATGTGCTTGAAGCGTGGTACCACGCCGCGCAAGCCGGGCACCGACAGGCAACCTTCCCAACCGTCTTCCAGTTCAGTGGAAGTCGGGGTGATGACCGGGTTCAGCAGGATGGTCTGCGGCACCGCTTCGGCGTCCGGGTACCGCTCGCTGCGTTCGAAGCCGAAAATCACCAGTTGCAGGTCGATGCCCACCTGCGGCGCGGCCAGGCCCACGCCGCCGACATGGCGCATGGTTTCAAACATGTCGTCGATCAGTTGCTGCAGCTCGCCGCTGCCCAGCAGCTGCGCGGGCACCGGCGCGGCAACGCGCAGCAGGCGCTCGTCGCCCATCTTGAGAATGTCACGGATCATCGGGGGTTAGGCTCGGAAGTCTGCGCCTGGCCCGAAGTGGGGTGCTCATGGCCCAGAACACTGATGGTCTGCGCGGGCGCGTGCTCGTCGAAATCCTTTTCACCGGGGTTTTTGCCCTCGGCCGACATGTGCTCGATCACCGCATTCATTTCGGCGCCAAGCAACAGCACAGCAGCCGAGATGTAGAAATACAGCAACAGCACGATGATTGCACCAATGCTGCCGTACATGGCGTTGTAGTCAGCGAAGGTTTTCACGTAGTAGGCAAAGCCCAGCGACGCGATGATCCACACCACCACCGCCAGCACCGAGCCCGGCGTGATGAAGCGGAACTTCTGTTTCACATCAGGCATTACGTAGTAGATCAACGCGACCGCCACCATCAGCAGAAAGACGATCACCGGCCAGCGCAACACCGTCCACAAGGTGACGATGAACTCCTGCATGCCGATCTGGGCGGCGATCCACTCCATGACTTGCGGGCCAAGCACCATCAGCGCGGCGGCTGCCAACAGCATGCCGGCCAGGCCCACGGTGTAGAAAATGGATAACGGGATGCGCTTCCACACCGGCCGGCCCTCGGGCACATCATAGGCGGCGTTCATGGCGCTCATCATCAAGCGCACACCGGCCGATGCGGTCCACAAGGCAATCACGATACCGACCGACAACAGCCCGCCCTTGGATTGCTGTAGCTGGTCGATTACCGGGTTCACCTGCTCCAGGGCCTGGGGTGGCAATACCAGCTCCGATTGCAGGCGCAGCCAGGAGAAAAAGTCGGGCAGGTGCAAAAAGCCGATCAGGGCAATCAGGAACAGCAAGAATGGGAATAGCGAGAACAGCGCCTGGTAGGCCAGCGCCGACGCATAGGTGGACATCTCGTCATCGAGAAATTCCTTGACGGTGCGCGCCAGCACGCGGTGCAAAGGCAGGCCCTGCAGGGCGGAAAAAATCATAGCGTCTCCTTTCGCCGCTTGATCGAATCAACACACAAGTCTAATAGACCGTGCCGATGCTGTGCTGCTCCCAGTCGCGATTGAAGAAATTGGCGGCAAAAGTAACGGCCCCTCCGCACGCATGCGAAGAGGCCGGCACAGGCGTGTTCAGATCACGGTTTTTTTACCGCGTCCTTCACATCGCCCTTCACTTGCTGCGCCTCGCCTTTGAGCTCTTGCGCCTTGCCCTCGGCACGCAGCTTGTCGTTGTCGGTCACCTTGCCGACACCTTGTTTCACGTTGCCCATCGCCTCATTGGCCAGGCCTTTGACTTTGTCTTTAGTACCGCTCATGGCAAAACTCCTGCAAATGGAGACACGTGTACAGTGTCGACAAAAGGTGGACCCAGCACCCAGCGTAAGAGTTTCAACGAATTTTCACCCCGCAAGCCAAGCGGTCAATCTACGGGCGAATACCGCACCAAATCACACAGGCAGCCCTGCGTTGACGCCACGGCTCCCCTAGAATGCGGTGCAAATGTGCGCCTCAAGCCAGGCGAGCACACGACAAGAACAATGTTTTCGGATACCCGCCCCATGCGTCTGATGCCTGCACTGCTGGCCTTGCTGCCACTGCTGCCCCTGTCCACCCTGGCCACCGCTGCCGCCAGCCCTGAAACCCTGCGTGTCGAGCGTTACACCGACGACGGCAACCCCGGCACCCTGCGCTGGGCCATTGAAACCAGTAACCGGAACCCCGGCCATTACCGTATCGACATCGCCGCCGTGGGCAAGCCACCTTATGTGATCCGCCCCAGCCACGCGCTGCCGGAAATCAAAGGCCCGGTCAGCATCACCGGGCTGGCCTGGGCACGCGAGGGTCAGTACATTGCCATCGACGGCTCCGCCTACATCAAGGACCAGGGTGTTCGCACCTGCCCCGGCGCCCTGCCCGGCCAGTTCGGCACCAATGTGCGCACCACCACCAACCCTGGGCTGGTGCTGCGTGACACTCAGGGCGTGCAACTGCGCGGCCTGGAAGTGCGCAATTTCTGCATCGGCATCCTGGTCAACCGCGCCAGCCACAACGTCATCGAAGACAACCGCATCGTCGCCAACAAAGGCGGCGCCGGCATCATGCTGACTGGCGACGACGGCGCGGGTAACCCCACTGCCACCACCACCACCAACAACAAGGTGCTGCGCAACCAACTGATCGACAACGGGGATGGGCTGGAGCTGACCCGTGGCGCAGCATTCAACCTGGTAGCCGACAACCTGTTCCGCTCCACAGCAGCCAACCCCGAGCCCTCACAGGGTATCGAGATTCTGCTGGGCAACGACAACAGCGTGGTGCGCAACCGCTTCGAGAACTACTCCGACGGCCTGCAGATCAACTGGGGCAAACGCAACTACCTGGCGGCCAACACCTTCAGCGGCAACTCGATCGGGGTCAGCGTCACCGGTGAGGGCAACATCCTCGACGGCAACCTGATCCACGGCAACCGCATCGGCGTGGCCCTGCGCCCGGAGCCTGAGGTGACTACCACACGCCTCAGCGGGAACCGCATCTGGGCCAACAGCCAGGATATCCGCCGCTGCCAGGCGGGCGGCTCATGCGTACCCGGGCAGCGCACCGGGGCCATCGTGTTTGGCGTGCCAGCCCAGGCACACGCCTTGTATGTGGGCTCACGCGGGGTTGGCGCCGACCTGCCAAAGCAGGACCAGGCACTTATCTGCAACGCCAAGGGCGAGCCCAAGCCGTGCCAGCCGCTGCCCAACCACAATCAGCCGGCACCACGGCTGCTGGCGCTGGAAGGCAATGTGCTGCGCGGTGAAGTACAGGGGCCGGCATCGAGCCTGCTGCGCGTTGAGTTCTTCGGCAATGCCCAGGCCGACGCCACCGAGGCCGAGCACTACCTTGGCGAAGTGCAGGTGAACAGTGACGCACAAGGGCAGGCACGGTTTGCCCAGGCGCTGGACGACATCGCCGGGTTGCGCAGCTTCACCGCGACCGTGACCACCGCTGACGGGGCAACCTCCGAGCTGAGCCCGCCGCTTCGTCGCTGACGCACCGCCAGGGCCGGCTGATGGCGGGGGTGGGGCGCAACCCAAGGCAGCGCCCGCGCCCCCCGCCTGGCGCGCCCGCAGCAGGCACAACCATCAAACCTTGCCCCGCCCCGTGGCACCCCTCACAATGCAGGCCTTCATAGCGTCAACCCGCAGGAACCTGCATGAAACTCGACAAACCCGCCGCCATCGCCCGGCGCAACCAAGCACTGGCCCGCCCGGTGCTGAACAGCAGCAACACCCTGTTCGCCATTCTGGACAACAAACGCAACCTGTGGTGGTTCGAAGTGCCGGTGGCGCTGCTGGGCAAGGGCCAGGCCGACTGGGTCAACCTGCTGCTGCACACCCCGCAAACCGACGAGCTGCAGCACCTGAAAGTGCCGACCAACTTCCTCAAGGCCCACCTGGAGCAGATGGAAGTGCGCAAGCCTGGCAAGCGCCGCTCGACCATCAGCCTGGCGCTGAGCGCCGACCGCGACTCGCTGCTGCGCGACACCCGCCCAGGTGGCGAGCAGCTGGACTTCCGCAACTTCGTTCAGGCCTGATCAGGCCTTTTCGATCCGGTCGTCATGGATGACGATCAAGCCCTGCTTGAACAAGCCGCCAATGGCTTTCTTGAAGTTGCCCTTGCTGACATTGAACAGCTTGCTGATCAACGCCGGGTCGCTCTTGTCACACACCCCCAGCACCCCGCCTTCGGCCTCCAGGCGCGCCATGATCTGCTCCTGCAGGCTGTCGGCCAGGGCGGCGCCCACCGGCTGCAGGCTGAGGGCGATCTTGCCGTCGTGGCGCAGTTCCTTGATGAAACCCTTCTCGTGCATGCCCGAGCGCAGGAACTTGAACACTTCGTTCTTGTGGATCAGGCCCCAGTGGCGGTTGTTGATGATGGCCTTGAAGCCCATCGGCGTTTCGCCAGCCACCAACAGCTCGACCGGCTGCCCGACCTTGTAATCGGCCGGGGCCACGTCGAGGTAGCGGTCCAGGCGGGACGTGGCGGTGATGCGGCGGGTGCGCTTGTCGAGGTACACGTGCACCACGCAGTAGTCGCCGATCTTCAACGGCCGCGCCTCTTCCGAGTACGGCATCAACAGGTCCTTGGACAAGCCCCAGTCGAGGAAGATGCCGGCACCGTTGATGTCCTTGACCTTGAGGCTGGCAAACTCACCGACCTGCACCTTGGGCTTCTCGGTGGTCGCAATCAGCTGGTCTTCGCTGTCCAGGTAGATGAACACGTTCAACCAGTCATCGACTTCGGTTTCGGCGTTTTTCGGGATATAGCGCCCGGGCAGCAGGATCTCGCCATCGGCGCCGCCGTCCAGGTACAGACCGAAGTCCACGTGTTTCACGATTTGCAAACTGTTGTAACGCCCAAGCAGAGCCATTTCCGATGATCCTCATGACAAGGCGGCTATTCTACACCTGAAGCCAGCGCGCCGCCCGACCGCTGATGCAGTGGAACCGCCGTGCCCCCCTCGCGTCTACCGTCTGGCCAGCCACTGCAAGGAACAGCCCATGCCTTCACGCCTGTCCAAAGCCCTGCTCATCGCCCTTGGATTCGCCCTGGCCCTAGGCGCCTGCAGCCGCATGGACCTGGCCTACCGCAACCTCGACCGCCTGGTGCCGTGGTCGCTGGGCGACTACCTGGACATGAACGGCACGCAAAAGGCCTTGCTCGACGACCGCCTCAAGCAACACCTGGCCTGGCACTGCAAGACCCAGTTACCGGGCTACCTCGACTGGCTGGAGCGGGTCCGCGCCATGGTCGCCGACAACCAGGTGACCGACCAGGCGCTGCAGCAACGCACCCGCGAAGCGCGCCAGGCGATTGGCCGTGTGGCAGAGGAAATCACCCCTTCGGCGACCGAGTTGTTGCGCGGCATGAGCGACCGCCAGGTGGCCGAAATGCGTGAAGCGTTCCGCGACGACATCGCCGAGCGGCAAAAAGAGTACGTCGATACCCCGCTGGCCGAGCAGGTCAGCGAGCGCAGCGCGCGTATGGAAAAACGCCTGAGCGCCTGGTTTGGCCCACTGTCCGCGGTGCAGAAGCAACGCGTACAAGCCTGGTCAGCAGCGCTGGGCGACCAGAACCGCGAATGGATCGCCAACCGCGCCCACTGGCAGCAACAGCTGCTGCTGGCGATGAACCAACGCAACGACGCCAGCTTCGAGCCGCGCCTGGCAACCTTGTTGCAACACAAGGAAAGCCTGTGGACGCCGGAATACCGCGCGGCCTTCCAGAACACCGAGCAACAGGCGCGCAGCCTGTTGGTAGACCTGGTGCAGCAAAGTAGCGTGCAGCAACGGCAGTTGCTGCAAGCGCGGTTGGCCAAGGTGCGCGACCACTTTAGTGAGCTGAAGTGCCTGAAGAGTGCCTGAAGGCGTGAGGGGCTTGGCCTGCAACACCGCCATCAGCGCCCCTTGCGCCGATACGGGAACACGTCGATCACCTTCCCCTCGCCAATGGCCGCCTGCAGGCCCTTCCAGTAATCCGCGTCATACAGCTCGCCGTGCAAGCGGCTGAACAAGCGCCGCTGGCCCATGTCGGCAAACAGAAACGGCGGAAACTCTTCGGGGAACACATCGTGCGGCCCGATCGAATACCACGGCTCGCCCGACAGCTCGTCTTCCGGATACCGCGGTGGCGGTATGTGGCGGAAATTCACCTCGGTCAGAAAGCAGATTTCGTCATAGTCATAGAACACCACCCGCCCATGCCGGGTGACGCCAAAGTTCTTCAACAGCATGTCACCAGGAAAAATGTTCGCTGCCGCCAGTTGCTTGATGGCCAGGCCGTAGTCTTCCAGCGCCGCCAGTACCTGGCCTTCGCCCGCGCGCTCCAGGTACAGGTTCAGCGGGGTCATGCGCCGCTCGGTCCAGCAGTGGCGCACCAGCACCGTGTCGCCCTCCAGGGCCACGGTCGAGGGCGCCACTTCGAGCAACTCGGCCAGGCAATCGGGCTCGAACTTGCTGCGTGGGAAACGAAAATCGGCGAACTCCTGGGTATCGGCCATGCGCCCTACCCGATCCACGCTTTTCACCAGCCGGTACTTGTCGATCACCGTGGCGCGGTCAACGGTTTTAGACGGTGAAAAGCGGTCTTTGATGACCTTGAACACGGTGTTGAAACCCGGCAGGGTGAACACGCTCATGACCATGCCGCGCACCCCCGGCGCCATGACGAAACGGTCGTCGCTGTTGGCCAGGTGGTTGATCAAGGCCCGGTAGAACTCCGACTTGCCTTGCTTGTAGAAACCGATCGACGTGTACAGCTCGGCAATGTGCTTGCCCGGCAGAATGCGCTTGAGAAAATGCACGAACTCGGCCGGCACCGGCACATCGGCCATGAAGTAGGAGCGGGTGAACGAGAAGATGATCGACACCTCGGCTTCGTCGGTGATCAACCCGTCCACCTCGATGCCATGGCCTTCGCGGTGCAGCAAGGGAATCACCAAGGGCCATTGCTCATCGCGGTTGTACAGGCGGCCGACCAGGTAGGCACCTTTGTTGCGATACAGCACGGGCACGAACAGCTCCACCGCCAGCTCCGGGTCCTTGCAAACCCAGTCGGGCAGGCATTCGCGCACCTGCGCTTCCAGCCGTGCCAGGTCACCCTCCAGGTCACCGTAGGCGACATCGAACGGGTAGTCGGCGAAGATCGCCTGCAGCATTCCCTTCAGGCTACCGCCCAGCGCATAGGTACGGGTTTGCGCGGCGCGCTCACGCCCGCGCAGCGACGGCCGGGTGGTGTGGATGAACATGCAACCATCGCTGATCTGGTCGTGGCTGAACAGGCTGCAGAACAGCGAGTTGTACCAGGTCTCGGCCAACTCGTCGTCCAGCCGGGGGTCGATCTGCTGGATGTAGGCGTGTTTGGCCAGCGGCCACTGCGCCACGTCCAGCAACACCGGCGCGGGGAAGGCCTGGCGCAGCCAGCCGTTGACCTCGGCGACTTTTTCTTCATACAGGCTGATGCGCGCAGCCGCGGCCTGCTGGATTTCCTGCCAGCGCGCCTGTTCGAAGCGCTGGCGGGCGCCGAGGGTGATGCGCTGGAAGTGGTCACGGTAATCGTCGAAGCCCGCCAGGATGGTGCGGGCGATTTCGACAGCGGGCCAGGGTTGGGGCATGCCGGGCACCTCATGGGTGAATGAGTTACACAGCTTAGTCGGCCTGACGCAAATGCGGGCCAGGTTCACTGCGCAAGAAAGCACAAGTATCGCCCCGCCCCCTCGCGTACACTCGCGCCCCTGCCCTGCCCTCCGGAGACCGTTGTGAGCCCGATTGCCCTAACCCGCCTGCTGACCCTTGCTGCCGTCTGGGGGGCGAGTTTCCTGTTCATGCGCATTATCGCCCCCGAGCTGGGCACGGTGCCGACCGCGTTCTTTCGGGTCTCGATCGCCTGCCTGGGCCTGGTCGCCATCGTCGCCGCCAGCCGCGTGCGCTGGGACTTCCAGGGCAAGCTCGGGGCCTGCCTGGTACTGGGCATGATCAACTCCGGCATCCCGGCAACCTTCTATTCAGTAGCTGCCCAGGTGCTGCCAGCCGGTTACTCGGCGATCTTCAACGCCACCACGCCACTGATGGGCGTGCTGATCGGCGTGCTGTGCTTCCGTGAACCCATGACGTTGGCCAAGCTCTGCGGCATTTTCCTTGGCCTGCTCGGTGTCGGCATCCTCAGCGGGGCCGGGCCGGTGGCCCTGGACATGGCCCTGCTGCAAGGCGCCCTGGCGTGCCTGGCAGCTACCACCTGCTACGGCTTTGCCGGGTTCCTCGCGCGGCGCTGGGTCAGCGGCCTGGACAGCCGCCTGTCGGCGCTGGGCAGCATGCTCGGCGCTACGCTGATGCTCAGCCCGCTGTTCGCCTGGAGCGCCCTCAGCCAGCCGCCCGCCAGCTGGGGCGGCTGGCAGGTCTGGCTGTCGCTGCTCGGCCTGGGCCTGCTGTGCACGGCATTCGCCTATATCCTGTACTTCCGTCTGCTGGCAGAAATAGGCCCGGTAAAGGCCAGCACCGTGACCTTCCTGATCCCGGTGTTCGGCGTGCTATGGGGCGCATGGCTGCTGGACGAGCCGCTGTCGCTGGCGCACCTGTATGGCGGCCTGCTGATTGCTGTGGCCTTGTGGCTGGTACTGCGCCCGGCGCGCAATTGACCGGGAGAACGGCATGAGCCCAACCTGCAAGAAGGTGCTGTTCCGCCTGGAACAGGACGCCAACGGCTACCCACCGGCCTCGGTCGAAGGCCTTTGGGCCAAGGCTGTGGAAGGCGGCCATGCCGTGGACAACATCCCCTTTCATGTGTACGGCATCGCGCCGGGTGACCTTATCGGCACCTATGAAGAAGACGGCCAGACCTGGTTCGCCGAACTGCGCCAAAGCAGCGGCACCTCGGTGTTCCGGGTGCTGGTCAAGCCCCCGGAAACCCTCGATCAGGTTCGCGCTGCCTTGCAGGATTTCGGCTGCGCCTGTGAAACCGAGCAGTCGGTAAGACTGCTGGCCGTGGCAGTACCGCAACAGCGCTCAATCGACACCCTGCTCTACTACCTGCTCACCCAGCGCGAAGCCGGGCTGCTGGACTTCGAGGAAGGCGTACTCCGGCACGCCATCCCCGCCGAGTTCCGCTAGGGCTCAGGCCTCGGCCAGGCGCTTGGCAGGCTTGCGGAACACGAACAGCAGGCCGACCACGATCAACCCCATGCCCAGCAGGCTGAGCGGCGCCAGGCGGTTGCCGAAGATCAGCAAGTCCATCACCGCGGTCACCGCCGGCACCAGGTAGAACAGGCTGGTGACGTTGACCAGGTTACCCTTGGCGATCAGCCGATACAGCAGCAAGGTGGCCAGCAGCGAAACCACCAGGCCCATCCACAGCAAGGCAGCCACGAAACCCCCGGTCCACTGCACCTGTAAGGGTTGCAAGGGTGCGAACAGCGCGCACAGGGCAAAGCCGGCCAGGTACTGCAGCGGCAGCGTGCCCATGGGGTTGTCGGTGATGCGTTTTTGCAGGATCGAACCGCAGGTCATGCTGGCCAGCGCCAGCAGGGCGAACAGCATGCCCGCCAGCGACATCCCACCCAGGTTGAGCCCCTGGTACACCACCATGATCAAGCCGCTCAAGCCCAGCCCCAGGCCGAACAGGCGGCTGATCGAACGCTGGCGCTCCATCAGCACGACGGTGAGGATCGGTTGCACGCCCATGACCGTGGCCATGATGCCTGGCGTGACGTGGGTGTCGAGGGCCAGCAGATAGAAGATCTGGTAAGCCCCGAGCAACACGCAGCCAGTGCCCAGGGCACGCAGCATGGCGCCCTTACGGCGTGGCCAGCGCAGCCCCAGCAACGGCCCGATCAGCAACAGGCCCGCCAGGGCCAAGGCAGAGCGCAGCAGCAGGAAGGCGAACGGGCTGGCATGCGCCAGGCCAAGTTTGGAAACGATCGCCCCGCTGCTCCACAGCAGGACGAACAGGCTGGTAGTGGCCGCCGAGGCCACGGATGCTTTGTTGAAAAAGGACATGTATTGCCACCTGATGATAGGCAGATAAGCCAAGCGGACGGCCTGCGCTAAAGCGCACTAAGTAGCCGGCCGGGTTCAGTGGGTTGCGTGTGCGAAGGGACTCGGCCTAAGCCGATCAGCCCAACACGACCACGCAGCATGGCGGAGCTACGCCGCCTACGGCGCCACTGACAGGTGGTGGGTAATGACTGACCATGGCCGGCTGCTGGCTGCCACGCACGACCATGCCCGCGACTGGCGCGATGGCAAAGCTGGTGGTGGAGGGCTTGGCGGGCATGATTCAGGCTTCAGGGAAGGAAGTGTTGTGGAGAATAGCGGTGAATCCACGATTGGGCAATAGCGGGCGCCAGTGTGAGGTGAGCAGGCCTGTGCGCGGGTGAACCCGCGCACAGGCCTGCCTGCGCTCAGAACAACCAGCGGTAAAGCAGATAAGCCACGACCACCGCCAGCACCGGGCGCAAGACCCGGTAGGCCTTGGGGTTGGCCCGTTTGAACTGCTTCACATGGGTGCTGAGCTTGTTGGAGAAGCGCTTGCTCCAGGCATACGCCTGGTTGATGCCGCCCACCCGCTCGTCGTCGGTGTTCTGCGGCGCGGTGGCGCGGCCCAGGAAGGCACTGACCTTGCGGTTGATGCGGGTCATCAGCGGGCTGCTCAACGGCCGCTCGATGTCGCAGAACAGGATCACCCGGGTCACATCGGTCTCGTTTTTCACCCAGTGCACGTAGGTTTCATCGAACATCACGTCTTCGCCGTCCCGCCAGGCGTACTCCTGCCCATCGACGTAGATGCGGCAGGCGTCGGAGTTCGGCGTGGACAGGCCCAGGTGGTAACGCAACGAACCGGCGAATGGGTCGCGGTGCGGGTTCAGGTGGCTACCGCCAGGCAGCAGGGCGAACATCGCGCCCTTGACGTTGGGAATGCTGCTGACCAGTTCTACGGTTTTCGGGCACAGCGCCTCGGCCGATGGCAGCGGCTTGTCATACCACTTCAGGTAAAACCGCTTCCAGCCCTTCTTGAAGAACGAACCGAAGCCGGCGTCGTTGTCCTTTTCAGCGGCGCGGATATAGCCCTCGTCGAACAGGCGCATGGCCTCTTCGCGGATTTCCTGCCAGTTGTCTTTGAGCACATCCAGTTCCGGGAAGCGCTGGCGGTCCAGGTAGGGTTTGGACGGCACCCCGGAAAACAGGTACATCAAGGCGTTGTAGGGGGCGAACAGCGCCGAATGGTTGACGAACTGGCGCAACACCGGCAGGCGGGCCTTGCCGCGCAGGTGCACGAACAGCACGCTGCCGAAGAACACCAGCAAGACACCCGCCTTGGCTGCAAAGGATAAGGTCATGCATCACTCCTAGGGGAAGAAACAGGGCTGCGCGGCCTGCTTTCCTGAAAATCATCCTGCCATCATAAACCGATCCCGCCGCGGTACAAACCACCGGGGCGGGATCGTGTCGATGAAGATTGTGCAGTCAACCAGGCCGCCGAACATTGAGCCCGGTCAGCGGCATGGCCGGTTACTGCTGGTTTTCCTGGTCGCTGAACATGTCGCTGAACAGCATGCTCGACAAATAACGCTCGCCGGAATCGGGCAGCACCACGACGATGGTCTTGCCTTGCATTTCCGGTTTTTCCGCCAGGCGTACGGCCGCCGCCATGGCTGCGCCGCAAGAAATGCCGCAGAGAATGCCTTCTTCCTGCATCAGACGAATGGCCATGGCCTTGGCCTCTTCGTCGGCCACCGTCAGCACCTGGTCGACAATCGACAGGTCGAGGTTTTTCGGTACGAAGCCAGCCCCGATGCCCTGGATCTTGTGTGGGCTGGGCTTGAGCTCTTCGCCGGCCAGGGTCTGGGTGATCAGTGGCGAAGCCTCTGGCTCCACGGCCACCGACAGGATCGCCTTGCCCTGGGTATGCTTGATGTAGCGCGACACACCGGTGATGGTGCCGCCCGTGCCCACCCCCGCCACCAGCACGTCTACCGCGCCGTCGGTGTCGTTCCAGATTTCCGGGCCCGTGGTTTTTTCGTGAATGGCGGGGTTGGCCGGGTTTTCGAACTGGCCTGGCAGGAAGTACTGCGCCGGGTCTGAGGCCACGATTTCGTTGGCCTTGTCGATGGCGCCCTTCATGCCTTTGGCCGGCTCGGTCAGCACCAGTTCGGCGCCCAGCGCCTTCAGCACCTTGCGCCGTTCGAGGCTCATCGACGCGGGCATGGTCAGCATCAACTTGTAGCCACGCGCGGCGGCAACGAAGGCCAGGCCGATACCGGTGTTGCCCGAGGTGGGCTCGACTATGGTCATGCCCGGCTTGAGCCGGCCGCTGCTTTCGGCATCCCAGACCATGTTCGCGCCAATGCGGCACTTGACCGAGTAGCCCGGGTTGCGCCCCTCGATCTTGGCCAGGATGGTCACGCCACGCGGGGCGATCCGGTTGATCTGCACCAGCGGCGTGTTGCCGATGGAATGGGCGTTGTCTGCAAAGATACGGCTCATGGCAGGGGTCCTTGGCATGAAAGCGAGCAGGAAAAGACCTCAAGGGTAAGCCCCGGCCGTAGGCCCGTAAAGCCTGTTCGAACTCAGCCGGGCGCATTGCGGTCCACCGCACATCCTCCTGGGAGACACCCCGATGAAAGCCCGTTATCGCTGGCCGCTGATCGGCCTGGCCAGCCTGGTGGCGCTGCTGGTGGCGTTGCACCTGGCGCTGCCCTACCTGGTACGCGACTACCTCAACGACAAGCTGGCCGACATGGGCGACTACCGTGGCCACGTGGCCGACGTGGACCTGGCCTGGTGGCGCGGGGCCTACCGGATCAACGGCCTGCGGATCGTCAAGACCAGCGGCAAAGTGCCAGTGCCGCTGCTGGATGCACCGGTTATCGACCTGTCGGTCAGCTGGCACTCGCTGATCTACGACAAGGCCGTGGTGGCGAAAGTGATCTTCGAGCAGCCCGAACTGAACTTCGTCGACGGCGGCAACAAGCAGGCCTCGCAGACCGGCCAGGGCACTGACTGGCGGCAACAACTGGAAAAGCTGCTGCCGATTACCCTCGATGAAGTGCGTATCGACAATGGCACCCTGACCTTTCGCAATTTCAATTCCAACCCCCCGGTCAACCTCAAGGCAACCCGGCTGGACGCCACCATCAGCAACCTGACCAACGTGCGCGACAAGCAAGGCCGGCGCGACGCCAGCTTCGAGGGCACGGCGCTGATCGCCGGCAATGCCAAGGTCGAAAGCCGCGCCACTTTCGACCCGTTCAGTGACTTCGATGACTTCGAGTTCCGCCTGCGTGCCACCGGCATAGAACTGCGCAACCTGAATGACTTCGCCAGTGCCTACGGCAAGTTCGACTTCAGCGCAGGGCATGGTGACGTGGTCATCGAGGCCCAGGCGGAAAACGGCCGCCTCAATGGCTACATCAAACCTCTGCTGCGTGACGTGGACGTGTTCGACTGGCAGCAAGATGTCGAGGACAAGGACAAAGGCTTCTTCCGCTCGGTGTGGGAGGCCCTGGTGGGCGCCTCCGAGACGGTGCTGAAGAACCAGCCGAAAAACCAGTTCGCCACCCGGGTGGAGCTCAGCGGCAGCGTGCACAAGCAGAACATCAGCGCCTTCGAGGCCTTCCTGCAGATCCTGCGCAACGGCTTCATCCAGGCGTTCAATGCACGCTATGAGCAACCGGCGCCGAAGTCCGACTGAAACAGCGTGACGGGACATTCAGGGACTGAATACCCGGTCCGCGTTTGCAGCTGCCCGGGCCCGCGTTATAGTCGGTAACAAATCGAAAACAGGTGTTGGGCCATTCGCGGGCGCGCCCGCTCCCACAGGTACTTCCGCAGATTCAGAAGTTTGTGCAATTCCTGTGGGAGCGGGCGTGCCCGCGAAGAGGCCGGCACAGGCTTACAACAGAGGACAGCCCCATGAAGTTCGAAGGCACCCGCGACTACGTCGCCACAGACGACCTGAAACTGGCAGTAAACGCGGCCATCACCCTCGAACGCCCGCTGTTGGTCAAGGGCGAACCCGGCACCGGCAAGACCATGCTCGCCGAACAGCTGGCAGCTTCGTTCGGCGCGCGCCTGATCACTTGGCACATCAAGTCCACCACCAAGGCCCACCAGGGCCTCTACGAGTACGACGCGGTCAGCCGCCTGCGCGACTCGCAGCTGGGCGTGGACAAGGTCCATGACGTGCGCAACTACCTGAAGAAAGGCAAGCTGTGGGAGGCCTTCGAGGCCGAGGAGCGGGTCATCCTGCTGATCGACGAAATCGACAAGGCCGACATCGAGTTCCCCAACGACCTGTTGCAGGAACTGGACAAGATGGAGTTCTACGTTTACGAAATCGACGAGACCATCAAGGCCCGGCAGCGCCCGATCATCATCATTACCTCGAACAACGAAAAGGAACTGCCCGACGCCTTCCTGCGCCGCTGCTTCTTCCACTACATCGCCTTCCCCGACCGCAGCACCCTGCAGCAGATCGTCGACGTGCACTACCCGAACATCAGCCAGGCGCTGGTCAGCGAGGCGCTGGACGTGTTCTTCGACGTACGCAAGGTGCCTGGCCTGAAGAAAAAGCCTTCCACCTCCGAGCTGGTCGACTGGCTCAAGCTGCTGATGGCCGACAACATCGGTGAAGCGGTGCTGCGTGAACGCGACCCGACCAAGGCGATCCCGCCGCTGGCCGGTGCGCTGGTGAAGAACGAGCAGGACGTGCAACTGCTCGAGCGCCTGGCCTTCATGAGCCGGCGCGGCAACCGCTGACAGGAGCCGGGCCATGCTGCTCAACCTGTTCAATGAAATGCGAGCGGCCAAGGTGCCGGTGTCGGTGCGTGAACTGCTCGACCTGCACCAGGCCTTGCAAAAGCACGTGGTGTTCGCCGACATGGACGAATTCTATTACCTTGCCCGCGCCATTCTGGTGAAAGACGAACGCCACTTCGACAAGTTCGACCGCGCCTTCGCCGCTTACTTCAAAGGCCTGGAAAACCTCGACCAGCACATCGAGGCGCTGATTCCGGAAGACTGGCTGCGCAAGGAGTTCGAGCGCTCGCTCAGCGACGAAGAACGCGCGCAAATCCAGTCGCTGGGTGGCCTGGACAAGCTCATCGAGGCCTTCAAGCAGCGCCTGGAAGAGCAGAAGGAGCGCCACGCCGGCGGCAACAAGTGGATCGGCACCGGCGGCACCAGCCCGTTCGGTTCGGGCGGCTACAACCCCGAGGGCATCCGCGTGGGCGAGGCTGGCAAACGCCAGGGCAAGGCGGTGAAGGTCTGGGACCAGCGCGAGTACAAGAACCTCGACGACCAGGTGGAACTGGGCACGCGCAACATCAAGCTGGCCCTGCGCCGGCTGCGCAAGTTCGCCCGTGAAGGCGCCGCCGAAGAGCTCGACATCGACGGCACCATCGACCACACCGCGCGCGATGCCGGGTTGTTGAACATCCAGATGCGCCCGGAGCGGCGCAACACCGTGAAGCTGCTGTTGCTGTTCGACATCGGTGGTTCCATGGACGCCCACGTCAAGGTGTGCGAAGAACTGTTCTCGGCCTGCAAGACCGAGTTCAAGCACCTGGAGTATTACTACTTCCACAACTGCGTGTACGAGTCGGTTTGGAAGAACAACCTGCGCCGCACCTCGGAGCGGTTTTCCACGTTCGATCTGCTGCACAAGTATGGCGACGACTACAAAGTGATCTTCGTTGGCGATGCGGCCATGGCGCCTTACGAAATCACCCAGCCCGGTGGCAGCGTGGAGCACTGGAACGAAGAAGCCGGGTATGTGTGGCTGCAGCGTTTCATGGAGAAATTCAGGAAGATCATCTGGATCAACCCCTATCCCCGGCAGGCTTGGGACTACACCGCCTCGACCCACCTGGTGCGGGAGTTGATCGAGGACAAGATGTACCCACTGACCTTGCAGGGGTTGGAGGAAGGGATGCGGTATCTGTCCAAATGACGTACCTACGGGCTGCATACGAGCAGGTTATCGTAGGCGCCCGTAGACCGTAGGGTTCAATTGTTGACAGCGAAACGGCCTGATCATTATCGCAATCACTGACCACGCCACGATCGAATGTCTTCCTGTATCGGAGCAAGCAACTTTCTAGCAACCGAATTGATGCGGATATGAGCGCGTTCGCTCTCAAACTGAATCATATTCCTCCACTTGTATAGCTGCCACTCCAGACGCTGCCTTTGCTCTGGCGAAGGCGCCTGCAAGTGCGACTGAATTCTGGAAGGCATACTAACAAACAGCGAGCGCGCATCTTCAAACACTTTTCGGCTAAAGGCAAACAGCCCCAGCGGCGTCTCGGCTCGCGGATTACGCCTCAGCGCTTCAATATGATTAAGCACATTTGCCGCTTCAGCCGCTTCAATCTGCAGAGCATAATCCGGTGAGCGCTTAACAAGCTCCAAAAGTTCGCCGGGGCTGGATTGGTCGAGTTTAAACTTTGTTTCATTCCAGGTGAGTTTAAGAGAACGCCCCCTACCCGCCATAATTCGACTGGGCACCCGGGTCTTGCCTGTCGGGTCATTGTAGTTGACTGGATCACCACTGCAATACGCGTAGCCGTTTCCCCCCCCATCACCAAAGGGGCTTAAAGCATCTGACGAAGTAAATCTCATCAGGACCGGACTGTAAGAACGTCTCCCAGCACCGAGCGGATAGCACCCCGATATTCTATCAATACGTTCACCAGCATACCCAAGCGCAAAACATTCGATCAGCCGCGATGAAGAGTACCCATGCGGTGTGTAATCCATGTGGACACCTTATCAATTTTCAAGCCTACTCAAAATCAAGGTGGACTCAGAAAACAAGCCTAACGACCTCCTCTCAACAGGATAGTCAGTGCCCCACATGAATCAACTAGCAGAATTATCAGGCACGCGTAACCTGACCGTTACTCAAGCGCTTGCGCCCACTGCAGCCAAGGGTGAACTCAGATGACATCAGAAACACTACCGCGAGGTATAGTTCTAAACAAACGGTATCTGTGGGCTCTAGCGAAGACGGAAGAAGGGATAAGACCTGTCCAAGTGGGGGGCTGTGCCGGCCCTTTCGCGGGTAAACCCGCTCCTACAGGTATGGCGCAGGCCTGTGTGGGAGCGGGCGTGCCCGCGAAAGGGCCCGCAGCCTTACAACCACCGGCCCAAGTATTGCTGCTGCTCCCGCCACGCTTCATCCTGCACCACCGCCCTGAACCGTACCTGCGCCCCCGGCATGCACTGCGCCAGTTGCGCCAACGCCAGCGGCGTCAATGCCCCCAGGCGCGGGTAACCGCCAATGGTCTGCCGGTCATTGAGCAACACGATCGGTTGCCCGTCCGGCGGCACCTGCACCGCCCCCAGGGGAATGCCCTCGGAAATCATCGGCGCGCCCTGGTAGACCAGCTGCGGCCCCAGCAAGCGGATGCCCATGCGGTCGGCCCGGCTGTCCAGGGTCCAGTCCGTGTTGAATGCCTGGTACAGGCTGGTACCGCTGAAATCGCCGAGCTGCGCGCCCATCACCAGGTCGAGCACAGGCTTGTGGTGATAGCGCGGGCGCAACGCATCCGGCACTTCACGAAGGGTTGCCGGCGTACCCGCAAAAGCCAGCAGCTGGCCTTTACCAAGCGCAGCGCCCTGGCCGTCTGTACCGCCCAGCGCTTCGCGCACCACGGTGGCACAGCTGCCCAGCACCGCCTCGCCGCGAAACCCGCCAGGCGCCGCCAGGTACGCCCGAACGCCCTGCTTGGGCTGCTTCAGGGCCAAGCGCTGCCCTTTGCCCAAAGCAAAGCTGCGCCAGGGCGCTACCGGCTGATCATCAACTCGCGCATCCAGGTCGGCACCGGCCAGCGCCAGCACACAATCCTGCTGCGCCACCACACAGAAGCCACCCAGCGCGACCTCCACCACAGGTGCGGCCAGCGAATTGCCCAACAGCCAGTTGGCCCAGTACATCGCCACCCAGTCCAGCGCCCCGCCCTGGGTCACGCCCAGGTGCCGTACGCCGAAGCGCCCGGCGTCCTGCAACTGGCACAAGGCGTTGCTGGCCTCGATCGTCAACTGCTTCATCCTTGCGCCTCCACATCGCCGCCCAGGGCCAGAAACTCATCACGCGTAACCGCCACGAAACGCACCCGGTCACCGGGTTGCAACAGGCTATAACCCTCACGTTCATGGTCGAACAAACGCACCGGTGTACGCCCGATCAGGTTCCAGCCCCCCGGCGACACCGCCGGGTACGCTGCTGTCTGGCGCTCGGCAATACCCACGCTGCCCGCCGCCACCCGCTTGCGCGGGGTGCTCAGGCGGGGGCTGGCCAGGCGTTCATCGACCAGGCCCATGAAGCCGAACCCGGGGGCGAAGCCCAAGGCAAAAACCGGGTACTCGCGCTCGCTGTGCAAGCGGGCCACTTCACCCTCGGTCAAGCCGCTGCGGGCAGCCAGTACAGGCAGCTCCGGGCCGACGCTGGCGTGGTACCACACCGGGATCTCGTGGCGCCGGCCACCACTGCCGGCGTCAGGCTGCAAACCGTCCAGTGCCTGGGCGATCAGCGCCCTCGCCTCGGCCGGCGGCAGGTCGAAGTGCACCATCAGCGTGGTGTACGACGGCACCAAGTCCAGCAGGTGCTGGCCAAACGCTGCGCGCAAGCACTGGCTGGCAGCAAGCATCCACGGCATGTTGGCCTCGTCGATACGCTCGAACAGGCGCACCATCAGGCTGTCGACCGCGACCACTTCGATACGCAGCTTCATCATCGCTCCATGGCATCGAGGGCTTGGCGAATCTGCCGCACCGCTGCTACCGAACTGTCGTTGTCGCCATGCACACACAGTGTGCTGGCCGCCAGCTTCAAGGCACTGCCATCGTTCGCCACCAGCGTATCGCCACGGGCCAGGCGCTCGGCCTGCTCCACCACACGCGCCGGGTCGTGATGCACGGCGCCGGGCAGGCGCCGCGAGACCAGGTGGCCGCTGGCGGTATAGGCCCGGTCGGCGAATGCCT
Source organism: Pseudomonas juntendi (assembly GCF_009932375.1). GTDB lineage: Bacteria > Pseudomonadota > Gammaproteobacteria > Pseudomonadales > Pseudomonadaceae > Aquipseudomonas > Aquipseudomonas juntendi. Next base: position 28,885 of record NZ_BLJG01000020.1, read on the forward strand.
CGAACCACAGCGGCACGCCGATTTCATCGCCCAGCGCCTGGGCAGTACGGTTGTCGGCGGTGGCCATCAGCATCAGCGGCAGGTCGCTGCCGTAAGCCGCCACAGCTTCCAGCACGGTGCGCAGCTTGAGCGGGTCGGCCATCATGTCGTTGTACAGCGCACCATGCGGCTTGACATAGGCCACACGGCCGCCGAGCACCTTGCAGATGCCCTCCAGTGCGCCGATCTGGTAGTGCAGCAAATCGCGAATTTCCTCGGGGCTGCAGGCCATGGACCGGCGCCCGAAGCCGACCAGGTCCGGGTAGGCCGGGTGGGCACCGATCGCCACCCCGTGCTCCAGTGCCAGGGCCACGGTGCGGCGCATGATGCCAGGGTCACCGGCATGGTAACCGCAGGCGATGTTGGCGCAGTCGATGTAGGGCATGACCTCGGCATCCAGGCCCATGCGCCAGCTGCCAAAACTTTCACCCATGTCGCAATTGAGTAGCAGGCGTTCCACCACGCGGCCTCCGTTGTTGTCGTGCATGTGCCTACCTTACCGCGCTTGCAACTGTTTGCCGCGTGTTTCCGGCAGGCTCAGCGCTGCAACGATCACCACGCCATAGGACACGGCAGAAAACACACCGATACCCAGGCCCAGCGGCACCTGCTGGCCGAGCAAGCCAATCAGCAACGGGAACAGCGCCGCAACAACTTTGCCGATGTTGTAGCAGAAGCCCTGCCCCGAACCGCGGATACGTGTTGGGAACAGCTCTGTCAGGAACGCGCCCATGCCGCTGAAGATCCCCGAGGCGAAGAAGCCCAGCGGGAAGCCCAGCCACAGCATCACGCCATCGCTGACGGGCATCTGCGTGTACAGCAGCACGATGACGAACGAGCCCACGGCGAACAGGATGAAGTTCTTCTTACGCCCCAGCAGGTCGGACAGGTACGCACTGACGACGTAGCCCACATACGAACCAACGATCACCATCGCCAGATAGCCACCGGTTCCCAGCACGCTCAGGCCGCGTTCATTCTTGAGGAAGGTCGGCAACCAGGACGTGATGGCGTAGTAACCGCCCAGCGCGCCTGTGGTCAACAACGAGGCGCGCACGGTGGTCCAGAGCATGCCTGGGGCGAAAATCTCGTAGAAGTGCGACGGTGCCTCGGCCGCTGGCGTCGCCTTGGCCTGGCGGTAGACCTCCGGGTCCTTGACCAGGCGGCGCACGAAGATCACGAAGATGGCCGGCACCAGGCCCAACAGGAACAGTGCCCGCCAGGCCTGCTCAGGCGGCAGCCAGGAGAACAGCAGCGCATAGAGGATGGCGGTGAGGCCCCAGCCAATGGCCCACCCGGACTGCACCATGCCGACCGCCTTGCCACGGTCCTGGGCGCGGATCACTTCGCCGATCAGCACTGCGCCGGCGGTCCACTCGCCGCCGAAGCCGAAGCCCATCAAGGTTCGGGCGATCAGCAACTGCTGGTAGTTCTGGGCGAACCCGCAGAGAAAAGTGAAAAACGCAAACCACAGGACCGTCAGTTGCAGGGTACGTACGCGGCCGATGCGGTCGGAGAGTATACCGGCTATCCAGCCGCCCACCGCCGAGGCGATCAGCGTGCTGGTGTGGATCAGCCCGGCTTCAGTGGTGGTTATCCCCCACAGCATGATCAGCGTGGGGATGACGAAGCTGAGCATCTGGGTGTCCATGCCATCCAGGCCGTAGCCAATCTTGCAGCTCCAGAAGGTGCGCCGTTGCTGTGAGTCGATGTCGCGGTACCAGGCGAACGGCCCGGACGAAGGGGAAGAACTGACCTGCTGCTGCACGCCGGTGGGGTTCATGCTTGCCTCGGCTTGTTGGTATTGTTGTATGGGCGACCTGTACTGTCGCGGCCTGGGCCAATGTTCGGAGCCCGCGCGCGCTGCGTCCAACGAGAAAAACCGCCGGTCTGGAACAAGAAAAACTGATCATGAACCTTCGCTTTCTCGAAACCTTTGTCTGGGTCGCCCGCCTCAAGAGCTTCCGCCTGACCGCAGACAAGCTGTTCACCACCCAGGCCTCGGTCTCCAGCCGTATTGCCGCGCTGGAGGCCGACCTGGGCGTGAAGCTGCTGCTGCGCGACTCGCGCGGCGTCAGCCTGACCCCGGAAGGCGGCAAGGTGCTGGAATACGCCGAACGCATGCTGGACACCGCCAAGGCCATGAAGCAATCACTGGACAGCGACCGGGCCAAGGTCGGGCGAATTCGCATCGGGGTGATGGACACGGTCATCCACACCTGGATGAGTGCGCTGGTGGCGGAACTGACCGAGCGCTACCCACAGGTAGAAATCGAGCTGGTGGCGGACACTGCACTGAACCTGCGCGAACAACTGCAAAAGGGGTTTCTCGACGTGATCCTGCAGACCGACCTGCTGCGCGAGCAGTCGATCCGCAGCCTGGATCTGGCGCGCTACCCGATGGGGTGGGTGGTTGCCGCCGGCTCGCCCCAGCACCGCGCTTTCGGCTCGCTGGCCGAGCTCGGTCGGGAGCGGATCATCACCTTCTCGAAGAATTCACGGCCGCACCAGGAGGTGCTGAGCCTGCTGCAGGGTGCCGGGGCTGACGCACCGCGGCTGAACTGCGTGAACTCGGTGGCGGCCATTACCCGGCTGCTACGCGACGGCTTCGGCATCGGCGCGTTGCCACCGGCATTGGTGGATGCCGAGCTGGGCCGCGGCGAGCTGGTGTTGCTAGCCGGGCTGCAACCGCCGCCGAGCCTGGAGCTGGTGGTGGCCTGGCAGACCGGCGTTGCGCTGGTGGATGAGGTAGTCGGGCTGTGCCGACAGGTGCTGGAGGGGTATGCACGGGACATGGGTGGGCAGCGGATCGTGCTGGTTTCCTAGGGGTTGGTGTTGAGGACGCAGTGCCTGTGCTGGCGATCACCTTCAGCGCCAGCTCTCTTTCACCACCCGACGCCGCCCCCCGAGGATCACCCAGCCAAGCCCCAGCAACAGGCTTTCGACCAAGAACGCCAGCACGAACCCTGCGCCAACACCCCAGCCGATGGCCTCGGGCACCAGCAGAATCTGGTAGCTGTAGCCGTTGAGGGTTTCTGCACGCAGCTGCGGGTCGGCCTGCACCAGCACATGCCAGGTGCGTGCGACCCAAGGCCCTTGCAGGGCCTGCCACTCGTTCTCCAGCAACTGGTTGCGGATCATCAGGCTTTCGATGCTGTTGGCGTCACTGTTGAACACTGGGTCATCACTGCTGCGGTAGTGCCGTAGCAAGGCCTGCAGGTCGCCATTGAAAAAGCGCTCGGCCGTCTGCTTGAAGCCGTCCAGCGCCTCGCGCGACTCGTACAGGTGCGCCTCCACCCGCTGGCTGTAGTCTTTCACCAGCCCCGGCACCTGAATACCGGCCAACAGGCCGAAGGTGAACAGCAGCAACCGCAGGTAACTTCTGAACATGCAGCGTCCTTAGCTCTGGCCGTGCGCCACACATTCACCGTGCCGCCACAGGGCCCATTGACCCGGCTCGTAGCGCTGCCAGGTCTCGTTCTCGGTCAGGGCCTCGGTGGCAATCACCGTGACCACGTCGTTGGGGGTGGTTTGCGTATGGAAGTCGACGATCAGGTCGACATCCTTCAAGCGTGCCGCACCAAACGGCGCACGCCGGGTAATGTGCACCAGCTTGGTCGAACAGAAGCAGAACAGCCAGTCACCGTCGCTGAGCATGCAGTTGAACACGCCCTGCCCGCGGTAACCGGCACAGGCTTCGACCAGCACCGGCAACAGCTGTTCCACCGGCACCGGCTCGGGGAAGGCGCTGCGAATGCGGTTGAGCAGGTCGCAAAAGGCCGCCTCGCTGTCGGTATCGCCTACCGGCCGATAGAAACTGCCCAAGCCCTTGAAGGCGCCCAACTGGCCGTTGTGCGCAAAGCACCAGTTACGGCCCCACATTTCGCGCATGAACGGGTGGGTGTTGGCCAGGCAGACCTTGCCGACGTTGGCCTGGCGGATATGGCCAATGACCACTTCGCTCTTGATCGGGTAGCGCTGCACCAGGCTGGCTACCTCCGACTCGCTGCTGGCAGCCGGGTCCTGGAACAGGCGCAGGCCGCGCCCTTCATAGAAGCCGATGCCCCAGCCATCGCGGTGCGGGCCGGTGCGGCCACCGCGCTGCATCAGGCCGGTAAAGCTGAAGACAATGTCGGTAGGGACGTTGGCACTCATGCCCAACAGTTCGCACATGGCTGTGTCTCCGCTTACAGACGGGGCTCGACCCGGCCATTTCCCCGGGGTGCCGCAGGTGGCGGGAGGTCACGGTAACGGTCGCTGCGCTCGGCGGCCAAAGGGGCCTGGGCGCCGAGCCGGTCATCTTCGGCCTGCTCGCGCTGGGCCGCGGCCTCAGCCTGGGCCCGCCGCTCGCGGGCGCGCTTTTCCAGCGGCCAGCGCAGCAATACGAAGAGGGCATACAAGGCAAAGGCGATCATGCCGTACATGGCAAAATCGGAAACTGCGCGCCAGGCATTGTTGCCAACCTTGAACGCCACATCCAGGGTGGTGATGGCGATGGCCGGGGCGAAGCTGTCCTTGACCGGGTCAACCACGGTCGGCGTCAGCAACAGCACCGCCAGCACCACGCGCAGGGGCTCGCGCAACCAGCGCCACATCCAGCCGGTCAGTTTGAAGCCCACCAGCAGGCAGCCCAAAGCGGCAACCGCGTACAGGCCCCAGGCCAAGGTGTAGTCGTTCTCGATCATGGTGTTCGTGCAAGCCAGGCAAAGAGGTGCCTATGATAAACACTTTTCCGGGCGCACACAGTGTTTGCCTGCGCCGGCCGCTTCGCAGCCGGGCCCAGGCCACCCCAACCAAGAGATCCTCGATGCCGACCAAGCCCCAACCGCCGATTGCCCATGCCGACCAGGCCGCCGACCCGTATGCCTGGCTGCAACAGCGCGACACCCCCGAGGTGCTCGCCTACCTGCAGGCCGAAAACGCCTACCAGCAAGCCTGCCTGGCCGACCAAGAGCCCCTGCGCGAGCAATTGTTCGAAGAGATCAAGGGCCGCATCCAGGAGACCGACCTGTCGCTGCCTTCACCCTGGGGGCCGTATCTGTACTACACCCGCACCACTGCTGGCGACGAATATCCGCGCCACTACCGCTGCCCACGCCCGGCCGACGACAGCAACACCGTCGATGAAAGCCAGGAACAGCTGTTGCTCGACCCCAACGCACTGGCCAACGGCGGCTTCCTGTCGCTGGGCGCGTTCAGTGTCAGCCCCGACCACCGCCTGCTGGCCTACAGCCTGGATACCAGTGGCGACGAGGTCTACAGCCTGTACGTGAAAGACCTCGCCAGCGGCGCGATCACCGCCCTGCCCTTCGAAGACTGCGATGGCAGCATGACCTGGGCCAACGACAGCCAGACACTGTTCTTCGCCGAGCTGGACGACACCCACCGGCCATGGCGCCTGTGCCGCCATACGCTGGGCAGCCCCGGTGCCGAGCGCGTGTTCGAGGAGCCCGACGGGCGCTTCTTCCTGCATTGCTACCGCACCAGCTCCGAGCGCCAGCTGGTGCTGCTGCTGAACAGCAAGACCACCAGCGAAGCCTGGGTGCTGAACGCCGAAACCCCACAGGCGCCATTCATTTGCCTGGCGCCACGTGTCGAGGGCCATGAATACTTCCCCGACCACGGCCAGCTCGACGGCGCGTGGTGCTGGTTTATCCGCACCAACCAGGACGGCATCAACTTCGCCCTGTATTACGCCCCGGCTACCGAGGTACCGGGCCGCGAGCAATGGCAGGCACTGGTGCCGCACCGCGAGGCAGTCATGCTTGAAGGGCTGAGCCTGAATGCCGGCGCACTCATCCTGAGCCTGCGCGAAGGCGGCCTGCCGATCATCGAAGTGCGCCCGCAAGGTCTGGCGGCCTACCGTGTCGAGCTGCCGGATGCCGCCTACAGCCTGTACGTGCAAGACAGCCTGGAGTTCGCCAGCCCCCGCCTGCGCCTGCGCTACGAAGCACTCAACCGCCCGGCCCAGGTGCGCCAGCTGGAACTGGCCAGCGGCGCCCAGGTGGTGCTCAAGCAAACACCGGTACTGGGCGCCTTCGATGCCGACGACTATGTCAGCGAACGCTTGTGGGCGACTGCCGCCGACGGCACCCAGGTGCCGATCAGCCTGGTGCGTCGCCGCCAGGACCTGGGCCAGACCGTGCCGCTGTACCTGTACGGTTACGGCGCCTATGGCGAAAGCCTCGACCCGTGGTTCTCGCATGCACGCCTGAGCCTGCTGCAGCGCGGCGTGGCCTTCGCCATCGCCCATGTACGCGGTGGTGGCGAGCTGGGCGAAGCCTGGTACCGTGCCGGCAAGCAGGCGCACAAGCACAACACCTTCAGCGACTTCATCGCCTGTGCCGAACACCTGTTCGCCCAGGGCGTGACGGCGCCCGACCGGCTGGCCATCAGTGGTGGCAGTGCCGGTGGCCTGTTGATCGGCGCGGTGCTCAACCTGCGCCCCGAACTGTTCCGCTGTGCGGTCGCCGAAGTGCCGTTCGTCGACGTGCTCAACACCATGCTCGACCCCGATCTGCCGTTGACCGTGACCGAGTACGACGAGTGGGGCAACCCTGAGGAGCCGGAGGTGTACGCGCGGATCAAGGCATATGCGCCCTACGAGAACGTGAAGGCCCAGGCCTACCCGGCGATGCTGGTGGTGGCGGGCTACAACGACAGCCGCGTGCAGTACTGGGAGGCGGCCAAGTGGGTGGCGCGGCTGCGCACACGCAAGACCGATGACAACCTGCTGTTGCTCAAGACCGAGATGGGCGCCGGGCACGGCGGGATGAGCGGGCGGTATCAGGGGCTCAAGGATGTGGCGCTGGAATATGCGTTCGTGTTTGGCGAATTGGGTATTGCCTGAGATTGCCGGGGGCGCTTTGCGCCCCTTTCACGACACAAGGCCGCTCTCATAGAACAGTACATAACTTATTGATTTAGCGGGGTCTTTGTGGGAGCGGGCGTGCCCGCGATCACCGGCGTAGCCGGTGCCAGCCACCGCGCTGGATTCTTCGCGGGCACGCCCGCTCCCACACAGGCCGCGTCGCGGTTACGAATTGAGTTCTCTGCGCGACAGCGCAGCCCGTAGGGCTGTGTTATCTCCCACAGGGCACTGGCCCCCTGGTAAACCCAGCGCCAACGCACCGCTGCAGTCAGTCATCATCCTGCGCCGGCTTCGCCGGCTCCGGCCGCAACCCCGGCAAGGGTTGGTCCTTCGGCGGCCCGGGCACCGGCATCGGTGGCAGCAAAGGCGCACCCGGCTGGCTGTCGTAAGCCTTGGGCGGCGTGCTCGGGGTGATCTGCGGGTAAGGCGTGGGCGTTGGCGTACCCGGCGCACCGGGCACCGGGGTCGCCAGCCGGGGCGGCGTACTGGCGGCATCGGCCATGGGCAGGCCCGCCAGCCACAGCACGGCTAGGATCGCGCGCAACATCAGTAACCTCCTGTCGGGAACCTTCCTACAGGCTACGCCTAAATCAACGCTTTCGCCTGTCCGCCCGCCCTGCAAGCGCGCTAGACTCAATGGCATAACCGTCACCTGCCTGATCAGAACAAAGGAAACACCATGAGCGCCTCCTCTTCCGCTGCCGCCACCGCGCGCCTGGACCGCATTCTCGCCGACGCCAAGCGTGACAAGGAAATGGGCTACCGCGACAAGGCCCTGAGAATGTACCCGCACGTGTGCGGCCGCTGCGCCCGCGAGTTCGCCGGCAAGCGCCTGAGCGAGCTGACCGTGCACCACCGCGACCACAACCACGACAACAACCCCCAGGACGGCTCGAACTGGGAGCTGCTGTGCCTGTACTGCCACGACAACGAGCATTCGCGCTACACCGACCAGCAGTACTTCAGCGAAGGCTCCACCAGCACCCCGAGCATCGCCAAGGCCACGCACAACCCGTTTGCCGGCCTGGCTGGCTTGCTGAAGAAAGACTGACCATCGATTCGCCCCCCGCTGCTACCGGGCAGCCCGTATAATCGCGCTTTTTTTCGCGAAGGGCCCCGGTACGTGGCAAACAAACGATACAGCTGCATCGGCCTGTTCAACCCCAAGTCGCCGGAAAACGTCGGCTCGGTGATGCGCGCCGCGGGCTGCTACGGCGTCAACTCGGTGTTCTATACCGGCAAACGGTATGAGCGCGCCCGTGACTTCGTCACCGACACCAAGCGCGTGCACTACGACATCCCGCTGATCGGCATCGATGACCTGCAACGCATCATTCCGCTGGGCTGCACCCCGGTGGCGGTAGAGCTGGTGGACGGCGCCCGGCCCCTGCCGGAATACACCCACCCGGACCGCGCCATCTACATCTTCGGCCCAGAAGACGGGTCGCTGAGCGAAGAAGTGCGCGGTTGGTGTGAAGAGACCATCTACATCCCGACCGAGGGCTGCATGAACCTGGCGGCGACGGTGAATGTGGTGCTGTACGACCGCATGGCCAAGGGGCTGAATACCCGGTCGGGGCCCAAATTCAAGTAAAAAAAGCCGCCCTTGCAGAGCCTGTACCGGCTCACCGCCGGTACAGCCACCACAAAAGCGGCCAGGTGCCGAACTCCGTCAGAACAGCACCGGTCTTGCTCAGCTCACGAAGCGTTGATCCAGATGGTCTTCAGCTCCGTGTATTGGTCATGGGCCCAGATGGACTTGTCGCGCCCACCAAAGCCAGACTCCTTGTAGCCACCGAACGGCGTGGTCACGTCACCTTCGCCGAAGCAGTTGACCGTGACCACCCCGGCGCGGATTTCACGCGACAGGCGCAGCGCATTGCGCAGGCTGCCGGTGTAGGCCGAGGCGGCCAGGCCGTACACGGTGTCGTTGGCCAGCTCGATGGCTTCATCAATCGTTGCGAAGCTGGTCACGCTCAGCACCGGGCCAAAGATTTCCTCGACGAACAGCTTGCTGTCACGGCCAACGTTGTCAACGATGGTCGGCTGCACATACACGCCGTTCTCGGTTTCGCCGCCCTGAACGATGCTGAGTTTTTGCCCGGCAGCGTATTCCAGGTACGACTTGACCTTCTCGAAATGCGACTTGCTGACCATCGCGCCCAGGCGGTTGTCCGGGTCCAGCGGGTCGCCCAGCTTCCAGTCCTTCAAGTGCTTGGCGATCAGGCCCAGCAGTTCGTCTTTCACGTCCTTGTGCACGATCAGGCGCGAGGAGGCCGAGCAGTTCTCACCCATGTTCCAGAACGCACCGGCGGTGACGAACTGCGCCACTTCGTCGAGGTCTTCGCAGTCGTTCATGACCACGGCCGGGTTCTTGCCCCCCAGCTCCAGAACGATGCGCTTGAGGTTGGACTCGGCAGCATATTTCAGGAACAGGCGGCCGGTGTCGGTGGAGCCGGTGAAGCTGACCATCGGGATGTCCATGTGGCGGCCAATGGCCTCGCCCACTTCACGGCCACCACCGGGCACCAGGTTGAACACACCGGCCGGGATACCGGCTTCATGGGCCAGCTCGGCCACACGCAGGGCACTGAGGGTGGTTTCCTTGGCCGGCTTGACCACGATCGAGCAACCGGCGGCCAGCGACGGGGCGATCTTCCAGGCCAGCATCAGCAGCGGGAAGTTCCATGGCAGCACCAGGCCGACCACGCCAATGGCTTCACGCACCACCATGGTCACGGCAGCGTTGCCGGTCGGGGCGGTGGCGTCGTAGATCTTGTCGATTAGCTCGGCGTGCCAGCGGATAGTGTGGATGGTCTCCGGCACGTCGACGGTCTGGCATTCACTGACCGGCTTGCCGCTGTCCAGCGCTTCCAGCACTGCCAGTTCGTGGGCGTTGTCTTCCAGCAACTGGGCGAACTTCTGCAGCACGTGCTTGCGGTCGTTCGGCTGCATCTTCGACCAGGTGCCTGCCTCGAACACCCGCTTGGCCGCCGCCACGGCGACGTTCACGTCGTTGACGTCGCAGGCGGCGACTTCGGCCAGCTGCTTGCCGGTGGCCGGGTTGGTGGTGACGAAGGTGCGGCCAGAGATTGCATCGCGGAACTCACCGTCGATGAACGCCTGGGTGCGCAGTTGCAGGTCGGCGGCGATGGCCGCGTATTGTTCCTTGCTCAGCAATTCAGCCATTTTTTCCAGCCTCCTTATTTGATCTGGGCGATGGTGGCCTTGAGTTCGGTGACCACACGCTGAAGTTCGGCCTTCTCGGCGTCATCCAGGTCGTACAGCGGCTTGCGCACACCACCGGTCTTCAGGCCGTTGAGGGCAACGCCGTGCTTGATCGCCTGGACGAACTTGCCACCTTCGAGGAAGTCCATCAGCGGCATCATGGCGCTCATGATCTTGCGGCCTTTGTCGAAGTTCTTTTCGATCACGCAGGCCTCGTACAGGGCCACGTGCTCGCGCGGGATGAAGTTGGAGCCGGCGCAGACCCAGCTCTGAGCGCCCCAGGCGAAGAACTCCAGGGCCTGATCGTCCCAGCCGCAGGACAACTGGATGTTCGGGCGATGGATGGCCAGGCGGTGCAGCTGGGCCATGTCGCCGGAGCTTTCCTTGATGGCGACGATGTTCTTCACGTCGGCCACGGCGTCGAAAAACGCCTCGCCCATGCTCACGCTCATGCGGCCTGGGTAGTTGTAGAGCATGATCGGCAGGCCGGCGGCAGCGTCCACGGCTTTGACGTGCAGGGCGATTTCCTGCTGGGTCGGCAGCGCGTACGGCGGGGTACCGACCAGCAGCGCATCGGCCTTGATTTCCCTGGCATGCTGGGCGAAGGCCACGGCGTCTTCGGTGCGGATGCCACCGGTGCCAACGATCAGCGGCAGGCGGCCGTTGAGCACGTCCTTGGCCTGGGCGGCCAACTCGACACGCTCCTGGGCGGTGTGGGCGTAGTACTCACCGGTGGAGCCACCAATGATGACGCCGTGGATCTTCGCTTCGACCAGGTATTCGAGGACCTCGGCGAACGCCGCCTTGTCGATCGAGCCGTCCGCAGCCAGCGGGGTGATTGCCGGGGTGTAGATGCCTTCGAATTTCACGGTAGATTCTCCAGTGCGTTGCTCAGTGTTTTGAAGGCCGCAGCACACGTGGCTGCGGCGGGTCATACGCATTCAGCTCAGCGAAGCCGCTTGTTGCAGGTTGAGCGAGCGGGTTTCCGGGGCCAGCGCGACGGAAATCGCCAGGCCGATGAATGTCACCGCTGCAGCGGCGTACATGGTCGCGCCGATGCCATAGCTGTCCAGGGCGATGGGCACCAGCCAGGTGCCGATCGCGGCGCCAACGCGCGACAGCGAGGTGCCCACGCCCACCGCGCCTGCGCGGATCTCGGTGGGGAACAGTTCGTTGGGGTAGACCAGTTGCAGCACCTGGGCGCCGCCGATGAACAGCGCGTAGGCGCCGAACAGCGCCAGGATGAGCATCTCGCTGGCGTTGCTGAAGGCGCCGAGCCCGAGCAGCGCCAGCCCCGACCAGAAGAAGCTGTGCAGCAGCGTGGTGCGCCGGCCAATGGTATTCAGCAGGCGGGTACCGATAATGCAGCCGACCACGAACAGGCAGGTGATCGCCACCGAACCAATGGCGGCCCAGTCCCCTTTCAGGTTCAGTGCGCCCAGCACCTTGGGCGCGAAGGCATACACGGCGAACACCGGGATCACCGAGCACGTCCAGAACAGGCTGACGAACAACATGCGCTTGCCGTAACCGGAGTGCAGCAGGCTGAGGAACGACAGCTTGCGGGTCTTGGGCTCTTCCGGCAGGTTGTTCAGCGAGAAGCCAGGGCCGTACACACGCTTGATCACCTGCTCGGCTTCGGCCGAACGCCCCTTGCTGATCAGCCAGCGTGGCGATTCCGGGGTACCCAGGCGCAGGGCAAACAGCAGTGCACCGATCACCGCGGCACTGGCCAGCACCAGCCGCCAGGCATCTTCACCGCCGTGGCGCAGAATGGCCTCACCGACCATGTAGGCGGTGGCCGCACCGGCGAACCACAGCACGGTCAGGGTGGCCAGGCGCGGCCCGCGGTTTTTCTTCGGCAGGAACTCCACCAGCAACGAGGTGGCCACCGGGTATTCAATGCCCACGGCAATGCCGATGGCAAACCGCAGCAGGAACAACGCCAGGGCCGACTCCACCCAGAACTGCGCCAGCGAGGCCAGGATGAACAGGGTCGGGCCGACGAAGAACACCCTTTTGCGGCCAAAGTGGTCGGTGAGCCAGCCGCCGAAGAAACCACCGAAGAAAATGCCGATCAGCGCCGATGCGGCAATCATGCCTTGCCAGAAACTGCTCAGGCTCAAGCCTGCAGACATCTGCACCATGGCCACGCCAATGATGCTCAGTACATAGCCGTCAACGAACGAGCCGCCGCCGGAACGCAAAGTCAGCAACTGGTGAAAGTTGTTGATCGGTACTTCTTCAATCGAAACATTCGGACTTGTCATTATTGTTCCTACCATTTCTGCTTACTACGTGTTTTCAAGGCGAACGCGCCCGCGAAACTGAAAAGACTGTTCAGCCCCGGGGACCCGGTAATAACCACCGGTGGTCAATTTCGGGCCGAGCGAGCCCGTGCCGGCTAACTGGATGCCGACCTGTCTGTGCTATGCCTGATGCCTGTCAGCGATCAGCTTTCTTTGCCAGCGCGGAACTGCCCCCACATCAAGTTGGCGTTCAAACCCAACGAAACCAGGGGTTGCGGCGGGTTCGCGGAAGGCCCGGGGGCATTTAGCAAAAACTCGATAAGTTCGTTCTTGTCGCCCGCCAGCCAGTCAGCCAGCAACTTGCCGGTGACCGTGCCACGGGTAACGCCGAGGCCGTTGCAGCACAGTGCGCCGACTACATTGGGCGCCAACTTGCCGAAAAACCCCATGTGGTTGCGCGACAGCGCCAGGGCACCGCCCCAGGTGTACTCGAAGCCCACCCCGGGCAACATTGGAAAGCGCCGGGCGAACGATTCACGGTGGCGCTCGGCAAAGCGCTGCAGGAACTTGCGGTTGCTGCGCCCGTCGGGGTTGTAGCTGAAGCTGTTGCGGATCAGCAGGCGGTTGTCGACGGTACGGCGCATGGTGGTGCCGAACGGGTCGGCAGGGATCACGCCCCAGTAGGGGTTGCCCCCCAGCCGCGCCTGCTCTTCAGCGGTCAGTGGGCGGGTGATGCTGCCGTAGGTGAACACCGGCAGCATGCGGCCCTTGAGGAAGCCGAAACTCATGCCGAAGGCATTGGTGGTCAGCACCAGCTTGTCGGCTGTGATCGAGCCCTTGGCGTGGCGCAGCACTACCTTGTCGCCATACTCCACATCGGTGATGGGCGTGTGCTCGTATAGCGAAACATTGCTCGGCAAGCTGTCGGCCAGGCCCTTGACCAGGGCCGAGGGCTGCAGCAAGGCAGTGCCCGGGGTGAACAGGCCCTTGCGGTAGAAATGCGTGCCAATGTGCCCGGGCAGGTCACGGCCCTCGATCACCTCGTAAGGCTGGCCCAGCTTGTCCAGGCCTCGGCGGTAGGCGTCCAGCACGGCAATACCGCGGTCCTCGACGGCCGCCTGGTACTTGCCGCAGTGGCGGAACTGGCACTCGATGGCGTAGCGCTCGATCAGCTCCTTGAGGTACGACTGCCCGCCCAGGTTGAGCTTGAGCACGGTTTTGGCGATATCGATGTCGCCAATGTAGTCCTCGGCCCCGATGTCGTGCGGCAGGTCGATGGCAAAACCGGCGTTACGCCCGGAGGTGCCGAAGCCGACCTCCTGGGCTTCGACCAACACCACTTCGTCATGCGGAAAGTTCGTTGCCAGTTGGCGCGCAGCAGCCAGGCCGGTGAAACCGGCGCCGACGATCACCCAGCGGGCCTGGGTGTTGCCGCTGTGGGCCGGCCTTGGCGTGCGGGGCTGGCTCAGGTGATACCAGCCACAGGTGGCATCATCGGCAGGTAACGAACTTATTCTTGTCATTGGGCTAACCTGGTGCTTGTTGTCGTCGAGCGGTCAGCCAGCGCCGGCCTGACCGGGTCATTCATATCTGTATGGGTACATCCAGCCCTTGTGGTGCGGCGTATTCAGCCATGCGCCGGCGCGACAGCTCGAAGTGCTCACGCACCAGTTGCCCAGCCGTTTGCGGGTCACGGCGCTCGATCGCATCAATCATCTGGTCGTGCTGCGCGCAAGCGGTTTCCAGGTCACGTTGCATGTCATCGGTGGTCGGGTGGCGATAGAAGATCTTGCCCAGCCGGGTGTGGTCGATCAGCAAGCGACGCAGGCTCGGCAGCAGGTAGTCGTTGTGCGCCATCTTGCCGATTTCCAGGTGGAAGGCGTCGTTGTAAAGCACGCGGTTTTCCACATCACGGTCTTCGATCGCCTGGCGGAACTGGGCCTGGATGGCCTTGAGCGCGTCGATTTCATCGGCACTGGCATAGGTGGCGGCCAGCTGCGTGGTTGCAATGTAGATCAGCGGTGCGGCAACGAAAAAACTGTGCAGCGACTCGTGGTTCATGGCCGCCACCCGTGGTGCGCGGTTGGCTTCCAGTTCGATGTAGCCCTCGGCGGCGATCTGGCGCAGCAGTTCACGCACGGGTGGCCGCGACAGGCCGAATTCGTCGCACAGGGCCAGTTCGTCCACTACTGCCCCCGGGGCCAGTTCCATGCTCAGGATCCGGCGGCGCAGCGCCTCGGCCAACACCGCCTTGCGGTCCGGTGGCACTTGCGCTTCGAGGGGTTGAACGGTGGCTTTCATGGCGGCCTTCTTTGTGGTCATGGCGCTGTGTCTACTATTTGTATAACGACTATAGGGCACTGTTAGACAATGTGTCTACAGCATTTCAGATAAACGGCTGAATCTGTCTGAGCCTTTGTTTTCAAGGCCTCCAGCGGTTTCGACAGCGGTGATTAAACACCCTTGAAGCTGCATTGCCAAACCGGACAGGGTATTCGCCATATACGACACAGCCAGCTGCTTTTCACCGTTTCAACCCCACCCAGGGCTCGCCGCCGAGCGATGCAACTGAACGCTGGCGTTGCCGTGCAGGTCAGCTGCTTACATTCCACAAGGAGGGTTTGCCATGCTCGATAGCCATTCCGCTGCGTCGTCGCAGCACAATGTTCATGGCCTGGAACGTGCCAGCTCGCTGGCCGGTGGTGCGCTGATGTTCAGCAAAGGGCTGCGCCGTGGCGGCTTGGTTGGCTTGCTGCAGATGGCGGTGGGCGGCCTGGCCGTGGCGCGTGGGGTCAGCGGGCACTGCGCCACCAAGGCCTGGTGGCAGCGGCACCGGCAGGAGTATCAGCGATTGCGGTCGGATATCGAGCGTAGCGCGGCGGACCTGGAGGCGTTGAAGGCCAGCGCCGAGGCGGCGACGCGCGGGGTGACGGTGACCGGGAAGGATCCGTTGGCTGGCGGTTGATTGATGCATTGCCTGTGCCGGCCTCTTCGCGGGCTTGCCCGCTCCCACAGGCGTTGAGACTGCGCTGTACCTGTAGGAGCGGGCAAGCCCGCGAAGAGGCCCTGATGGCGTACGACTTTTCATCAACCCGAGCCCAAAGCTTCAATCGGCGCTGCTTGGGAATTATCCTACGAGCCGCGTGGAAGCTGCTCTGTTGTAGGGGAAATGCCCCAGGGCTAATGTCGTTGGGTCGCCAGTACTGGCGACTGGGTGTGAGAACCCAACGATATAGTGCTTCCGTCATGGCAGCCGTGCGCGGGCAGACCCAGGTCTGGCTGCGTTCCTATATCCGCGGTTTCTCACCTCGCGTACGGTTGCCGCCCCATCCGTGAGAAAGATGCAGGCCTGCCTGGCTCGGAAAAGCGCCCACGGCGCAGCAGATGGGATTCGGCTAACGGCATTGTGATCTTCCTTGAAGTTGAACCTCCCTTTGAAAGTAGTGGCTGAAGCGGGGTGACCGGGTGGTTGGTGGTTTCCGGATATAACTGAAGCATGTGCTTGGCTGTACCGGCCCTTTCGCGGGCACGCCCGCTCCTACAGGTACAGCGCAAGTCTCAGGGCCTGCGCTGGACCTGTGGAGCGGGCAAGCCCGCGAAGAGGCCCTGATGGCGTACGACTTTTCATCAACCTGAGCCCAAAGCTTCAATCGGCGCTGCTTGGGAATTATCCTACGAGCCGCGTGGAAGCTGCTCTGTTGTAGGGGAAATGCCCCAGGGCTAACGTCGTAGGGTCGCCATTCATGGTGATCGGGTGTGAGAACCCGAACGATGTTGAACGGACTTCCAGTCATGGCAGCCTACGTGGGCAGGCTTCGGCCTGGCCGGGTTCAATGTCCTCGGTTTCTCACCCCGCGTACGGCTGCCACCCCTTGTCCGTGAGAAAGACGAGTTGGTGGTCCAATTAACGACATTGGATTCCAACCATGACCAAGCACGACCTTGATTCTACCCATCCGAGCTACAGCAGCACTGTCGGTAAAGAAACCTGCATGGAGCTTTTCCGCGTACAGGCCAACATCCCCTTCAATCATGCTTTCTCCGAACTCTCCGTCATGCTCGGCTGTATCAATCACCTGACAACCGAAGCCGAGATGGAAAATGATCGGCTGGCAGGTAGTGCAGCAAGAATTCTCAGTGGCTTTGCCAAAGCCCTCATTGATGACATTGAGCTTGGCCTCAACAAGGCCTCAGTTCAGGTCTGACCTGTACCGGCCCTTTCGCGGGCACGCCCGCTCCCACAGGTACAGCGAAGTCTCAGGGCCTGCGCTGTACCTGTGGGAGCGGGCGAGCCCGCGAAGGCCCCAGCACCGATTCAAAGCCATACCGCATCCCAGTGTGGATAATCCCTGACACTCCGGACCAAGCCTGCCCTCAAGGGATTGGCAACGATGTACCGGGCCACATGCACCACATTCTCTTCCCGCCGCAGTGCATGGTCGTGATACCCCGGTTGCCATATCGGCTTGTGCCTGACACCTGCCTTGCGCAAGGCAATGGCTGCGCGTGATTTGAACTTGCGCATCAGTGTCGCCAATGCCACTTCCTTCAGTTCGATCAACCAATGCAGATGGTCCGGCATCACTACCCAGGCCAATGACCGGCAGTCCTGAATATCATTTGAGATCCGCAGATGTTTGACCACCAGCCGGGCATGGTGAAAGTCGAGGAAAAGTGACTTTCGCTGTTGCGTGATGGTGGTCAGCATGTAGAGCCTGCCTGGCTCGGAAAAGCGCCCACGGCGCAGCAGATGGGATTCGGCTAACGGCATTGTGATCTTCCTTGAAATTGAACCTCCCTTTGAAAGTAGTGGCTGAAGCGGGGTGGCCGGGTGGTTGGTGGTTTCCGGATATGACTGAAGCATGTGCTTGGCTGTGCCGGCCCTTTTGCGGGCTTGCCCGC
>NZ_BLJG01000021.1 GCF_009932375.1 Pseudomonas juntendi
TAGAATCTCCCACAGGGGCCTCACAAAACTGAGAGGCAGTGACACGCCTGTGGGAGCCGGCTTGCCGGCGATAGGGCCCTCGAACCAGAAAAATAAAACGGTTATATAAAAATTCTTAAATAGTATTTTTAAGAATAAAAGCCCCTCGCTACTATTGCCCTCAAGCCAGGCAATACCCCTTCAAATCCCCGCCCGGGATCTCACGCCAAGGAGAACGAGCATGAGTGCATCGCTGCGTAATATCGATGGTCAGGACGAAGCCAGCCTTTTGCGGGAGATCCAGAACGCCCTGCGCGACCTGCGCTTTGGCGCGGTGGAGATCACGGTGCATAACGCCCAGGTCGTGCAGATCGAGCGCAAGGAGAAGTTCCGCCTGCAACAGCCGGGCAATAAGGCCGGCTGAGCCCACACCCTTTCAAAACTAGAACAAATGCCATCGGGAGCTTCACCATGTCCATCCGCCGTTATGCGCTCGCCGCCCTGGCCAGTGCCGTTTTTGCCGGTTCCGCCATCGCCAAGGATTACGAACTGCTGAACGTGTCATACGACCCCACCCGTGAGCTGTACCAGCAATACAACGCCGAGTTCATCCAGCATTGGCAGCAGGCGCACCCGGGCGACACGGTGAAGATCCAGCAATCCCACGGTGGCTCGGGCAAGCAGGGCCGGGCGGTGATCGACGGTCTGCGCGCTGACGTGGTGACCCTGGCGCTGGCCGGTGATATCGACGAAATCGCCAAGCTGGGCAAGACCTTGCCGGAGAACTGGCAAACCCGCCTGCCGGACGCCAGCACCCCCTATACCTCGACCATCGTGTTCCTGGTGCGCAAGGGCAACCCGAAAGGCATCAAGGACTGGGGCGACCTGATCAAGAACGACGTGTCGGTGATTACCCCCAACCCGAAAACATCTGGCGGCGCACGCTGGAACTTCCTTGCCGCCTGGGCTTACGGCCTGAAGGCCGGCGGCAGTGAAGACAAGGCCAAGGCCTATGTGCAGGAACTGTTCAAGCATGTGCCGGTGCTGGATACCGGCGCGCGCGGCTCTACCATCACCTTCGTCAACAATGGCCAGGGCGATGTGTTGTTGGCCTGGGAAAACGAAGCGTTCCTGGCACTGAAGGAAGACGGCGGTGCCGACAAGTTCGAGATCGTCGTGCCGTCGCTGTCGATTCTTGCCGAGCCGCCGGTGGCGGTGGTGGACAAGAACGCCGAAAGGAAGGGCAATACCGCGATTGCCACCGAATACCTCAAACACCTGTACAGCCCGGCCGGGCAGAAAATTGCCGCCCAGAACTTCTACCGCCCGCGTGATGAAAAGGTCGCGGCCGAGTTTGCCAAGCAGTTCCCGAAACTGGACCTGGTGACCATCGACAAGGACTTTGGTGGCTGGAAGACTGCACAACCGAAATTCTTCAATGATGGCGGTGTGTTCGACCAGATCTATCAGGCACAGTAACCGGCCAGGGAAAACCGGGGCCGCGCCGCGGCCCATCGCCGGCAAGCCAGCTCCCACAGGGATCGCGCAGCCTTCAGGCCTGTGGTAATCCTGTGGGAGCTGGCTTGCCGGCGATCGGCTGCAAGGCAGCCCCAAAGATTCAGAAGCCTGCGCCGGCCCCGGATCGATACTTGGCCATGTGCATTCAAAGGGATACCTATGTCACGTCGCATTTCCCCCGTCATACCCGGCTTCGGGCTGACGCTGGGCTACACCTTGGTGTACCTCAGCCTGATCGTGCTGATACCGCTGGCGGCCATGTTCATCCATGCCTCGCAGCTGACCTTCGAGCAGTTCTGGAACATCATCAGTGCGCCGCGGGTAATCGCCGCGCTCAAACTGAGTTTCGGCACTGCCCTGTTCGCGGCCATCATCAATGGTGTGATTGGCACCCTGCTGGCCTGGGTGCTGGTGCGCTACACCTTCCCGGGGCGCAAGGTCATCGATGCGATGATCGACCTGCCGTTCGCCCTGCCCACGGCCGTTGCCGGTATCGCCCTGACCGCGCTTTACGCCCCCCAGGGCTGGGTCGGTCAGTTCGCCACCGACCTGGGCTTCAAGATCGCCTACACCCCACTGGGCATCACCCTGGCGCTGACGTTCGTCACCCTGCCGTTCGTGGTGCGCACCGTGCAGCCGGTTCTGGCCGACATCCCACGTGAAGTGGAAGAGGCTGCCGCCTGCCTGGGTGCCAAGCCGCTGCAGGTGTTCCGCCACATCCTGGCGCCGGCCCTGCTGCCCGCCTGGCTGACCGGCTTTGCCCTGGCCTTCGCCCGTGGCGTGGGCGAGTACGGTTCGGTGATTTTCATTGCTGGCAACATGCCAATGAAGACCGAGATCCTGCCGCTGCTGATCATGGTCAAGCTCGACCAGTACGACTACACCGGGGCCACCGCCATTGGCGTGCTGATGCTGGTGGTTTCCTTCATCCTGCTGCTGCTGATCAACCTGCTGCAGCGCCGTATCGAAACCCCTTGAAGGAGGCCGGCATGTCCAGTTCATCCCTGAGTGCAAGCGCGGCCGCCAACGCCGCCCGCCGTGGCAGCGCCACTTCGCGGCGTATCCTGATCGGCCTTGGTTGGCTGGTATTCGTGCTGTTTTTGCTGCTGCCCCTGGTCATTGTGGTATCGCAGGCGCTGAAGAACGGTTTCGGCACCTTCTTCGAGGCGATCCTCGAACCCGACGCCTTGTCGGCGCTGAAACTGACCCTGCTCGCCGTGGCCATCTCGGTGCCGCTGAACCTGGTGTTCGGGGTAAGCGCCGCCTGGTGCGTGAGCAAGTACACCTTCCGCGGCAAGAGCATCCTGGTCACCCTGATCGACCTGCCGTTCTCGGTGTCGCCGGTGATCGCCGGCCTGGTCTACGTGCTGATGTTCGGCGCGCAGGGCCTGTTCGGGCCGTGGCTGCAAGACCACGATATTCAAATAGTCTTCGCCCTGCCGGGCATCGTTTTGGCGACCATTTTCGTCACCGTACCGTTCGTGGCCCGTGAGCTGATCCCGCTGATGCAGGAGCAGGGCACGCAAGAGGAGGAGGCCGCGCGGCTGCTCGGCGCCAACGGCTGGCAGATGTTCTGGCACGTGACCCTGCCGAACATCAAGTGGGGGCTGATCTACGGCGTGGTGCTGTGTACTGCGCGGGCCATGGGCGAGTTTGGCGCGGTGTCGGTGGTGTCCGGCCACATTCGTGGCGTGACCAACACCCTGCCGCTGCACGTGGAAATTCTCTACAACGAGTACAACCACGTCGCAGCCTTCAGCGTGGCCAGCCTGTTGCTGATCCTGGCGCTCTTCATCCTGCTGCTCAAGCAGTGGAGCGAGAACCGTATTAACCGCCTGCGCCACGGCGCCGCGGAGGAATGACTCATGTCGATCGAAGTTCGTAACGTCAGCAAGCGCTTCAACAGCTTCCAGGCCCTGGACAACATCACCCTGGACATCAACAGCGGCGAGCTGGTGGCCTTGCTCGGCCCGTCCGGCTGCGGCAAGACCACCCTGCTGCGCATCATCGCCGGCCTGGAAACCCCGGACCAGGGCAACATCGTGTTCCATGGCGAGGACGTGTCGGGCCGCGACGTGCGCGACCGCAACGTGGGGTTCGTGTTCCAGCACTACGCACTGTTCCGCCACATGAGCGTGTTCGACAACGTGGCGTTCGGCCTGCGCATGAAGCCCAAGGGCGAGCGCCCCAGCGAAAGCAGGATCGCCGAGAAAGTGCATGAGCTGCTGAACATGGTGCAACTGGACTGGTTGTCCGACCGCTACCCTGAGCAGTTGTCGGGTGGCCAGCGCCAGCGCATCGCCCTGGCCCGGGCACTGGCGGTGGAGCCCAAGGTGCTGCTGCTGGATGAGCCGTTCGGTGCGCTGGATGCCAAGGTGCGCAAAGAGCTGCGCCGCTGGCTGGCGCGGCTGCACGAGGACATCAACCTGACCTCGGTGTTCGTCACCCACGACCAGGAAGAAGCCATGGAGGTGGCAGACCGCATCGTGGTGATGAACAAAGGGGTGATCGAGCAGATCGGTTCGCCGGGGGAGGTGTATGAGCAACCGGCCAACGATTTCGTCTACCACTTCCTTGGTGACTCCAACCGCCTGGCATTGAGCGAAGGGCACCATGTGCTGTTCCGGCCGCATGAGGTGTCTTTGTCGCGCCATGAAACCGAAGGCCACCATGCGGCCGAAGTGCGCGACATTCGGCCGTTGGGCGCGACCACCCGGGTGACCCTGAAGGTGGAAGGGCAGAGCGAGTTGATCGAAGCCGAAGTGGTCAAGGACCACGATAGCCTGACCGGTCTGGCGCGTGGGGAGACGCTGTTCTTCCGGCCGAAGGTTTGGCAGAAGGTGGCGGATATCTGAATCGCGGTGGCTGATGCAAAGCCCGGGGTTGGTCCCGGGCTTTTTTGTACCTGTGAGATTGCCGGGGCTGCTTTGCAGCCCGTCGCGGCGCAAGGCCGTTCATGAATTTTTGGTTATTAATAAATAGCTTCTTATTCCTTTACGAATATAACCCCGTCCTTATACTGGCCTCCAAGCACGCAAACTTACTGGAGGCGTCCCCATGCGCAATGAGTCGATTCGTTACCTGATTGTGCCGGGCTGGCAAGGATCGCCAGACAACCACTGGCAAAGCCACTGGCAGCGCACCCTGCCCAACAGCGCGCGGGTCGAGCAGCATGACTGGTTGACCCCGCAACGCCTGGACTGGGTGCAGGCGCTGGAACAGGCGATTGCCGCCGAGCCCTCGCCAGTCATCCTGATCGCCCATAGCCTGGGCTGCATCACCGTCGCCCATTGGGCCGCGCAGGCCAGCCCGGCGTCGCTGCGGCGGGTGAGGGGGGCGTTGCTGGTGGCGCCTGCGGACGTCGAGCGGCCCGCCTGTGCGCCGGCGCTGCGCAACTTTGCGCCGATTCCGCTCGGGGTGTTGCCATTTCCCAGCCAGGTTGTCAGCTCGGACAACGACCCTGCCGTGAGCGTGCCGCGGGCGTTATACCTGGCCCAGGCCTGGGGTGCCGAAGCGGGGTTGCTGAGCAACGCCGGGCACATCAACGTCAAGTCCGGGCATGAACGCTGGGAACAAGGCTTCGCCTACTTGTATCGCTTGCAAAGCCGGGTCGAGCAGCGCGGACTGCGCCGCGCCTGATTGGCCCTTGTACGCCCGGCCACCTCAGGCCTGGGGCGGGAGTTTTTTCATGACTTTTCAAAACCCGTTTGGCCAGCCGCTGCTGACCTTTCCTGAACTGGACAAAAGCCCCTTGAGCATCCGTGCCAAGGCATTGGTGTTCATCGACCCACGCTCGCAGCGGCTGCGCGATGAGCTTGAGCTCCTGGCGCCGCAACCCTTGCCGGTGCTGATTCGTGGCGAGACCGGTACCGGCAAGGAGCTGCTGGCGCGGCAAATCCACCGTACCAGCGACCGTAGCGGGCTGTTCGTGTCGGTCAACTGCGCGGCCATCAGCCCGACCTATGCCGACGCCGAGTTGTTCGGCTATAGCGCTGGCAGCCATGGCGGTACGGCCAGCAGCCGCGCCGGCTGGTTTGGCTCGGCCAACGGCGGCACGCTTTACCTGGACGAAATCGCCGACTTGCCGCTGGCCATCCAGGGCAAGCTGCTGGCAGCGCTGGAGAACCGCGAGGTGATGCGTGTTGGGGCGCAACAACCACAGCCGGTGGATGTAAGGCTGGTAGCCGCCAGCAGTATCGACCTGGCTCGGGTGGTGCGTGCCGGTCGCTTCAACGAGCGGCTCTACCACTACCTGCATGAAGGCGCGCTGGAGCTGCCGCCCTTGCGCGAGCGGCCAGGCGATATCCTGCCGTTGGCCGAGTATTTCGTGGGTATCTACAGTGCCCGGCTGCAGCGCCCGGTGCCCCTGGTGAGCGAGGCCGCGCAGCAGGTGCTGGAAGCCCACCCGTGGCCGGGCAATACCCGCGAGCTGGAGAATGTCATTCACTTTGCCTTGCTGGTAAATGATAGCGAAGAGCTGTTGCCCCATGACCTCGACCTGCCAAGACCGCTGGCTAGCCATGGCTCATAAGCAAAACCCGTAGGGACTGTATTTTTTGGAATAACTAGCGAAATAAAAGATATTGTTACGGAATAAAAATTCTAGGTATTGTCCGCCTCACGCCCACTGGTGAAGCGGTTGGGCAGCCGATTCGCCATCGCCGATGGCTCAGATTCAGAATAAGGACCACCATGAAGAAGACCCTGCTGACCACCGCCCTGGCCGCTGCCCTGGCGTTTTCCGGCCTGGCCGCCGCTGCCGAGAAACTGGTGGTTGCCGCTACCCCGGTACCGCACGCCGAAATCCTCGAGCTGATCAAGCCTACCCTGGCCAAAGAAGGGGTGGACCTGCAGATCAAGGTCTTCACCGACTACGTGCAGCCGAACGTGCAGGTGGACCAGAAGCGCCTGGACGCCAACTACTTCCAGACGCTGCCCTACCTGAAGAGCTTCAACGAAGGCAAGGGCACCCACCTGGTAACCGTGGTTGGCGTGCACGTCGAGCCGTTCGGTGGCTATTCGAAGAAGGTCAAGAGCCTGAGCGAGCTGAAAGAGGGCGCCACCGTTGCCATTCCGAACGAAGGGAGCAACAGCGGGCGTGCTCTGATCCTGCTGCAGAAGGCCGGCCTGATCACCCTGAAGGACCCGAAGAACGCCCTGGCCACCCCCAAGGACATTGCCGAGAACCCGAAGAACCTGAAGTTCCGCGAGCTTGAGTCGGCCATGCTGCCCCGCGTGCTGGACCAGGTGGACCTGGACATGATCAACACCAACTACGCCCTCGAAGCCGGCTTGAACCCGGCCAAGGATGCGCTGGTGATCGAAGGTGCCGACTCGCCGTACGTGAACTTCCTGGTCGCGCGCCCGGACAACAAGGACAGTGATGCGATGCAGAAACTGGCCAAGGCCCTGACCAGCCCGCAAGTGAAGGAATTCATCGCCAAGAAGTACCAGGGCGCCGTACTGCCGGCGTTCTGATCCGCCAGCAGTCATCGAAAAAACGCCGACCCCCATGTGTCGGCGTTTTTGCTTCCGGCCGCAGCGCCCCTACCAAAGCGCCATCTTGTAGGAGCGGCCTTGTGTCGCGATGGGCTGCAAAGCAGCCCCGGCAATCTCAAAGCTACATACCAACCAGAGCAATCACTGCGCCGGCACCAGCCTGAGCGTGCTCTGCGCCGGAATCACCCCCATCTGCGCCTTCTGATACCGCCCTTGCACATACCCTTCGGCCTGGTCTGCGTAATGCCGGTCGAAGGGCACGCCACTCTGCCCGACCGGGTTGCTGGTCAGCGCCTGCCCGGCATCGGCAAAGTCGATCAGCCGCCGCGTCGAGGGGCCGTAGGTGACCGGCCATGGCGCCGGGCCTATTTTCGCCGACAGGTTGTTCGGTACCTCATGTGTACCGGGGGCGGCGAATGGCCCAACGTTGAACAGCAGGTTCAGCGGCTTTTTCACCCCCAGGGGGTGGTTGTGGGTCAAGGTATGGGCCTTGCCCCACTGCCAGCGCGCCGGGTCGTTGCCGAGGGTGTCGCGCAGGTGCTTCAGGCTGTTGTGCCATGCCGTACGCACCACTTGGGTCCGGTCGGTGTGCTGGTCGCCACCCCGGGTATTCCACCAGGGCGAATCGGCATCCGCCGCCAGCCGTGGCAAGGCGGCGTCGATGGCGCGGGTACTGATCAGTACCGGGAACCAGGTATCGCCCAGTTCATCATGCAGGGCCGAATAGGCCAGCTCGTAAAGGAACTGGTTGAACAGGGTGGCGCTGGTCGAGTCCAGCGGGTAATCGCCCGCCCAGGCGGCCAGTTGTTCCACCAGTTCCTTTTCTTCATCACCTTCGGCTATGGCGCGCAGGGTCGCCAGCAGCGGGGCCAGCATGCGCGGGCCATAATCGCTGGTGGTGTCCAGCTGTAGCGCCTGGCTGTTCTGGGTGTCCCACTTCACCTCAGGGTTGGCCAGCTGGCGATCGAGCTGGCGGCCACGATCGGGCAGGTTGTAGTACCCCGGTATCGGCACCGCCGCCGGTGGCTGGTAATTGGCCGAGACGATATAGCCGCGGGCCGGGTTCTCCTGCTGCGGGTTGGCGCTGAAGGGGTAGAAACCGAGCTTGTCGGCCTGGCTGCTGGCGCCGTCGAGGATGAACGCCGGGTCGACGCCGGCTGGGCGTATCGGCAACTTCGCGGCCGCCCACCAGCCGATATCACCGCGGGCGTTGGCCCAGACGAAGTTCAGCCCCGGCGCATGGACCTTGGCTGTGGCTTCGCGCATCTTGCCCAGGGAGTCGGCGCGGTTGAGCTGGTAGAAACCCTCGAGGATCGGGTTTTCGGTTTCGAGAAACGCCCACCACAGGGCTACTGGCGTGGTGCCGGCGATATTGCCCAGTACATCGTTGACGATGGGGCCATGGGGCGAGCGACGCAGGTTGAGGGTGACTGGCGCTTCACCCTTTACCGCAATCTGCTGCTGGGTGGTTTCCAGTGTGTGCCACCGGCCATCGACCATGACCTGGTTGCTGTCGGCCGGGTTGGTGCGTTCGGCGATCAGGTCGACATCATCGTTCTGGAACATGGTCAGGCTCCAGCCGAAGTCGCGGTTGTGGCCGAGCAGGGCGAACGGGTTGAGCGCCTGGAAGTAGCCGTACAGGTTGAAGCCGGGTGCCGACAGTTCGGCCTCGTACCACACCGCCGGTACTGCAAAACTGATGTGCGGGTCGCCTGCCAGCAACGGCCTGCCACTGCGTGTGCGGCTACCGGCGACGGCCCAGGCATTGCTGCCCTCGAACTGCGGAATGCCGGCATCGCCCAGTGCTTCGTGGCTGAGCCGGGCCAGGCTTTCGAGGCTGCGCCAGTCGGCCGCCGCCAGCGGTTTGCCCAGGGCCCCCTCGGGCTGCCAGCCCAGGTCGAAAATGTTCAGGTAGTCAGGGCCCAACTGGTCGCGGATGTAGGTCAGCGCCGGTTCGGTGCGAAACGCTGCGGCAAAACTGTACGCCAGGTAGCCGGCGATACTCAGGGTGTCTTCGGCGGTGAACGGGCGTGGGGTGATACCGAGCAGGTCGAACTCCACCGGCTTGGGGTGGCTGGCCTGCCAGCGGTTGACCCCGTCGAGGTAGGCTTGCAAAGCCAGGGCGGCCGGCGATTGCGGGTCCTGGCGCCTGGCCATCAGGGCGGCTTGCTCGCGTATGCGCAGGCTGCGGAACAGCGTGTCGGTGGGCAGCAGCTTGTCGCCCAGCACCTCGGCCAGTTCGCCACGTGCCAGGCGGCGCATGATCTCCATTTGAAACAGCCGGTCCTGGGCATGCACATAGCCCAGCGCACGGTACAGGTCCGCCTCGTTCTGCGCTTGCAGGTGCGGCACGCCGCGGCTGTCGTAGCGCACGCTGACCGGTGCCTGCAGGCCGGCCATCGCCACTTCGCCTTCACGCTGTGGCAGCTTGCCCTGTGCATACCAGTAACCAGCGCCAGCGGCCGCGGCAACAACCACGGCCAGTAGGGTCAGGCTGCGCTTCATGCAGACTCCTTGAGCTATCTACGAAAAAAAAGGGTCCGACC
The DNA here is from genome assembly GCF_009932375.1 of Pseudomonas juntendi. Taxonomy (GTDB): domain Bacteria; phylum Pseudomonadota; class Gammaproteobacteria; order Pseudomonadales; family Pseudomonadaceae; genus Aquipseudomonas; species Aquipseudomonas juntendi. Next base: position 9,543 of record NZ_BLJG01000021.1, read on the forward strand.
TTGGGTGGATGCGCGAACGAGCACTGCCCCCAGGAAGGAGTTTCCATGGCACTCAGCGAAAAACAGAAGATGCTTACCGGCCAGCTCTACCACGCTGGCTGCCCTGAATTGCAGGCCGAGCAGATCGCCAGCAAGCACTGGATGCACCGCTACAATAACAGCGTGGAACTGCTTAACGACGCCCGTCATGGCTTGCTGCGCGAGCATTTTTGCCATGTGGGCGAGGGCACCGTGATCCGCCCACCCTTCTACTGCGACTATGGCTACAACATCCGCGTCGGCCGCAACACCTTCATCAATTTCAACTGCGTGATGCTCGACGTGGTGCCGGTGTCTATCGGCGATGACTGCCAGATCGGCCCCAATGTGCAGATCTACGCCGCCGACCACCCGCTGGACCCCGACGTGCGGCGCAGCGGGCTGGAAAGCGGGCGCCCCGTGACCATTGGCAACAATGTGTGGATCGGCGGTGCGGCGATCATTCTGCCGGGTGTGACCATTGGCGATAACGCGGTGGTCGGTGCCGGTAGCGTGGTGACCCGGGATGTGCCAGCCGGTGCCACGGTGGTGGGTAACCCTGCACGGGTGCGTCAGCCTGCCCAAGGGCAATAGCAGCCCACCGCCAGGGTATTGGAGGCACTGACCTGGCGGCCGTCGAGCAGTGCCTTGAGAATAGGCTCGATGAAGCTGTTGCTGGCATTGCAGACAGCGCCTTCGCTGTAGGGGCCGAAATAGGCCAGGCGACCTCGCCGATCCCAGATGGCCACGGCCGGCGTGGCGGGCAGGTGTTCGCTACCGGGCAGGCTGCCCAGCGGTTGCAGCCCGGTGAGGTTGGCCGGCAGCTGGCCATGGCTGCCGGGCTTTTGCAGCACGTGGAAGGCTACGCCCTGTTCGGCGAACTGGCTGACCAGCTCGGCAAGGTGTTGTTGATTGCCGACATTGCAGGGGCAGGCCGGGTCCCAGAAGTGCACCACGCGGATCGGGCCCGGGCCGGCCAGCTCGGCGGGGAGCTGCAACTGGCTGCCGTCGAACAGCGTGGCCTGGTTGTCGAACGGGCGCAGGTAGCGGGCCTGGAAGGTGGTGAAGGCTTGCCACATCAGGGCGGCGCCGAGCAGCAGCCCGCAAGCGGCAGCCATCGGCTTGATGATCTTGATATTCATGAGAAGTCGTGGGCCGCTCCTACAATCGGATCGATGCAGGTTGTTCGAAGTGGACGAGCTTGCCATGACGAGGGCCAGAGCTGAATATCCCAGATCAATACTTGCTTCACTGTGGATGTACCCGATGCCCCCTGACTTTCAGCCCGACCGCCTGCGTGCCAGCCTGGCGCCGTTCACCGCGCGCCATCCGCTGTCGACTCAAGCGCAGGATTACCAGCGTTTCTATGGCCTGAACCTGTCGGCCCACAGCTGGCTGGGCGGTTTCCAGGCCGCGGGGTTCGAGTTGGTCGGGCAGGCTTGGCTACCCGAGCAGCCAAGCGCGACGCTGTTCCTGCTGCATGGCTATTACGACCACATGGGCCTCTATCGGCATGTGATCGAGTGGGCGCTCGGGCAAGGTTTCGCGGTCATCAGCTGCGACCTGCCCGGCCATGGGCTGTCCAGCGGCGAGCGGGCGAGCATCAGCGACTTCGCGGTGTACCAGCAGGTGCTGCAGGCCCTGTTCGAACAGGCGCGTGCGTTGCAGTTGCCGCGGCCATGGCATTTGTGCGGGCAGAGCACGGGTGGGGCGATCGCGGTGGACCATTTGCTGCACCAAGGTGCCCATAGCCCTGTCGATGGCCAGGTCATTCTGCTGGCGCCGCTGGTGCGGCCATGTGCCTGGCGTTGGTCCAAATTCAGCTATCGCGTGCTGCGCCATTTCGTCAATGGTATCGAGCGGCGCTTCAGTGAGAACACCAACGACCCTGCCTTCCTGCCGTTTCTCCAGGCCGACCCCCTGCAACCGCGCCGGCTGCCCACCGCCTGGGTGGGTGCCCTGATCGCCTGGGTCGAACGCATCGAGGCTGCGCCCAAAAGTACGCGGCGGCCATTGATCGTACAGGGAGAGGCCGACGGCACGGTGGATTGGCCATACAACCTGGAGGTGCTGAAGGCCAAGTTCGCTGAGCCGCAGATCCTGATGCTGCCCGATGCGCGTCACCACCTGGCCAACGAGCTGCCAGGCATTCGCCAGCGCTACTTCGACTTCATCGACCAGCGCCTGGGCTGATCACTTCAGGTCGTTGCTGCTCTGGCCCACTGCCAGGCCGGCACGCACCGCGGCCAGTGCCGCCTGGTAGTAGGCCTTGCCGTCGGGCGACTCGGCAAAGGTGGCGAACTCTTCCAGCTCGGCGTCGGACAGGTCGCGGTACACGTACAGCAACGTATTGTTGAGGTCTTCGCCAATTTGCCCCATGAGCCGCTGGCGCTGACCGTCGAGCAGGCCTTGCGCCTGGCCGCCGCCGAACAGGCCGGGGATCATCGAGCTGAGGCTGTCGGCCGCCACGCCGGCGATGGCCAGGCTGACTTCGGCGCCGGCTTCGCGTGCTGGCAAGGCCTGAGCCAGGTGGCCAATGATCAGCAGGCGGTCATCGCTGGCCTGCATTTTCGGCAAGCCCTTGGCGTTTCTGGCCAGTTCATCCTTGCGCGTGGCCTTGAGCTCGGCGGCTACCACCTTGCGCCCCAGCGGCGACTGGAAGAACGCCAGGGCCGGTGCCGGGTTGGCCAGGCTGGCGCGCAGCTTTGCCTGGGCACGACGGTCTACCGCCTGGGCCTGGAAGCGCTGGTTGCTGTTGTCGACCAGCGCCTGGTACACGGCGGGCGGTAAACTGTTGCGGTAGCGCGCCTGGGCGGCGGTGAGGGCATCGTTGAAGTGGGCGCGCTGGTCGGGCCAGCCGGCAGCCTTGTACAGTTGATCCAGGTTATCTGCCCAGACAGGCGTGGTGCAGATCATCAGCAGAATCAGGGAAAACAGACGGCGCATTCAGGACTCCTGTCGGCAGGCGACCATTGTCCTTGGCCCGGCGCCGGTTTGTCGAGATATGTGCGTGTTTCTCGGCCAAGTGGCGCTGTGCGCCGCCAGGGCGAATGGATATGATGCGCGCCATGCATACTTCCCCCGAAAACCCGATGCTCGCGGCCGTCGTTGACGATCTGGCCACCCATGGCTGGTCCCAACAGGCGCTGTTTCTGCCTGTCGACCTTGCGCGCGCGTTGGCGGTCGAGTGCCGGCGCCGTTATGCCGAAGGCGAACTCAACCCGGCCGGGGTGGGGCGCGGTGATGCCCAGGAAGTACGCGAAACCATTCGCGGCGACCAGATCCAGTGGATCGACCCTGGCCAGGCCGAGGCTTGCGACCAGTACCTGGCGGCCATGGACCAGTTACGGCTGGCCATCAACCAGGGCCTGTTTCTCGGCCTGCAGGATTTCGAGTGCCATTTTGCCCTGTACCCACCCGGGGCATTCTATCGCCGGCATCTGGACCGCTTTCGTGACGACGATCGGCGCATGGTCTCGGCGGTGTTTTACCTGAACGAAGACTGGCAGCCGCAGGATGGTGGGCAGCTGCGCATGTTCCTGGCCGACGGTGCCGAGCCCCTGGTCGAGCCGCTGGCAGGTTGCCTGGTGGTGTTCCTGTCGGGTGAGGTGCCTCACGAAGTGCTGCCCGCCGGGCGTGAGCGCTTGTCGTTGACGGGCTGGTTCCGGCGGCGTGGCAATGACCCGTTCTGATTTGCCGAGGGTGCTGGTCAGCGCTTGCCTGCCAAATCAATAAGGCATGTAGTGCGATGAGGGCGGCACAGACCGCACAAACCTCATTGCCCGGCCGCAGTCTCCTGCACACCCTTGAACCACTTCTGTTCGAGCTCGGCCGTGCGGCCACTGTCCTTCAACCGCTGCAGCGCATTGTTAACGGCACTTTCAAACGCCGGGTTGTCCTTCTGGAACGGGATCACCAGTTTCTTCTCGCCAAACGGCAGGCTCGCGTCAAGCGGGCCGTCACTCTTGAGTGCTTCGCTCGCTGGGGTCAGCGCGACATCATACTTGCCGCTTTCCACACCTGGCAGTACCTCGTCCGCAGGCGCCTCGACAAATTCGGCACGCAGGTCGAGTTCGCGGGCCAGGTCCTGGCCAAACTCCACATCGAAACCGCTCAGCCGCTCGTCTTGCTTGAACGCATAAGGCGGGTTGTCGGCTTGTACGGCAATGCGCAGTTCGCCCCGGTCGGCGATTTCGTCGATCAGCTCCGCCTGGGCCAATGGACTGATCAGTACTGCTAGCAGTACCCCTATGGTCGAACGCATTGAAGGCCCCTTTTTCTTTTACAGGTGAATAACTTTCGTCACGGCTTTATTCCTCGCCATGATCGAACGCAGCCTAAGACCTTGGCGCCTCGGCATTGTTTAACCCTGACTTAAATTTTTCTGTCAGGCAACGTGAACACCTTGGCGCATATTTCAACTAAGGTGAACTACCGCCGCTGTTGGATGACAAGCTGCGGTCACTGAGTGAATCACAGGAGAAGTGAATGAACAGCCTATTTTCGCGTGCTGCCGTTGCCGGTTTGCTGATGGGAGCGTCGGTGTTGGCCAGTGCCGCAGACGCCCTGAAGAGCCAGGAGCCGCCCAAGGATGCCAAGGTCTTCATCGTTTCCCCCGCCGATGGTGCCACCGTCGACAAGACCTTTACCGTCAAGTTCGGCATTGAAGGCATGGGCCTGAAGCCTGCCGGCGACCAGACCCCACACACCGGCCACCACCACTTGCTGGTGGATGTGGACAAAGAGCCCGTCGCCGACATGCCGCTGCCGACCAGCCTGATGCCAGAGGCCGGCACCGCACTGCCAGCCGGGCCGCAGGTGCTGCATTTCGGCAAGGCACAGACCGAAACCAGCATTACCCTGACCCCGGGCAAGCACACCCTGCAACTGGTGCTGGGTGACCAGTATCACGTGCCGTTCAAGCCGAGCGTCGAGTCGCAGAAGATTACTGTCGACGTGAAATAGGTGTTGGGCTTTTCGCGGGCTCGCCCGCTCCCACAGGGGGGCACAAGCTTCGGGTTTGCGGTGTCCTGTGGGAGCGGGCAAGCCCGCGAAGCAGGCGACGCCGCTTCCACCGGCAAAAAAAAGGGAGGCCACCAGGGCCTCCCTTTTTCATGCTGCAAGCAAACTCAGAACAGTACGCGGGAACGGATGGTGCCTTTGACCTGTTGCAGTTTTTCTTGCGCCAGGTCGGAGTACTCGGCGTCTACGTCGATTACCACGTAACCGACTTTCTCGTTGGTCTGCAGGAACTGACCGGAGATGTTGATACCGTTCTCGGCGAATACCTTGTTGATCTCGCTGAGTACGCCCGGGATGTTTTCGTGAATGTGCAGCAGGCGGTGCTTGCCTGGGTGCGCTGGCAGTGCCACCTCAGGGAAGTTGACCGAAGACACCGAAGTACCGTTATCGCTGTACTTGACCAGCTTCTCGGCCACTTCCAGGCCGATGTTGGCCTGGGCTTCGGCAGTGGAACCACCGATGTGCGGGGTGAGGATCACGTTGTCCAGGCCGCGCAGCGGGCTCTCGAACTCTTCGTCGTTGGAGCGTGGCTCGACCGGGAACACGTCGATGGCAGCGCCGATCAGGTGCTTGTCCTTGATGGCGGCGGCCAGGTGGTCCAGCTCGACCACGGTGCCACGGGCGGCGTTGATCAGGATCGCGCCCTTCTTCATCGAGCGGATTTCCTTCTCACCGATCATCCACTGGGTGGAGGGCAGCTCAGGCACGTGCAGCGAGACGATGTCGGCCAGGCCCAGCAGTTCGTGCAGGCTGGTGACCTGTACGGCGTTGCCCAGTGGCAGCTTGGTCAGCGGGTCGTAGAAGTAGACCTGCATGCCCAGGTTTTCGGCCAGGACCGACAGCTGGGTACCGATCGAGCCGTAGCCGACGATGCCGAGTTTCTTGCCGCGAATCTCGAACGAGTTGGCTGCGCTCTTGATCCAGCCGCCACGGTGGCAGGAGGCGTTTTTCTCTGGGATGCCACGCAGCAGCAGGATCGCTTCGGCCAATACCAGCTCGGCGACCGAGCGGGTGTTGGAGTAGGGCGCGTTGAACACGGCGATACCGCGCTCGCGGGCAGCTTCCAGGTCTACCTGGTTGGTGCCGATGCAGAAGCAGCCAACGGCGACCAGTTTCTTGGCGCAGTCGAAGATCTCTTCGGTGAGCTGGGTGCGCGAACGGATGCCAATGAAGTGGGCATCGGCGATCTTTTCCTTCAGCTCGGCTTCCGGCAACGAACCAGTGAGGTATTCGATGTTGGTGTAGCCGGCGGCCTTGAGGGTATCGACCGCGTTCTGGTGCACACCTTCAAGAAGAAGGAACCGGATCTTGCTCTTGTCGAGAGAAGTCTTGCTCATCTGCGTAAACCTGTATCCCGGAGAAAAAATGGCGAGGGGTGATGCCAGGCGCGAGGGCGGCCTTAGCATGAACAGCGGGAGCGCTATGCTAGCATACGCGACACAATCTGAGCTTATCCCGACAGGTGAAGAGTGCTCAGGGTGACTATGAATAAGTCGAGAGTTCCAGCGATGACCCACCCCGCTGCAATTGAAGAACTGATGACCCTTGTCGACCCTGGCAAGGTCCTGACCGACCCGGCATCCCTCGACGCCTATGGCAAGGACTGGACCAAGCACTATGCACCGGCGCCCAGCGCCATCGTGCTGCCCAAGACCATCGAGCAGGTGCAGGCCATTGTCCGTTGGGCCAATGCGCACAGGGTGGCGCTGGTGCCGTCGGGTGGGCGCACCGGGCTCTCCGCGGGGGCCGTGGCGGCCAATGGCGAAGTCGTGGTGGCCTTCGACAACATGAACCGGATTCTCGACTTCAATGCCTTCGACCGCACGGTGGTGTGCCAGCCCGGGGTGGTCACTCGCCAGTTGCAAAGCTACGCCGAAGCGCAGGGCCTGTATTACCCGGTAGACTTCGCTTCCAGCGGTTCCAGCCAGATAGGCGGCAACATCGGTACCAATGCCGGCGGCATCAAGGTAATCCGCTACGGCATGACCCGCAATTGGGTGGCCGGGCTGAAGGTGGTGACGGGCAAGGGCGAGTTGCTGCAGCTGAACAAGGACCTGATCAAGAACGCCACCGGCTATGACCTGCGCCAGCTGTTCATTGGCGCCGAAGGCACGCTGGGTTTCGTGGTGGAAGCCACCATGCGCCTGGACCGCGCCCCGCGCAATCTCACCGCCATGGTGCTGGGCACGCCGGACTTCGACTCGATCATGCCGGTGCTGCACGCCTTCCAGGGCGGGCTCGACCTCACGGCCTTCGAATTTTTCTCGGACAAGGGCCTGGCCAGGATCCTTGCGCGTGGTGATGTGCCGGCGCCGTTTGCCACCGACTGCCCCTTTTATGCGCTGCTGGAGTTCGAGGCCAGCACCGAGGCAGTCGCCAACCAGGCACTGGCCACCTTCGAGCATTGCGTCGAGCAGGGCTGGGTACTGGACGGGGTGATGAGCCAGAGCGAAACCCAGCTGAAAAACCTGTGGAAGCTGCGTGAGTACCTGTCGGAAACCATCTCGCACTGGACCCCGTACAAGAACGATATTTCAGTCACGGTCTCGGAAGTGCCGGCGTTTCTGCGCGATATCGATGCCATCGTGGCCGAGCATTACCCGGATTACGAAGTGGTGTGGTACGGCCACATCGGCGATGGCAACCTGCACCTGAACATCCTCAAGCCCGAGCACATGGACAAAGACGCGTTCTTTGCCTCGTGCGCCAAGGTCAACAAGTGGGTGTTCGAGATCGTCGAACGCTACAACGGCTCGATCTCTGCCGAGCACGGCGTAGGCATGACCAAGCGCGACTACCTGGGCTACAGCCGTTCGGCCGAAGAAATTGCCTGCATGAAGGCGATAAAGGCCGTGTTCGACCCTAACGGCATCATGAATCCGGGTAAGATCTTCGCTCCTGAATAAAAAGCAGCATGCAAAGGAGTCGGCCATGAGTTACCAGCACCAGTATGTAGACGGCACGCGCATCCACTTCCCGTTGGGCAAGGTGGTGTGCATTGGCCGTAACTATGCCGAACACGCCAAGGAACTGGACAACCCGATCCCCAGCGAACCGCTGCTGTTCATCAAGCCCGGCAGTTGCGTGGTCGCCGCGCAAGGCGGCTTCAAGATCCCGACCGAGCGCGGTTCGGTGCATTACGAGGCAGAAATCGCCGTGTTGCTGGGCAAGTCACTGTCCACGCACCCCAGCGAGGAAGAGGTGCTGGACGCCATATCCGGCTACGCCCCGGCCCTGGACCTGACCCTGCGCGACGTGCAGGCCAAACTCAAGGAAAAAGGCCTGCCATGGGAGCTGGCCAAGAGCTTCGACGGTGCCTGCGTACTGCCGCCGTTCGTCTCGGCTGCCAGCTTCCCGGACGTCACCGACATCCCGGTACGGCTGACGGTGAACGGCGAAGTACGCCAGGACGGCAACAGCGCAATGATGCTCAACCCGATCGTGCCGATGATTCAGCACATGGCCGCGCATTTTTCGCTGCTGGCGGGGGATGTGATCCTCACCGGCACCCCGGCGGGCGTGGGGCCGTTCAATGTCGGTGACGAGCTGGTGCTGGAGCTGCCGGGTGTCAGCCGCTTCGAAAGCCGGGTGCTCTGAGCCCTGTGGGAGCGGCCTTGCGTCGCGAAAGGGCCGCAGAGCGGCTCCGGCAATAGGTGCTTGACGCATGAGTCCCGGGGGCGCTTCGCACCCCTTTCGCGACACAAGGCCGCTCCCACAAAGAATTCGCGTCCAGGCAGGATTTGGCGTTTTTTTCACACCCAATGCGGATAATGCCCGCATCTACGCCCACTGCTTCAGGACCGCTGCATGCCATCACCCACCAACGCCCCGGCAACCCCCAAGCGTCGTTTCTACCTGCGCTGGCCCTTTGGCCTGGCGGTGACGGCGGTGATTGGCTACGGCGTGGCCATGGCGATGCACTGGGATGACCGTGGTGCGCTGTGGCTGAAGGAAGGCTTCGAAAGCCGCGCCGAGCGCAGCGAAAGCGTATGGCTGCCGGATTACCAGGTAGACATCGATGCCAAGCCCCTGCCGGGCATGGACGATGACGAAGCGTCGGACGTGGCGTTCAACCCGCAGACCCGGACGCTGTTCGCGGTCATGGGCAAGAACCCGTTCCTGGTCGAACTGAGCCTGGACGGCGATGTGCTGCGCAAGATCCCGCTCAACGGCTGGAACAACCCGGAAGGCGTTGCCGTGCTGGAAGACGGTTACCTGGCCATCACCGACGAGCGCCTGCATGACCTGACCCTGGTCAAGGTGGACGGGCACACGGCGGTGCTCAACCACGCCGACTTCAAAAGCTATGACCTGGGGCAGTCGGTGAAAAGCAACAAAGGCTTCGAGGCCGTCGCCTGGGACCCGCTGCACCAGCGCCTGGTCATCGGCGAGGAGCGCCCGCCCAAGCTGTACACCTGGAACACCGATGGCCGCAGCCAGCTCAAGGGCGACAAGCAGCCGCTGCCAAGCGATCAGCTCGACTTGCGCAACCTCTCGGCGCTGGGTGTCGACCCGCGTACAGGCCACCTGTTGGTATTGTCGGCCGACTCCAACATGCTGCTGGAGCTGGACCAGCAGGGGCAGCAGGTCAGCTTCATGACTTTGCTCGGCGGGTTCAACGGCCTGCAAGGTACCATCCCGCGGGCCGAGGGGGTGGCGATGGACGACCAGGGCAACCTGTACATGGTCAGTGAGCCGGCATTGTTCTATCGCTTCAGAAAACCCTGAGCCAACAATCCGCTTTTTCGGATGCTGGCATTAAGCTTTATTTCAGTCATTCATGGTTAGATTCGCCATCCTTGTGCCGAGTCTGCCTGTATGCGTGGTTTTGTTCGTCTATCCCTGGTAATAGCCGTTGTCTGCCTGTGCCTGCTCGGCTGGGCCGGGCATGAGTTCCGCCTTTACGAGCGCGCCTGGTTCAACCTCAAGACCTGGTGGCAGCCCGCCGAGCAGAGCATGGGCCTGGAGCGCTACCGGGTGGTGCTGGAAGCGCAGCCTATCGAAGGGTTGAACGACGATATATCGGCGCTGACCTACGACCCTGACCGCAAGACCCTGTTTACCGTCACCAACGCCCGTTCGGAGTTGATCGAGCTGTCGCTGGACGGGCGCATCCTGCGCCGCGTGCCGCTGACGGGGTTCGGCGACCCGGAGGCCGTGGAGTATGTCGGGCCAAACAGCTATGTGATTTCCGACGAGCGTCAGCAACGGCTGATCCGGGTGCGCCTGGACGACGACACGTTGTTCCTCGATGCCGGCGATGCCGAGCAGCTCAGCCTGGGCATTGGCCTGAACGGCAACAAAGGCTTCGAAGGCCTGGCCTACGACTCAGCGGGCAAGCGCCTGTTCGTGGCCAAGGAACGCGACCCGATGCTGATCTACGAGGTCCATGGCTTCCCGCACGACAACCCGGAAAAGCCCTATGCCGTGCATGTAGTACAGGACCGCAAGCGCGATTCACGGTTGTTCGTGCGGGACTTGTCGAGCTTGCAGTTCGATGAGCGCAGTGGGCACCTGCTGGCATTGTCCGACGAGTCGCGGCTGTTGCTGGAGCTGGATATCGAGGGCAGGCCGCTGAGTACCCTGTCGCTGCGCAAGGGCTACCAGGGCTTGCAGGCGACCGTACCGCAGGCGGAGGGGATTGCGATGGACGAGGCGGGAACCCTTTATCTGGTCAGTGAGCCGAACCTGTTCTATGTGTTCAAGCAGCCGGCTGACTGATCGTCTGTCAGGGCCCTTCGCGGGTAAACCCGCTCTTACAGATAGCTCGCCAGGCTCCAGGCCAGTGGTGATCGCTGTAGGAGCGGGTTTACCCGCGAAGCGGTTTAATTGGCCGTCAGGGTCTTCACACCTTCAGCAGTACCCAGCAACAGCAGGTCCGCCGGCCGCGCCGCGAACAGGCCGTTGGTCACCACGCCAACAATGGCGTTGATCTGTGCTTCCAGCTCCACCGGGTTGGTGATCTGCAGGTTGTACACATCGAGGATCACGTTGCCGTTGTCGGTCACCACACCCTCGCGGTACACCGGGTCGCCGCCCAGCTTGACCAGTTGGCGGGCCACGTGGCTACGGGCCATCGGGATCACCTCCACCGGCAGTGGGAAGGCGCCCAGCACCGGCACCAGCTTGCTGGCATCGGCGATGCAGATGAAGGTCTTGGCTACTGCTGCAACGATCTTCTCACGGGTCAGGGCTGCGCCGCCGCCCTTGATCAGGTTCAGGTGCGCGTCGCTTTCATCGGCGCCGTCCACGTAGAACTCCAGCTCGCTGACGCTGTTCAGTTCGTACACCGCAATACCATGCCCCTTCAGGCGCTGGGCCGTGGCCTCGGAGCTGGCGACGGCACCGTCGAAGGCGGTCTTGTGCTGAGCCAGGGCATCGATGAAGAAGTTGGCGGTCGAACCGGTACCGACGCCGACGACGCTCTTTTCATCCAGCTTGGGCAGAATGAAGTCGACAGCGGCCTGGGCGACGGCCTGTTTGAGTTGGTCCTGGGTCATGCGGGCTCCGGAAGGGGCAGGGCGGTTTCAAAGTTGCCTAGTATAACGGCTCGCACGGCTTTGCTGTGGTCGCCCGACGTAGCGCTGGGGTAGACTTCCAGCCCTTGTCCCGCGGCCCAGTGATGCTTTCCCGATGCTCGAACAGTACGTCAAGAAGATCCTCACCTCGCGCGTCTATGACGTTGCCGTCGAAACCCCGTTGCAGAGCGCCGGGCAACTGAGCAAGCGCCTGGGCAACCAGATTCTGCTCAAGCGCGAAGACCTGCAGCCGGTGTTCTCGTTCAAGATCCGCGGGGCGTACAACAAGCTGGCCCAGCTGACCCCGGAAGAACTGGCCCGCGGCGTGGTCACTGCCTCGGCCGGCAACCACGCCCAGGGCCTGGCCCTGGCCGCGCGCGAAATGGGCATCAAGGCCACCATCGTGATGCCCAAGACCACCCCGGAGATCAAGGTCGAAGGCGTGCGCTCGCGTGGCGGCAAGGTGGTACTGCATGGCGACTCGTTCCCCGAGGCGCTGGCCTATTCGCTGAAGCTGGTCGATGAAAAGGGCCTGGTCTATGTCCACCCTTACGATGACCCGCACACCATCGCCGGGCAGGGCACCGTGGCCATGGAAATCCTGCGCCAGCACCCTGGCCAGCTGGACGCGATCTTCGTGCCGGTGGGCGGCGGTGGCCTGATCGCCGGTATTGCCGCCTACGTGAAGTACCTGCGTCCGGAAATCAAGGTCATTGGTGTAGAACCGGATGACTCCAACTGCCTGCAGGCGGCCATGGCCGCGGGTGAGCGCGTGGTGCTGCCGCAGGTCGGGCTGTTCGCCGACGGCGTGGCGGTGGCGCAGATCGGCCAGCACACCTTCGATATCTGCCGCCACCATGTGGATGAAGTGGTCACGGTCAGCACCGATGAAATCTGTGCCGCAATCAAGGATATCTACGACGATACCCGCTCGATCACCGAGCCTGCCGGCGCGTTGGGTGTGGCGGGCATCAAGCGTTACGTCGAACTGTACGGCGTGACCGGCCAGACCCTGGTGGCAATCGACTCCGGCGCCAATGTCAATTTCGACCGCTTGCGCCATGTGGCCGAGCGTGCCGAACTGGGTGAAAAGCGCGAGGCGATCATCGCCGTTACCATTCCTGAACGCCCGGGCAGCTTCAAGGCGTTCTGCCAGGCGATTGGCAAACGCCAGATCACCGAGTTCAACTACCGCAAGCACACCTCGGACGAGGCGCATATCTTCGTGGGCGTGCAGACCCACCCGGAAAACGACCCGCGCGCAGCCTTGGTGCAGCATTTGAGCGAGCAGGGTTTCCCGGTAACGGACCTGACCGACAACGAGCTGGCCAAGTTGCACATTCGTCATATGGTCGGCGGCCACTCGGCTGGCGCCAGCGATGAAATGGTGCTGCGCTTCGAGTTCCCGGAACGGCCGGGGGCGCTGTTCAATTTCCTCGACAAGCTGGGTGGGCGGTGGAATATCTCGATGTTCCACTACCGTAACCACGGCGCGGCAGACGGGCGTGTGGTGGCGGGCCTGCAGGTGCCGGAAGACGAGCGCCACCTGGTGCCAGCGGCTCTGGCCAAGATTGGTTACCCCTACTGGGACGAAACCGAGAACCCGGCTTACAAGCTGTTCCTGGGCTGAGCAGCTAAGCTGGGCCTAAGGCCTGCTCAAGGACAACGCACACATGGAACATCTGACCACTCTGAAAACACTGCACATCATCGCCACCGCACTCCTGCTGCTGGGTGCCCTGGGCCTGGCGGTGTGGACCGTGCGCGCCCGCCGCCAGGGCGATGCGCAGGCCTATGCCAAGCTGCTGCGCCGGCCGCTGGTGTTCGTGTGGCTGGTAATGGTGCTGTGCCTGGTAAGCATGCCGTTCACCGGCTGGTGGCTGGTGCACCTGGTCGGTTGGCCGCTGGGGCAGACCTGGGTGCTGGCGTCCAGCGTCATCTATACGCTTGGTGCGTTTGCCGTGTGGTGGCTGCTGGTGCGGCTGAACCGGCTGCGCAAGGCCGAGCCGGTAGGGTTGCGCTTCACCTTGGCGCTGGCGGTGTTCAGTGGTGTCTGCCTGCTGTCCATTGCCGGGCTGATGGGCGCCAAGCCAGTCTGACTAAGCAGCGGCCAACGCTTGCCTGCATCACCTTGCCTTCACCGAACAAGGAGTTTTCACGCCGCGGCACATAAGCGTGGCGGGCGCGTTGCTGCGCTCGCAAGCTTTGTGGAACAATGCGGTGACATGCGTTTGCGAGGTTGCTGCCGTGATCGACCCGGATGGTTTTCGCCCCAATGTCGGGATCATTCTCACGAATGATGCCGGGCAGGTGCTATGGGCTCGACGGATCAACCAGGATGCCTGGCAATTTCCCCAGGGTGGAATCAACCCTGACGAAACGCCGGAAGATGCCCTGTACCGCGAGCTGAACGAAGAAGTTGGCCTTGAACGCGATGATGTGGAAATTCTTGCCTGCACCCGTGGCTGGTTGCGTTATCGTTTACCGCAGCGCCTGGTGCGGACCCACAGCCAGCCGCTGTGCATCGGCCAGAAGCAGAAGTGGTTCCTGCTGCGCCTGGTCAGCAACGAACAACGGGTAAGAATGGACCTCACCGGCAAGCCGGAGTTCGACGGCTGGCGTTGGGTGAGCTATTGGTACCCGCTGGGCCAGGTTGTGACATTCAAGCGCGAGGTATACCGGCGCGCCCTGAAAGAGCTAGCACCGCGTCTTCTGACGCGCGACTGACGACGGAGTTCGACCCCGAGCCATGCTCAATACGCTGCGCAAGATCGTCCAGGAAGTAAACTCCGCCAAAGATCTCAAGTCGGCGTTGGGGATCATTGTCTTGCGCGTCAAGGAGGCCATGGGCAGCCAAGTCTGCTCGGTGTACCTGCTTGATCCGGAAACCAATCGCTTCGTGCTGATGGCCACCGAAGGCCTGAACAAACGCTCCATCGGCAAGGTCAGCATGGCGCCCAACGAAGGCCTGGTCGGCCTGGTCGGTACCCGCGAAGAGCCGCTGAACCTGGAAAACGCCGCCGACCACCCGCGTTACCGCTACTTTGCCGAAACTGGCGAAGAGCGATTCGCCTCGTTCCTCGGGGCACCGATCATTCACCACCGCCGCGTGGTCGGGGTACTGGTGATCCAGCAGAAGGAGCGCCGCCAGTTCGACGAGGGCGAAGAAGCGTTCCTGGTCACCATGAGCGCCCAGCTTGCCGGGGTTATCGCCCACGCCGAGGCCACCGGCTCGATCCGTGGCCTGGGCCGGCAGGGCAAGGGCATCCAGGAAGCGCGTTTCGTCGGCGTGCCTGGCTCGCCAGGCGCTGCCGTAGGGCGTGCCGTGGTCATGTTGCCGCCTGCCGACCTCGAAGTGGTGCCCGACAAGGCCGTCGATGACATCGACGCCGAGCTCAAGCTGTTCGAAAACGCCCTTGAAGGCGTGCGCGAAGACATGCGCAAGCTGTCGGCCAAACTGGCGACGCAACTGCGCCCGGAAGAGCGCGCCCTGTTCGATGTCTACCTGATGATGCTCGAAGACGCAGCGCTGGGCGGCGAGGTGACCGCGGTCATCAAGACCGGCCAGTGGGCCCAGGGCGCCCTGCGCCAGGTGGTCGGCGAGCACGTCAACCGTTTCGAGCTGATGGACGACGACTACCTGCGCGAGCGTGCCTCCGACGTGAAGGACCTGGGCCGGCGTTTGCTGGCCTACCTGCAAGAGGCCCGCTCGCAGTCGCTGGTCTACGCCGACAACACCATCCTGGTCAGTGAAGAGCTGACCCCGGCAATGCTCGGCGAAGTGCCGGAAGGCAAGCTGGTCGGCCTGGTGTCGGTACTGGGTTCGGGCAACTCCCACGTTGCCATCCTGGCCCGTGCCATGGGTATCCCCACGGTGATGGGCCTGGTCGACCTGCCTTACTCCAAGGTCGACGGCATCGAGCTGATCGTCGACGGTTACAAGGGCGAGGTGTTCACCAACCCGAGCGAAGTGCTGCGCAAGCAGTACAGCGACGTGGTCGAGGAAGAGCGCCAGTTGGCCCAGGGCCTGGATGCCCTGCGCGAGCTGCCCTGCATCACCCCCGACGGCCACCGCATGCCGTTGTGGGTCAATACCGGCCTGCTGGCCGATGTGGCCCGGGCCCAGCAACGCGGTGCGGAAGGGGTGGGCCTGTACCGCACCGAAGTGCCGTTCATGATCAACCAGCGCTTCCCCAGCGAAAAAGAGCAGCTGGCCATCTACCGTGAGCAGTTGGCGGCCTTCCACCCGCTGCCGGTGACCATGCGCACCCTCGACATTGGTGGCGACAAGGCGCTGTCGTATTTCCCGATCAAGGAAGATAACCCGTTCCTCGGCTGGCGCGGCATCCGTGTGACCCTCGACCACCCGGAAATCTTCCTGGTGCAGACCCGCGCCATGCTCAAAGCCAGCGAGGGCCTGAACAACCTGCGCATCCTGCTGCCGATGATTTCCGGTATTCACGAGCTGGAAGAGGCGCTGCACCTGATTCACCGGGCCTGGGGCGAGGTGCGCGACGAAGGCACCGACGTGCCGATGCCGCCGGTTGGCGTCATGGTGGAGATCCCTGCGGCGGTGTACCAGACCAAGGAGTTGGCGCGGCAGGTGGATTTCCTGTCGGTCGGTTCCAACGACCTTACCCAGTACCTGCTGGCCGTGGACCGCAACAACCCACGGGTCGCCGACCTGTACGACTACTTGCACCCGGCGGTGCTGCAGGCGCTGAACACCGTGGTGCGTGATGCCCATGGCGAGGGCAAGCCGGTCAGCATCTGCGGCGAGATGGCGGGTGACCCCGCGGCAGCGATCCTGTTGATGGCGATGGGCTTCGACAGCCTGTCGATGAACGCCACCAACCTGCCCAAGGTGAAGTGGATGCTGCGCCAGGTGAACATGGGCAAGGCCAAGGAGCTGCTGGTCGAAGCCTTGAGCCACGACAACCCGCAGGTTATCCACAGCTCGTTGCAGCTGGCGCTGAAAAACCTGGGGCTGGCGCGGATGATCGGGCCTGGGGCCAATAAAACCCTGTAAGGGGGGGCCTGTTCGGGCCTCTTCGCGGGCACGCCCGCTCCTACGAAGGTTCTGTTCAGACCGACAGCTTAACTTCCCCCAGGTGTCCTCCAAACGGCCCGAAACTGCGCTCGATCAGGCGCCTTCTGCCCTGATCATCCACAATCAGCACAGTACTCGCGCGTGTCCCATAACTCTGGCTGGCAATAAACACACTCGACAGCAGCTTCTCGGTCGCCATGCCCACGCCTGTGTCCGGTAGCTCACCGTCAGTTGCAGGCTCGCCATCGGCCAGCAGCGCCAGCAACTGTGGCGGCTCTGGCCTTTCCAGCAAGCTCTGCAGCCCGCTTCGGGCCTTTACCAGTTTCGGCCATGGGGTATCCAGCCCGGCATTGGACAGCCCGTACACCCCGGCTTCCAGCAGGCGCGGCGCCACGTCTGGGCCATGCAGGTAACCCAGCTGGCGCCCATCACCCACCAGCAGGTTGAACCCCGAATACTGCCCGCTACGGCTGGCTACCTCGTCCAGGTAAGCCTCAACCCCCAGCTCACCCCGTAGATACCCCGCCACCAGCTCGCCGCGCGAGCGGGGCCCCTGCGCCTGCCGCGGGTCACGGATATTGGTCAGCGCTGCAAAGCGCCCCTGTGGGCCCACGCCCAGCCAGGTGCCACCGGCCTCCAGGTCCCGCCCGGCATGCACCCCGGGCGCATCCTCCCAGGCCGCCAGGGCCTGGGCAGGGCGGGCGTAGAATTCGTCGCGGTTGGCCGCGACGATCAGCGGCAGGGCGTGCCCCGGCCGCCAGGCGAATACGATCAGGCACATCGGTCAGGCCTCTGTGTTTTCTGCCACTGTACCCACAGCTGCGGGCAGGATCCATCCTGACACAGACTTCACTAGAGCCTCGAACCCGGCTTCCGTTACCATGCCGGATTGATTTCTCGGGGATGCCGAATGGAATTCGTGCTCTATCTGCTGTTGGGCGCCTGTGCCGGCGTGCTGGCGGGGCTGTTCGGCGTGGGCGGCGGCATCATCATCGTGCCGGTGCTGGTGTTCAGCTTCACCCTGCAGGGTTTCGACGCCTCGGTACTGACCCACCTGGCGGTGGGTACGTCGTTGGCGACCATCGTGTTCACCTCGATCAACGCCGTGCTCGAACACCACCGCAAGGGCGCGGTGCAATGGCCGATATTCGCCTGGATGACCCTGGGCATCCTCCTGGGGGCCGGTGTCGGCGCCAAGACCGCCTCGCTGATCCAGGGCCCGCTCCTGCAGAAGATCATTGGTGTCTTCGCCCTGGTCATCGCCGCGCAAATGGCCCTGGACCTCAAGCCCAAGGCCAGCCATGGTGTGCCTGGCAAGCCTGTGCTGGTCGGCGCGGGTGGGGTGATCGGTTGGGCCTCGGCCATTTTCGGCATTGGGGGTGGCTCGCTGACCGTGCCTTTCCTGACCTCGCGCAGCCTGCCCATGCAACAGGCAGTGGCCACATCTTCTGCCTGCGGCCTGCCGATCGCCATGGCCAGTGCCTTGAGCTTCATGCTGCTAGGTTGGCATGAGCAGCACTTGCCGCCCCACAGCCTGGGTTACGTGTACCTGCCGGCGCTGGTCGGCATTGCCGTGACCAGCATGTTTTTCGCCCGCTTTGGCGCGCGCCTGGCGCACAAGCTGTCGCCGCGCCTGTTGAAACGCCTGTTCGCAGCCCTGCTGTTCTGTGTTGGCCTCAGCTTTTTGATTTGAATCGAGAGGAAGTTCCATGCTGCCTTACCCGCAGATAGACCCCGTGGCCGTGGCCATTGGCCCGCTGAAAATTCACTGGTACGGCCTGATGTACCTGATCGGCATCGGTGGCGCCTGGTTGCTGGCCTCGCGTCGGCTGAACCGTTTCGACCCGACCTGGACCCGTGAAAAGCTCTCCGACCTGGTGTTCTGGCTGTCGATGGGGGTAATCGTCGGTGGCCGCCTGGGCTACGTGCTGTTCTATGACCTGCACGCCTACCTGGCCAACCCGACCTTGATCTTCGAGGTGTGGAAGGGTGGCATGTCGTTCCACGGCGGCTTCATTGGGGTGATGCTGGCAGCCCTGTGGTTCGGCAAGCGCAACAACAAGTCGTTCTTCGAGCTGATGGACTTTGTCGCGCCGCTGGTGCCGATCGGCCTGGGCGCCGGGCGTATCGGCAACTTCATCAACGCCGAATTGTGGGGCAAGCCGACCGACGTGCCGTGGGCGATGATCTTCCCGCCCTTCAGCGACCCCGCGCAACTGCCGCGCCACCCGTCGCAGCTCTATCAATTTGCGCTGGAAGGCGTGGCTCTGTTCGTGATCCTCTGGCTGTTTTCGCGCAAGCCGCGGCCGACCATGGCCGTGTCCGGCATGTTCGCGCTGTTCTATGGCATTTTCCGTTTCATCGTCGAGTTCGTTCGCGTACCGGACGCCCAGCTGGGCTATCTGGCGTGGGGCTGGCTGACCATGGGTCAGATTCTCTGCGTGCCGATGATCCTCGCTGGCCTCGGCCTGATCTGGTGGGCTTATAATCGCAAGCCCACGGCGAATCCCGCCTGATTAATCCCACGGCAGGGGCGATCCCCCTGCCGTATCTGCTACAGGTAAGCCATGAAACAGTATCTGGACCTGGTCCGCGACGTTATCGAAAACGGCACGCTGCAGGGCAACCGCACCGGCATCCGCACCATCAGCCTGCCGGGTGCGATGCTGCGTTTCGACCTGCAGAAGGGCTTCCCGGCCATTACCACGCGCAAGCTGGCGTTCAAGTCGGCGATCGGCGAGATGGTCGGCTTCCTGCGCGGCGTGAAGAACGCCGGTGAGTTCCGCGAGCTGGGCTGCAAGGTGTGGGACCAGAATGCCAACGAAAACGCCCAGTGGTTGGCCAACCCGTTCCGCCAGGGCCATGATGACCTGGGTGAAATCTATGGCGTGCAATGGCGCCAGTGGCCTGGCTACAAGCGCATCCCGCTGGGCAACCCCGCCGCTATCGCCATGGCCGAGCAGGCGGGCTTCCGCCGTATCGCCCAGGACGAGGAAGACGGTGTCGCCTTCGTCATCCTGTACAAGGCTATCGATCAGGTGCGCCAGTGCCTGGACACCATCGCCAACGACCCGGGCAGCCGGCGCATCCTGTTCCACGGCTGGAACTGCGCGCAGCTCGACGAGATGGCGCTGCCGCCGTGCCACCTGCTGTACCAGTTCCATCCGAATGTCGAGACCAGGGAAATTTCCCTGACGCTTTACATCCGTTCCAACGACCTGGGCCTGGGGACGCCGTTCAACCTTACCGAAGGTGCGGCGCTGCTGGCCCTGTTCGGCCGCCTGACCGGGTACACCCCGCGCTGGTTCACCTACTTCATCGGCGATGCCCACGTGTATGAAAACCACCTGGACATGCTCAACGAGCAGCTCAAGCGCGAGCCGCTGGAAGCGCCGAAGCTGGTGATCAGTGACCGGGTGCCGGCGTTTGCCGAAACGGGCAAGTACGAACCCGAGTGGCTGGAGAAGATCGAGCCGAGTGATTTCTGGCTGGAAGGCTATGAGCATCATGCGCCGATGACAGCGCCGATGGCGGTGTAGGTCCTGGGATGGCCGGGGGCGCTTTGCGCCCCTTTCGCGACACAAGGCTGCTCCTACATCTGCAGCGTGAGCTTGAAGCCAGTACCCTAACCTGTGGGAGCGGGCGCGCCCGCGAAGCAGGCGACGCGGTGGCTGGCACCGGCTTTGCCGGTGTTCGCGGCTCAAGCCGCTCCCACGGGAGATCGTGTTCCTCAATGCCCGTGGCTGCGGCCCACGTGCGAATGCTCGGTTTCCGGCACCGTTACCGCACCATTCGTCTCCAGTTGCTGCAAGATCGCGCATTCTGCCCCCTGTGCGCTGCAGCGCCGGCGCAGTTCTATCAACTGCGCCTGCAACGCTACCAGCCCGTCGATGCGCGCCTGCACATGCTCGATATGCTCGTCGATCAGCGCGTTGACGCTGCCGCACGCGTCAGCCGGGCTGTCGCGCAGGCTTAGCAGGCTGCGGATTTCATCGAGGGTCATGTCCAGCGTGCGGCAATTGCGAATGAACGTCAGCCGCTCGACATGCGCCTGGGTGTAGAGGCGGTAGTTGCCGTCGCTGCGCGCAGGTGCGGGCAGCAGGTTTTCCCGCTCGTAGTAGCGGATGGTTTCCACCGCGCAGTCAGTGGCTTTGGCCAGTTCACCGATCTTCATTACCAAATTCCCCGCTAATGGCTTGACCCTATAGTGGCTACAGGGTGTTCACTTGGCAACAGGCTCACTTTAAGGACCCCCCATGAACCAGCCTGTCAGCCACGAACACAAGCACGGTCACCACCACGATCATGCCCATGGCGAAGACGACCATGGCCATGCTGCCCATGGGCACAGCTGCTGCAGTGCCGAAGCTGCGCCGGCGCTGGTGCAGTTGAGCGAGCAGGCCAGTGGCCACGCGCGCCTCAGCCGCTTCCGCATCGATGCCATGGACTGCCCCACCGAGCAGACCTTGATCCAGGACAAGCTCGGCAAGCTGGCTGGCGTCGAGCAATTGGAATTCAACCTGATCAACCGCGTGCTTGGCGTGCGCCACACCCTGGGTGGTACCGCCGAAATCGAGCGGGCTATCGACAGCCTGGGCATGAAAGCCGAGCCGCTGGGCGCCGAAGACGACGGCAGCGCCAGCGCATCGGTACCGGCGAAAACCCGTTGGTGGCCGCTGGCGTTGGCGGGTACTGCGGCAATCGCCGCGGAAATCGTGCACTTCTCTGCGCTTGCGGCGGAGTGGGTGGTGGCCGCGCTGGCACTCGCAGCCATACTCGGCTGCGGTCTGGGCACCTACAAAAAGGGCTGGATCGCCCTGAAAAACCGCAACCTCAACATCAACGCCCTGATGAGCATCGCCGTCACGGGTGCGGTGTTGATCGGGCAGTGGCCAGAAGCAGCCATGGTGATGGTGCTGTTCACCATCGCCGAGCTGATCGAAGCCCGCTCGCTGGACCGTGCGCGCAATGCCATCAGCGGCCTGATGCAACTGACGCCGGACATGGCGACGGTGCAGCAAGCCGATGGCCAGTGGCGTGAAGTGCCAGTGCGTGAGGTAGCCATCGGTGCACAGGTGCGGGTGCGCCCTGGCGAGCGCATTGGCCTGGACGGTGAAGTGACCAGTGGGCAATCCAGCGTCGATCAAGCGCCGATCACCGGCGAAAGCCTGCCCGTGGAAAAGGCGGTCGGCGACAAGTTGTTTGCCGGCACCATCAACCAGGCAGGGGCGCTGGAGTTTCGCGTGACCGCTGCTGCCGGGCAGTCGACCCTGGCCCGGATCATCAAGGCTGTGGAGCAGGCGCAAGGGGCACGGGCGCCGACCCAGCGCTTCGTCGACCGCTTCTCGCGCATCTACACGCCGGTGGTGTTCGCCATCGCCTTGGCCGTGGCGGTGGTGCCGCCGCTGTTCATGGCCGGTGCTTGGTTCGACTGGGTGTACCGCGCCTTGGTGCTGCTGGTGGTGGCGTGCCCGTGCGCCCTGGTGATCTCCACCCCGGTGACCATCGTCAGCGGCCTGGCCGCCGCTGCGCGCAAGGGTATTCTGGTCAAGGGGGGCATCTACCTGGAAGGCGGCCGCCACCTGGACTTCCTGGCCCTGGACAAGACCGGCACCATCACCCATGGCAAACCTGCCCAGACCGACGCCGAAGTGCTGGCGCCGCTGTTCGAAGGCCGCGCCCAGGCCTTGGCCGCCAGCTTGGGCGAGCGTTCGGACCACCCGGTGTCGCGAGCCATCGCCCAGTTCGGCAGGCAGCAAGGCCTGGCCTTGAGCGAGGTAGACGACTTTGCCGC
Source organism: Pseudomonas juntendi (assembly GCF_009932375.1). Taxonomy (GTDB): domain Bacteria; phylum Pseudomonadota; class Gammaproteobacteria; order Pseudomonadales; family Pseudomonadaceae; genus Aquipseudomonas; species Aquipseudomonas juntendi. Next base: position 31,945 of record NZ_BLJG01000021.1, read on the forward strand.
CCTGGCCGGGCGGGGCGTGCGTGGCACCATCGACGGCCAGGTCTACCACTTGGGCAATCACCGCCTGGTCGAGGAACTGGGGCTGTGTTCGCCCGAGTTGGAGGCCCGCCTGGATGGGCTGGAGCGCCAGGGCAAGACCGTGGTCCTGCTACTCGACCCCAGCGGCCCGCTGGCGCTGTTTGCAGTGGCCGACACGGTCAAGGAAAGCAGCCGTCAGGCGATTGCCGAACTGCATGAGCTGGGCATCAAGACGGTGATGCTGACCGGTGACAACCCGCACACCGCCCAGGCCATTGCCGCCGTGGTAGGCATCGACCGCGCCGAGGGCAACCTGCTGCCGGCCGACAAACTGCAAAGCATTGAAGCCTTGTACGCCCAGGGCCACCGGGTGGGTATGGTCGGTGACGGCATCAACGATGCGCCGGCACTGGCCCGTGCCGAGATCGGTTTCGCCATGGCCGCGGCCGGCACCGATACCGCCATCGAAACCGCCGATGTGGCGCTGATGGACGATGACTTGCGGAAAATCCCGGCCTTCGTTCGGTTGTCGCGGCAAAGCGGGGCGATCCTGCTGCAGAACATCGTTCTGGCGCTGGGCATCAAGGCCATATTCCTGGCGATCACCTTTGCCGGCATGGCCACCATGTGGATGGCGGTATTTGCCGACATGGGCGTGAGCCTGCTGGTGGTGTTCAACGGTTTGCGCCTGCTGCGCAAATAAAGGCTTGCCTGGTGCGTATGGGGCGGTTCAGGCTCGCCGCCCGTTCAAAACTGAGACACCAGCGCCTCCAGCTGTTCCTGGCGCTCGGCCTGGTTCAGCTTCGCCCCCGGGTTCAGGGTGGACCACTGTGGATGCGCCCGCGCCCTGACCAGTGCCTCTGGCAGCTTGCCCTCACGCCAGGCCTTTTCATCCAGCTCACCCAGCCTGATGCTGTCCTGCGCTGCATGCCCGCGGCTGTCCAGGGCCACCATCAACTGCTGCTGACGCAAGGCCAGCAAGCGCAACACCGTATCGTCCACGGTCAACTCGCGCTTGCCCTTGAGTTTGCCCAGCAAGCGCGCGCCATAGTTGCGCGCCGTCTGCAACGCACCGCCGGCCAGCGCCCCGGCCAGTGCCGCTGCCCCCAGGGTAAGCCCGCCAACCAGCAAGTCGACCCCGGCACCTGCCGCTGCGCCGGCGGCTACGCCGCTGCCCAGGCGTACGCCCAGCAGCTTCAAGGTTTCGGGGTTGAACAGGTCATCGCCCCAGCGCCCATCCAGCAGCGGCAGGTCGCTGGCGTGGGCATCGTCGCGGCGGAAGGCATACAGCTTGAGCAGGGCTTCGACACACCGTTGCTCACGCTGACGAATATCCTGGCGCAGCGCTTCGATGGCCCGGGCTTCGGCCGCCGGTTCGGCATCGACGCTGCGCCGGCAGGCAGCGCAGTCCAGCAGCAGTTCGGCAATCAGGCGCTTGCCGCTGTGCTGGCGGGCCAGGCGTTGGGCCTGCTGGTCGTCGATCAGCCGTTGCAAGGCCGGGCGGGCGCTTTCCAGCAGCAGGGCCAGGCTTTCGTACAGGCGGCGTTCGCCGTCCTCGGGTGGGGCTACGCTGTCGAACCGTACCAACGCGTGAAGGCCAAGCCGGGCAAGGGCTTCGCGCCATTGCGCCTCGCGGTGCTGGTGGCTGGCGACAAAGTTGAGCACCGGCAACAGCGGCTTGCCGCAACTGGCCAGCACCTCCAGTTCGTCGCGGTACTTGGCCAGCACTGGCTCGCGGGCATCGAT
>NZ_BLJG01000022.1 GCF_009932375.1 Pseudomonas juntendi
ACCCTGGTCAGCGCTGATCAGAGCCTGCCAGTAACCAACCACAAAGGTCTGACCTTCACGCTGACTGACGGGACTACTGTGACCGTTAAAGCAGGTGAGGCGACCGGTTCTGTTACCGTCACTGCGCCAGACAACGTCTACGTCAACGATCCAGTCACCATCACCCAAGGTTTGACCAAGGTCGAGGGCGCTGGCGCCGATCAGTTCGAGCAACTGAACCTGGGCAAAGATACTGTCAGCACAGTAGTCACCGATGAACCGGGTACTCCGGGTAACCCAGGTGGCAATAACGAAGGTGACTTGGTCAAAGTCACCATCGTGGCCGATCAAGTCTCGGTCAACGAAGCCACTGAACCTACCTTCACCGTCACCCTGAACAAGGCTTTGGACAAGCCATTCACCGTAACCCTGAGCACCGGTGCCACCCTGACCTTCGCAGCAGGCGAGACCACCAAGTCCTACGCCGCTCCGGCGCAGGGCGATGACGTGTTCAAGGACGAAGGCAAGATCACTGTCAGCATCACCAAGGCCGAAGTGGTCGGCGAGCAACTGGAAAACCTGCAGATCGGCCAGCCTGCGTCCGTAGCTGTGACCGATACCCAGAGCCCGGTTACTGCGCAGCTCACTGTGGATAACG
>NZ_BLJG01000023.1 GCF_009932375.1 Pseudomonas juntendi
CCGAAGGCGGCCAGATCACTTACACCGTGACCCTGGTCAGCGCCGATCCGAGCCTGCCAGTGACCAACCACAAGGGCCTGACCTTCACCCTGACCGACGGCACCATCGTCACGGTCAAAGCCGGTGAATCGGTCGGCACCACCACTGTCACTGCGCCAGACAACGTCTACGTCAACGATCCAGTCACCATCACCCAAGGTCTGACCAAGGTTGAAGGCGCCGGCGCCGATCAGTTCGAACAACTGAACCTGGGCAAAGATACTGTCAGCACAGTAGTTACCGATGAGCCGGGTACTCCGGGTAACCCAGGTGGCAATAACGAAGGCGACCTGGTCAAGGTCACCATCGCTGCGGATCAGCTGTCCGTGAATGAGGCGACTGAGCCAACCTTCACCGTTACCTTGAACAAAGCGCTCGACAAGCCATTCACCGTGACCCTGAGCACTGGTGCCACCCTGACCTTCGCGGCAGG
>NZ_BLJG01000024.1 GCF_009932375.1 Pseudomonas juntendi
ACCGATACGCAGAGCCCGGTTACTGCCCAGCTCACTGTGGATAACACCACTGTGGCCGAAGGCGGCAAGATCACCTACACCGTGACCCTGGTCAGCGCTGATCCGAGCCTGCCAGTAACCAACCACAAAGGTCTGACCTTCACGCTGACTGACGGGACTACTGTGACCGTTAAAGCAGGTGAGGCGACCGGTTCTGTTACCGTCACCGCGCCAGACAACGTCTACGTCAACGATCCAGTCACCATCACCCAAGGTCTGACCAAGGTCGAAGGCGCCGGCGCTGATCAGTTCGAACAACTGAATCTGGGCAAAGATACCGTCAGCACCTCCGTGACTGACGAGCCGGGTACTCCGGGTAACCCAGGTGGCAATAACGAAGGCGATCTGGTCAAGGTCAGCATCGTGGCTGACCAAGTCTCGGTCAACGAAGCAACTGAGCCAACCTTCACCGTCACCCTGAACAAGGCGCTCGACAAGCCGTTCACCGTAACCCTGAGCACCGGTGCGACCCTGACCTTCGCGGCAGGCGAGACCACCAAGTCCTATGCCGCTCCGGCGCAGGGCGATGACGTGTTCAAGGACGAAGGCAAGATCACCGTCAGCATCACCAAGGCAGAAGTGGTCGGCGAGCAGCTGGAAAATCTGCAGATCGGTCAGCCTGCGTCCGTAGCT
>NZ_BLJG01000025.1 GCF_009932375.1 Pseudomonas juntendi
CCTTCACCCTGACCGACGGCACAATCGTCACGGTCAAAGCCGGTGAATCGGTCGGCACCACCACTGTCACTGCGCCAGACAACGTCTACGTCAACGATCCGGTTACCATCACCCAAGGTCTGACCAAGGTTGAAGGTGCCGGGGCCGATCAGTTCGAACAGCTGAATCTGGGCAAAGATACTGTCAGCACAGTAGTCACCGATGAGCCGGGCACCCCTGGCAATCCAGGTGGCAATAACGAAGGCGACCTGGTCAAGGTCAGCATCGTGGCCGATCAAGTCTCGGTCAACGAAGCCACTGAGCCTACCTTCACCGTCACCCTGAACAAGGCTTTGGACAAGCCATTCACCGTAACCCTGAGCACCGGCGCCACCCTGACCTTCGCGGCAGGCGAGACCACCAAGTCCTATGCCGCTCCGGCGCAGGGCGATGACGTGTTCAAGGACGAAGGCAAGATCACCGTCAGCATCACCAAGGCGGAAGTGGTCGGCGAGCAACTGGAAAATCTGCAGATCGGTCAGCCTGCAACCGTGGCGGTCACCGATACGCAGAGCCCGGTTACTGCCCAGCTCACTGTGGATAACACCACTGTGGCCGAAGGCGGCAAGATCACCTACACCGTGACCCTGGTCAGCGCCGATCCAAGCCTGCCAGTGACCAACCACAAGGGCCTGACCTTCACCCTGACCGACGGCACTACTGTGACTGTCAAGGCAGGCGAGGC
>NZ_BLJG01000026.1 GCF_009932375.1 Pseudomonas juntendi
GTCACAGGCGTTACTGGCCCGAAACAAACGTAGGAGCGAGCGCAGCTCGCGATAGCGCCGCGCGGGTGGCGCTCGATCTCACAGGCGCCGAAGATGCTCCGGCTACCCTTGCCAGGAACCATAGAATCTCCCACAGGACCGCGCTAAGCTTGAGCTCTGCACTGCTCCTGTGGGAGCCCGGCTTGCCGGCGATGGGCCGCAAAGCGGCCCCAATCGCTTGACTGACCGACATTAGGCGTTACGCCGCTCTTCAGCCAGGCACGCCGCGGCCGTGAACAGCACATCGGTGGAGGAGTTCAGCGCGGTCTCCGCCGAATCCTGCAACACCCCGATGATGAAGCCCACCGCAACCACCTGCATGGCAATTTCGCTGGGGATGCCGAACAGGCTGCACGCCAGCGGAATCAGCAGCAGCGACCCCCCTGCCACGCCGGAGGCACCGCAGGCACAGACGGCTGCCACCACGCTGAGCAGCAACGCTGTCGGCAGGTCGACCGGGATACCCAGGGTATGCACTGCGGCCAGCGTCAGCACGGTGATGGTGATCGCCGCACCGGCCATGTTGATGGTGGCACCCAGCGGGATCGACACCGAATAGGTGTCTTCATGCAAGCCGAGTCGCTCTGACAGTGCCAGGTTGACCGGGATATTGGCCGCCGAACTACGGGTGAAGAACGCGGTGATGCCGCTTTCGCGCAGGCACAGCAAGGTCAGCGGGAACGGGTTGCGGCGGATTTTCCAGTACACGATCAGCGGGTTCATCACCAGCGCTACGAACAGCATGCTGCCGATCAGCACTGCCAGCAGGTGCAGGTAGCCGAGCAAGGCGTTCAGGCCGGATTGAGCCAAGGTCGCGCTGACCAGGCCGAAGATGCCCAGCGGGGCAAAGCGGATGACTACACGCACGATCAGGGTGACACCGTTGGACAGGTCCTCGACCACGGTACGCGTGGTGTCGCCCGCATGGCGCAAGGCCACGCCCAGGCCCACGGCCCAGGTCAGCACGCCGATGAAATTGGCGTTGAGCAGGGCGTTTATCGGGTTGTCGACCGCGCTCAGCAACAGGTTCTGCAGTACCTCGGTAATGCCGCCCGGTGCGCTGAGCGTGGCTTCGCCGGTGCTGAGCACCAATGATGAGGGGAACAGCGTGCTGGCGATCACGGCCACCAATGCCGCGGCGAAAGTGCCCAGCAGGTAAAGCCACAGGATCGGGCGAATGTGGGTTTCCTGGCCATGCCGGTGGTTGGCGATCGAAGCCATGACCAGAATGAATACCAGTACAGGTGCCACTGCCTTGAGGGCACTGACGAAAACCTTGCCGAGGAAGGCCAGGTCGCCGGCCACGCTGGGGGCCAGCAGGGCCAGGGCGATACCGGCGAGCAAGCCGATGACGATCTGCGTCACCAGGCTGGTACGGTTGAGGAGGCGGAAAACAGAGGTCATGTGCAGCGTTATCTCGGATTCTGTAAAGGGCGGGACTTTAGCACAGAGCCTCGCCGGGCGGCCCGGCGCGCTTCGCGACCACTGCCGCCCCGCAAGCGAACTCGGGACAGACCGTGCGAACCAGCCCGGTCACCAGTGGAACAACTCTCGCCGCGCCCCCTCGGTAATTGCCACGATCCCTGGGTGCTTGACCTTGCGCTCCACCGAAATGGCATAGAACGACTCATGGACCGCCTCGGTCTGCCCGATCAGTTGCACGCCGTACTGTCGGCACACTTCCTCGGCGATCACACTGGGTGCAACGAAGATGCCGCTGCCCGACTGGCCGAAGGCCTGCATCAATGCGCTGTCATCGAACTCGCCGACAATGCGGGGCTGTACCTGCTGCTCGCCCAGCCACCGCAGCAAGCGGCTGCGCACCACGGTTTCCTGGCCGGGAATCAGCAGGGGGGCGTCCTGCAAGCAGGCAGGAAAGGCACCCGGGTAGCGCTTGGCCAATGCAGGGGTGGCAAAAAAACTCAGGCCGCATTCGCCAAGCTTCTGGCTGTAGCCCTTGATATCCAGGTTGTTGGGCATGGGGCTGTCGGAAATCACCAGGTCCAGGCGCTGGATGGCCAGGTCGCCGAGCAGCCGTTCGAGCTTGTCTTCGCGGCAATTGATGCGCAACACGTCGTCCAGCTCCATGGTCGGGGCCAGCAGGCGATAGACGATGGACTTGGGTACCACATCGGCTACGCCCACGCGGAACAGGATCTGCTCCTGTGGCCCGGCGCGCAGCATGGCCTCCAGTTCGCCACCAAGCTGGAACATCTGTTCGGCATAAGCCAGCGTCTGGCGGCCGGTTTCGGTCAGCTCCAGCTGCCGCCCCACACGCTGGAACAACTCCAGGCCGTAGGTGTGTTCGAACAGGCTGATCTGCCCGCTGATGGTTTGCGGGGTCAGGTTCAGCTGTGCGCTGGCGCGGGCGATGCTGCCGGTCCTGGCCACTGCCCAGAAGTAGTGCAACTGGCGGTAGTTGAGCACACTGTTTTCCCGATTCGTAAAACCCGAAGTATAACCGTTGAAAATACGAATTTTCCTGATGTATCGGCGTGTCTAGAATCCTTCGTTATCAGGCGCCTCGTGCGCTGCTGAAGTCACCACAAGCGAGGAACCCATGCTGCACTTGAAATCCATCGGCACGCCGCTGGTACTGGCCCTGGCGCTGTTTGCCCTGGCTGGTTGCGACCAGGCCGAGAAGTCCGCCCAGCAGATGCTCGACCAAGCTGCTCAATCGGCCAAGCAGGCCATCGACGACACCAACAAGGCCGCCCAGCAGGCGCTGAGCGAAGCCATTGGCAGTGAAGGGCAGAAGCCCGTGCAAGCTGAAAAGAACGAAAAAAGCCAGGAAATTTGACCCCAACCGCCGTTGCAGGATGTGAACAATGGAATATCTGCTGGAACTCGCCGCTAGCCCTACCGCCTGGATTGCCCTGGCTACGCTGGTGGCCATGGAAATCGTACTGGGCATCGACAACCTGATCTTCATCTCGATCCTGACCAACAAGTTGCCGGTGGCGTACCGTTCCAAGGCGCGGCGCATTGGCATCAGCATGGCCCTGATCATGCGCCTGGCGTTGCTCAGCACGGTGGCCTGGATCATCCAGCTGACCGACCCTGTATTCGAAGTGTTCGGCAATGCGTTCTCGTGGAAAGACATGATCCTGATTGCGGGTGGCCTGTTCCTGTTGTGGAAGGCTACCAAGGAAATTCACGAAAACGTCGACCCGCACGGTGCCAAGGAAGAGGCCAAGGTGGGCTCCACGGTGACCTTGGGCTTCGCTGCGGCGATCTTCCAGATCCTGCTGCTGGATATCGTGTTCTCGGTAGACAGCATCATCACCGCCGTGGGCATGACCGAGCACCTGCCGATCATGATCATCGCCGTGATCACTGCCGTGATCGTGATGATGGTCGCGGCCGACCCACTGGCCAACTTCATCAACGACAACCCGACTGTCGTGATGCTGGCCCTGGGCTTCCTGATCATGATCGGTATGACGCTGATTGCCGAAGGGTTTGGTGCCCATGTGCCCAAAGGCTACGTGTACGCTGCGATGGCGTTCTCCACCGCGATCGAGATCCTCAACATTCTCGCACGCAGGGCGCGGCTCAAGCGTGAGGCAGCTGAGCATTGACGGTGGGCAGCGGGGCGCTTTGCGCCCCGTTTGGCTGCTGAATGCTGCGCGGTCAGTGCACCCCCGCAGGCCGCCGTGCGCGCTGTACGTGCCGGGTTTTGACCGGCACCTGCGGCGGTTGTTGATTGGGCTGTGCATGACGCCGCACGATACGTAGTACACCCCATAGCATGGCGGCTGCGACGCTCAGCCACATGCCGACCAGCATGAGGATTGCCAGGGTCAGGCTCATCTGTGCCTCCATCGCTGCGGCAAACGCCAGAGTGACCGGCGTTTGCGTTCCAGACACTGCTTTAGTCTAGCCTTTCGCCTGGGACGTTCCATCGAACAAAGGTCTATCTCTGAGTCCGATTCGCTCCAAGCCGCTGTCGGACTATACCCGCGCCGTCGTCGGACCTATGATCAGTGGCCAGAGCTGGGCGCTGCCTGCCCGGCGTTGGAACAAGCGAGTGTCCATGCAGCAATCTTCCTTCAAGAGCGCCCGGCGGCTGCTGTCGGTCTTCATCGTGGCAGCCAGCCTGGCGGGCTGTGCCAGTGCGCCGCCCGCCAATCTCAAAGGCCTGCCGCAACGGGTCGAAATCAGCAGCGTGCCATTCTACCGGGGCAACGCCAACCATAGCGGCGCCATGGCCCTAGCAGCAGTGTTGTCGCAACAGGGGGCACCGATTACCCCGGGGCTGCTGGACAAGCCCCTGAACCTGCCACAGGGTGCCGACGCACTGGGTACCGCCATCCCTAGCGTGGCGCGGGATTACGGCATGGTGGTGTACCGCCTGGACAAGCAACTGGATGCGCTCTTGACCCAAGTGGCGGCGGGCAACCCGGTACTCTTGCGCTACGAAGACGGTTCCGCCTGGTGGGGCGAGCCGCGCTATGCGGTGCTGATCGGTTATGACCGCTACAAGCAGCGGGTGCTGCTGCGCTCGGGCATGCACCGCCGGCACATGATGGCATTCGACGCGTTCGCTTCGGCGTGGGCCGAGCAGGGCAGTTGGGCAGTGCTGGTGCAGCCGCCACGGCAATTGCCGGCTGAAGTGGATAGGCAACGCTGGTTGCAGGCGGCGGAAGAGTTATCGCGGGCGGGGCAGGAAATCGCGGCGAAGCAGGCGGTGAACAGCCTGAACAAATGATCGTTCCCATCATGGCCTTTTCGCAGGCAGACCCGACCCTCCACGAGCGTGTGCGCACCGCACAGCCCCATGGAGGAGCGGGTCCCGCCCCGAGGAGGCCTGCTACATCAGAAGCCCAGGCGGTCGCGCAGGCTGTAGTACCAGGCACCGATAGCGCTGAACGGCACGCGCAGCATCTGGCCGCCTGGGAACGGGTAGTGCGGCAGGCCGGCGAAGGCGTCGAAACGCTCGGCCTGGCCGCGCAGGGCTTCGGCCAGCACCTTGCCCGCCAGGTGGGTATAGGTCACGCCGTGGCCCGAGCACCCCTGGGAGTAATAGATGTTGTCGCCGATGCGACCTACCTGTGGCAGGCGCGACAGGGTCAGCAGGAAGTTGCCGGTCCAGGCGTAGTCGATTTTCACGTTCTTCAGTTGCGGGAAGGCCTTGAGCATCTTCGGGCGGATGATCGCTTCGATGTTGGCCGGGTCACGTGCGCCGTACACCACGCCACCGCCGAAGATCAGGCGCTTGTCGCTGGTCAGGCGGTAATAGTCGAGCAGGTAGTTGCAATCTTCCACGCAGTAGTCCTGCGGCAGCAGGGTGCGCGCCAGCTCTTCGCCCAGGGGTTCGGTGGTGATCACCTGGGTGCCGCATGGCATGGATTTGGCGGCCAGCTCTGGCACCAGGTTGCCCAGGTAGGCGTTACCAGCGACGATGATGAATTTGGCGCGGACCTTGCCCTGTGGGGTATGCACCACAGGGTTGGCGCCGCGCTCGATGCGCACGGCCGGGGTTTGCTCATAGATGATGCCGCCCAGCGACTCGACCGCTGCTGCTTCGCCCAGCGCCAGGTTCAGCGGGTGGATGTGACCGCCGCTCATGTCGAGCATGCCGCCGATGTAGCTGTCGCAGGCCACCACCTCGCGGATGCGCTTCTGGTCCATCAGCTCCAGCTGGTTGTGGCCGAAGCGCTCCCACAGGCGCTTTTGCGATTCCAGGTGGCCCATCTGCTTGCTGGTGAGCGCGGCGAAAACGCCGCCGTCCTTCAAGTCGCACTGGATGTTGTACTTGGCCACGCGCTCGCGAATGATACGCCCGCCTTCGAAGGCCATGTGGCCCAGCAACTGGGCCTGTTCAGGGCCCACAGTGCGTTCGATCACGTCGATGTCGCGGCTGTAGCTGTTGACGATCTGGCCACCGTTGCGGCCCGAGGCACCGAAGCCGACCTTGGCGGCTTCGACGATGCTCACCTTGAAGCCGTTCTCCAGCAGGAACAGGGCGCTGGACAGGCCGGTGTAGCCGGCGCCGATGATGCATACATCGGTTTCCACCTCACCCTGCAGCGCCGGACGTGGCGGCACCGGGTTGGCCGAGGCGGCGTAGTAGGACTGGGGGTAGGGGGTGTTAGCCATGCTGCAGGAACCTCGTGTTTTATATTTTTAACGAATGTAGCGATGCTATCAATAATAATAAACACCCGCTAGTCGTCTGTTGAAAATCCCTCACACAGTCGCAAGCGACCCTTCTCTATAAAGAGGTTTAGATTCAGTAGCTTAGCGCGAAAAAAAGTGTTGACAGGCTTTTCCAATTGCGTAGAATGCGCACCACACGACAGGCACATAGCTCAGTTGGTTAGAGCACCACCTTGACATGGTGGGGGTCGTTGGTTCGAGTCCAATTGTGCCTACCAAATCGAAGAAGGGGTGATCCGCAAGGGTCACCCCTTTTTTCATTGGTTTTTCCGGCGGTTGGCTGCAACACCGGGAAACTGCGAAAGTTTTTGATTTTTCTGAAAAAAACGCTTTACAGGTGCGCACTTGATCACTAAGATGCGCACCACACGACAGGCACATAGCTCAGTTGGTTAGAGCACCACCTTGACATGGTGGGGGTCGTTGGTTCGAGTCCAATTGTGCCTACCAAACTCCAGAAAGGGCGATCAGCAATGATCGCCCTTTTTGCATGTGCGCGTGAAGCAGCCTGTAACCTTTGGTCACGCTTCGGCCAGCGCGCAGCATGCTAGAATCCGCCCCTTCAAAACGGGAGGTACATGCGTGCGTAAACTGGCTGTGGTAATGGCAGTGCTCGCCCTGGCGGGCTGTGAGAACGAGGTCGAGGGCGTGCACAAGCAGGTGGCTGAACACTTGCACAACCCCAAGACGGCCAAGTTCGGCAACGTGCGGATCGACACCCAGGGCACCATCTGCGGCCAGGTCCGTGGCAAGGACGATGCCGGGCAGTACGAGGCCTACCGCAGCTACGTGGCGTTCAAGCGCGATGGCCAGTACGACATCATCGTGGACGAAACCGGCAACAACCTGCGTATCCGCGAGCTGTGTGGCGGTGCCGACCTGCAGCGTCGTGCCGAAGCGCTGGCCGACCAGCCGGCACCCGAAGGCTGGGATGTGGAGGTGGTGCAGGGCGCCAACATGGGCGCCCTCAGCGACATGACGGCCCGCCTGATCGAAAAGGGCATCCCGTCGTCGATGGAATACCGCGATGGCAAGCCGGTGGTGCTGATGGGGCCGTTCCCTACTCGCGAAGAGGCGCAGGCCCGCCGCGACGAAGTCATGGCCAAATTGGGCACCGACTCGGTGGTCATCCAGCACGGCGCAGCGCGCTGACCTGCGCGGCCAACCCGCTCCCAAGGCGCATGATAGGCACCTTGCGCCCAGCATTGGCTATGCTTGGGTAGGGAGAGGCTGAAATGGGGGGCGCCTGATGTCGACACTGGAGCGGGCCATAGCCGTGGCCGCCAGGGCGCATGAAGGGCAATACGACAAGGGTGGGGCGGCGTATATCCTTCACCCTTTACGTGTGATGCTGCGGGTTGCCACACCGGAACAGCGCATTGTTGCGGTGCTTCACGATGTGATCGAGGATACCCCGCTGACCCTCTCCGACCTGGCGCGGGAGGGCTTCGCGCTGAAAATTCTCGCAGCCCTGCTGGCGCTCAGCCGGCGTGAAGGCGAAGCTTATCAGGACTTTGTCGTGCGCCTGGGTGACGACCCGCTGGCGCGCACGGTCAAACTGGCTGACCTGGCCGACAACAGTGACCTTTCGCGTATTCCCTGCCCAGGCCCTGCCGACCTGGCGCGGCTGGCGCGCTATCGCGAGGCCAGCGCTTACCTGCAGGCACTTCGTTAGTTCAGCCGCAAACCTTGAGGTTGACTTGGCATAAGATGCAGATTCAAGCATTCTGAACCGCCATACTCCGTGACCTCGACATAGCCCATGAGCAAGCCAGTGTTCCGCCAGCCCTTTCTAGCGATTGGCTGCTCCCAATGTCGTGACCTCGCTAGCCTGGGTTTCGACATTACCATGGCGTTCCAGCCCATAATCCATGTGCCTTCAGGCAGGCCGTTCGCCTACGAGGCACTGGTTCGCGGTGTGAACGGTGAAAGCGCTGCGCAAATTTTGGCCAAGGTAACTCCCGACAACCTGTACCGCTTTGATCAGGCCTGCCGCGTGAAGGCCATCGAGCAAGCGGCTGGGCTGGGCTTGGGACGGCAGAAAGACTGTAAATTGAGCATCAATTTTCTGCCCAATGCCGTCTACCGTGCCAGCACCTGCATCCGGGCTACCTTGGAGGCCACAGTCACATTCGACTTCCCCGCCAATCTGCTGATGTTCGAAGTGACCGAAGGCGAGCGGATCGAGGACACCGAGCACTTGAAGTCGATCTTCAAGGAGTACGAGCGACAGGGCTTCACCACTGCAATAGATGATTTTGGGTCGGGTTACTCAGGGCTGAATCTGCTCGCAGAATTTCAGCCGGCTGTGCTCAAGCTGGATATGGCTCTCACTCGGGGAGTCAATCAGGATGTGGTTCGCCAAGCCATCGTGGCCGGTATCGTATTGGTGGCCGAGCGGTTGGGCATTACGCTGATTGCCGAGGGGATCGAGACTGACGAAGAGTGCCAAGCACTGGCGGCGCTGGGAATTGATTTGATGCAAGGGTATCTGTTCGCTCGGCCGCAGGTGAATGGGTTGCCGTTGTTTGAGCGGCTGTCTTGACCTTGGCCTGATGGTGCTCCCCTGGGCGGCACAGCAGGCGCAGGCCGGTAGCAGCGAAAAGCGCCACGCTCATGCCTGGTCAGTCTTCCTTCGGCACCGTCCAGAAAATCTGCACGCCGCCATCGTCACGGTGGGCAAGGGTGACGTTGTCGTTCTCGGCAATTTCCCCGAGCAGGGTTTCCCAGTCGTCCGGGCTTTCCTGTTCCAGGCGGAAGATCAGCGCCGCGCGGCTGCGTTGGGCGGTGGGGCTGTTGATGATCTTCTGGATGCGAACACCCAGCTGAACGTAGCTGCTTGGGGTGGCGGAGGCGGTGCTGGACACAGGAATATCCTTGTTGTGCTGTATGTGCGTACAGTATTTCAGCGTAAGCAATTTCGCAACAGCTTGTCAGGGAAAATCCGGCGAGGCTGGCCAGAGGGTTCGCACTGTAGGTGCGGGTCTGGTGTAATGGCGCCATTTTCGGAAGCTGCGCATGTATCGATTTCTTTCTCGTTTTCCTACCTCTACAGGCCTGGTCCTGCTGATTGCCGGCGACTTTGGTGCGCTTGACGATGCCTGGGCCGATGCCCCCACTGCCGTGGTGATCGAGCCGCTGGTGGTGAGCGGTGCCTACCTGCCCACCCGTACGTTCGACCTGCCGTTCTCGGTCGATACCATCGACTTGTCCCGTGGCACTGACGGCCAGTTGGGCGTCAACCTGTCGGAAGTGCTGGGCAAGGTGCCAGGGCTGGTGGTGCAGAACCGCCAGAACTACGCCCAGGACCTGCAGGTTTCTTCGCGAGGCTATGGCGCCCGCTCGGCCTTCGGGGTGCGGGGCATCAAGCTGATCAGCGATGGGATCCCGGCCAGTACTCCCGACGGTCAAGGGCAAGCGGCCACGCTCAACCTGGATGTGGCCGAGCGCATCGAGGTGTTGCGCGGCCCGGCCGCCACCCTCTACGGCAGCAACGCCGGTGGGGTTATCCAGATGTTCAGCCGCGACGGTCAGGGCCCTGCCCAGGTAGGTGCCGAAACCACCTTCGGCAGCGACGGTTTCAACAAGAACCACCTGAGCGCCGAGGGCGGTAACGACACGGCCGGTTTCCTGCTGGATGCGTCGCGCATGGACACCGACGGCTACCGTGACCACAGCGCGGCGCGCCGTGACCAGACCTTCGCCAAGGTCCATTTCAAGCCGGATAGCGAATCGCGCCTGGCGCTGATCTACAGCAGCCTGGAACAGAACGGCACCCAGGACCCACTAGGGCAGACCTGGGAAGCCTACAAGCACGACCCGCGCTCCAGCGCGGCAGTGGCGCAAACCTATGACACGCGCAAGAGCATCGACCACCAGCAGTTGGGCATGAACTATGAGCGCTACGTGGGTGACGCCACGTTGCAGCTGAACCTGTACGCCGGGCAGCGCCGGGTGGTGCAGTACCTGTCCATTCCCAGGACGGTGGTCTCGAACAGCCAGCGCGGGGGTGGCGTGGTCGATTTCGATCGGCAGTTCCAGGGCGGTACGCTGCGCTGGATCCAGCCGGTTGCCCAGGTGCCCGGCAATCTCACCCTGACCTTTGGCGCCGATTACGACCAGAGCAAGGATGACCGCCGTGGCTACCAGAACTTCAGCGCTGACCAGTTGGGTGTGAAAGGCGAGTTGCGACGTGACGAGCAGGACACCGCCACCAGCCTGGACCCTTACCTGCAGGCGCACTGGGAAATCGGTAACTGGACCAGCGAGCTGGGCTTGCGCTACAGCAGCATGAACATGCGCGTCGATGACCATTACCTGGCCAACGGTGACGCCAGCGGCTCCAAACGGTATCAGCAAGCTACCCCTTCGCTGTCTGTGATGTACGCCTTCACCCCTGATCTGCGTGGTTACGTGAGTGTCGGCAAAGGCTTCGAAACCCCCACGCAGGCCGAGATGGCCTATGCACCGGGAGCGGACGAACGCTTCAACTTCGGGCTCGAGCCTGCCACCAGCATGCAGTATGAAACGGGCCTGAAGTACCGGCTGAGCGAGCGCACGCGGCTGGACGCCGCCGTTTACCAGATCCAGACCGAAGACGAAATCGTCGTGGACCGTGCGACGGACGGCCGAACCAGCTATCGCAATGCCGGGCGTACCCTTCGGCGTGGTTTCGAGGCCCGTCTGCAGCAGGATTGGAACGACCAGTGGCAGGCCACTGTGGTGTACACCCGCACCGACGCGCGCTATGCCGAAAACGTCAGCCAGGCCATCGCACGTGGCAACCGCCTGCCAGGTGTGCCCCAGGACAACCTGTATGGCGAGGTGCTGTGGAAGCCGGTGGCGGCGGTCAGCATGGGCCTGGAAGGGCAGTACCGCAGCAAGGTGTATGTCGACGACAGCAACGCTGCCAAGGCGGCGCCGGCCTATGCCGTGTTCAATTGGCGTACGCGCTTCGAGCAGCATGTCGGCCCGTGGACATTCCACCAGCTGGTGCGCCTGGACAACCTGTTCGACCGGCAATATGTAGGGTCGGTGATCGTCGGCGACAGCAACGGGCGTTACTACGAGGCCGCGCCTGGGCGCTCATGGTATGCGGGGGCGGGTTTGGCGTACCGGTTCCAGTGACGGGCTACCGGGGCCGGGTGGCGCCTGCAGAGGCTGCCCAGCCACCGCTTGCAGTGCCGGTAGCGGTAGAATCAGCACCTGATCATACGCTTCAGAGGTAGATGCGGTGGAATTGCAGCAGGGCTTCGTCCTGACCCGGCATTGGCATGACACGCCCGAAGGGACCTGCGTGGAATTCTGGCTGGCTACCGATCAGGGGCCCCGGCAATTGCGCCTTGCCCCTCAGGACTCGGTAGCTTTCATCCCGCTGGCGCAGGCTGAACATGCCCGGGTGTTGTTGGCCAAAGAGCCAGGAGTACAGCTCAAGCCCTTGCAGTTGAAGGACTTCGAGCAGCGCCCGGTAATGGGGCTGTATTGCCGCCAGCACCGGCAACTGATGCAACTGGAGCAACGCCTGCGCAACGCTGGTATCGACGTTTTCGAAGCCGACATTCGCCCGCCCGAACGCTACCTGATGGAGCGCTTCATCACCGCCCCCGTGCAGTTCACCGGCAAGCCTGATGCACAGGGCGTGCTCTGCGAAGCTCAGCTCAGGCCGCTGGCAGGTTACCGCCCACCGCTGCGCCTGGTGTCGCTGGACATCGAAACCAGCGAACGTGGGGAGTTGTACAGCATTGCCCTGGAGGGCTGTGGCCAGCGTCAGGTGTACATGCTTGGCAAACCCAACGGCGACCCGGCGGGGGTGGACTTCGATCTGCACTACTGCGCCGACCGCGCCGAGCTGCTGGTGTGCCTGAACCAGTGGATGGCGCTGCACGACCCCGACGCGATCATTGGCTGGAACCTGATCCAGTTCGACCTGCGCGTGCTGCATGAGCACGCCAAGGCGTTGCAGGTAGCGCTGGCCTTGGGGCGCAGAGGCGCAGCCATGACCTTGCGAAGCCAGGGCGGCGGTGGCCACGTATTCGCCGACGCCCCGGGGCGCTTGTTGATCGATGGCATCGAGGCGCTGCGCTCGGCCACCTGGAGTTTCCCGTCGTTCAGCCTCGAAAACGTCGCCCAGACGCTGCTCGGCGAAGGCAAAGCCATCGACACACCCTACCAGCGCATGGACGAAATCAACCGGCGCTTCGCCGAAGACAAACCGGCCCTGGCGCGGTACAACCTGAAGGACTGTGAGCTGGTGACGCGGATCTTCGCCCACACCCGCCTGCTCGAGTTCCTGCTGGAACGCTCATCGGTTACCGGCCTGGCGGTGGACCGCAGCGGCGGGTCGGTCGCCGCGTTTTGCCACTTGTACATTCCGCACATGCACCGCCTGGGGTACGTGGCGCCCAACTTGGGCAGCCGCCCGGACGAAGCCAGCCCTGGCGGCTTCGTCATGGACTCGCGCCCAGGTTTGTACGACTCGGTACTGGTCCTGGATTACAAAAGCCTGTATCCCTCGATCATTCGCACCTTCCTGATCGACCCGGTGGGCCTGGTTGAAGGTTTGCAACGTCCTGACGATGAGCACTCGGTGGAGGGTTTCCGTGGCGGGCGCTTTTCCCGCAGCCAGCATTGCCTGCCGGCCATCGTCGAGCGTGTGTGGCAGGGCAGGGAGGCGGCCAAACGCGAGGGTAACTCGCCGTTGTCCCAGGCACTGAAGATCATCATGAACGCGTTCTACGGTGTGCTGGGTTCCAGCGGTTGCCGCTTCTTCGACCCCCGGCTGGCCTCGTCCATCACCTTGCGTGGGCACCAGATCATGCACCAGACCCGGGCGCTGATCGAGGCCCGGGGTTTCGACGTGATCTATGGCGATACCGATTCCACCTTCGTCTGGCTCAAGGGTGCCCATGCCGAGGAAGACGCGGTGCGCATCGGTCGCGAGCTGGTGGCCGAGGTCAACCAGTGGTGGCAAACGCACCTGCGCGAAAGCATGAACCTGGACTGCGCCCTCGAGCTTCAGTTCGAGGTGCATTACCGGCGTTTCCTGATGCCCACCATCCGTGGTACCGACGAGGGCAGCAAGAAACGCTATGCCGGGCTCAGGCAGCGGGCTGATGGCACAGAAGAAATGGTGTTCAAGGGCCTGGAATCGGTGCGCACCGACTGGTCACCGCTGGCCCGGGAGTTTCAGCAGGAACTCTACGCACGCGTGTTTCGTGGTGAGCCGTACCGTGATTACCTGTGTGACTATGTACAGCGCACGCTGGCGGGTGAAAACGACGAGCTGCTGGTCTATCGCAAGCGCTTGCGGCGACCACTGGCCGACTATCAGCGCAATGTCCCGCCCCATGTGCGTGCCGCACGCCTGGCCGACGACTACAACAAGCGCCTGGGCCGCCCGCTGCAATACCAGCGCGGCGGCTGGATCAGCTATGTGATCACCACCGCAGGCCCAGAGCCGCTGGAAAACCTGCAAGCCCCCATCGACCATGATCATTACATCAGCCGGCAGTTGCAGCCGGTGGCTGATGCCATCCTGCCTTTTGTCGGCGACGACTTCGCGCGGCTGATCGACCATCAACTGCTGCTGTTCTGAACGGGTAGTAGATAGCTAGCCGTCGGCATGCCCTGAACCTGCACAAACTCTAGCCTCAACGCCATCGCGGAGGCACAGATGCAGGGCAAATCCACTTCACCTTCGAATGCGGTCGACGCGCTTGCCATCGCGCAAGCCTGCCAGGACCATTACATTGCACAGCGGCTGCCGGCCTGGATGGCGAAGCTGACGGTGGCCGACTACCGGCTGCTGAGCCAGGCACTGTCGCAGTTGCTGGCTTGCCGGGAAGGGCTGACGCAAGCCCTGGCACAGGTGCGCAACCTGGATGATTTCAGCCGGCCTTTGCTGCAGCAGGCGCTGGCCCGCTTTGGCACCCTGGATGCCGACCGCGTGTGCCTGCGGCAATGGTATTACTTCACGTCGCCGACCATCAGTTATGTGACCGGTCGGCTTCCGGTGGCCGACAGCGATTACTACGATACGCCGCTGTTGGAGGCAGCGCTGGGCAACTTCACCGAGGCCGAGCAGCATGATCAGCCCCGCAAGAATTGCCTGGTGGATGCGCTGGGCGCCACGCGTACTGAGCTATCGGCAACGGCTTTCGTCAGGCTGTGCCGCACGCTGGACCTTGGCCAGCAGTACCAGGCGCACCTGGCGGGTGTTTTTCAGCCAAGCGTGCGCGAGCTGCTGGTTCGCCGCCAACGCTATGGCATGCTGGCCGATGCGCTTGCAGCCAGCGCACAGGGCGTGTTGAGCGCGGCCCAGCTGCACTGGGTGGTGCAACTGTGCATGCATGACACGCTTGGCACCCTCGCGGGATCGCCGGTCAGCGTCCGCCGGCTGGAACTGTTTGGTTGCCGCATGCAGCAGATCGTGGTGCTGGATGTCATTGCCGAGGGGACGTTCTACAACACCAGCAAGTACGTCCTGGTGTATGTACCTGGCGACCCCGCAGGCCCCTGGAGCGTGTGCAACGACCTGGAACACTACGCCCGCCGGGTGCTTGGCAAGCGTTTGCGCAAGAACGACTACCGGCGTTTCTTCAGCCGCTTCGTGCGCCGTCGCGACAGCCAGCGGTTTTTCTCTGCCGTGGGTGAGCGGCTCGACGATGTCACCCGCTGGGCGACCCGCAGCCTTGATGAACAGACGCATGTCTATGGTTTACCGCTGTTCGATGCCCTGGCTGATGACTGGATTGGCCAGGTCAAGGATGACGCGGCGATCATCGCCCCGCCAGTGGCGATGCTCGATCGCCAGGCTCAGGCCGAGCATGCCCGCCGTTTACAGGCTGAAGGGCAAACCCTGCTCGGCATCGCAGGGCTTTTCGTGCCCGCAATTGGCGCGGTGATGCTGGGTGTGATGGCCTGGGAACTGCTTGAGCAAAGCTTCCAGGCGGTCAGTGACTGGCAACAGAACGAACGCAATGCTGCGCTGGCCCACCTGCTGAATGTGGGCAAAGGGTTGTTAACCGTCGGTGCAACCGTTGCTGTTGTCGCGGCGGCGCGACGTGCCTGGAGCGTGGTAGACCCACTGGTGCCGGCGCAGCTGCCAGGTGGCGAGGAAAAACTGTGGAACACCGACCTGGAACCCTACCGTTGTGGCACCCCGCCGCCTACCGCAGTGCGGGACGAGCAGGGGATGTATCGCCTGGCCGAGCGCTGCTGGATCAGCATGGACGGTCACTGGTATGAAGTGGCGTGGCGCAAGAACGATGAACAATGGCAGTTGCTCCCTTACCAGGGCTATGCCCCCTTGCTCCGCCACAATGGCGCCGGTGCGTGGCGGCTGTGGTGCGAGCAGCCCGCCGAATGGGCAGACGCGCGCCAGCTGTTCCGCCGCCTGGGCAAGCCCTACAGCGACCTCGATGACCTGCAGATCGACCAGGCGCTGGCCATCCACGGGCTGGACGACCAGCACTTGCGGGCATGGCATGTGTATGGCCGAGCACCTGAGGCAGCGCTGGCTGACACGGTGCAGCGGCTGCTGTTCGCCGGGCGGATCCACACGTTGGTCGGTCAACTGCGCGAAGGTGCCGCCACCGCCGATCAGCAATTGCTGGCGCGGGTGCTGAGCCTTCCCCAGGCGGCAGGCCTGCACGGGCGCGCGCTGGCCGAAGTGGCCTGGGCCGGGCGCCGGGAGCTGCTGCAAGCCATGTACGAGGAGCATAACACCGGCCCGCAAACCCCTTGCCCTTTGCAACGGGCCTTCGCCAGCCTGCACCACCTGGCGGCCAGGGAAGTGATGCGCAATGCCAGCGAGGACGACCTGCAGCACCTGCAAGAGACCGGGCGCGTGCCGCTGTTCATGGCCGAGGCGGCCAGGCTGCAGGTTACGCGGATTCGAACCGCGCGGGTCTTCGAGGCGCTGCGCATCGATACCCCACAGAATCTCGACCTGGCGCGGGTTGTGCTGAACCTGCTGGGGCAGGTTCCGGGGGCCGGAGGGCCAGGCTGGCGATTGTTCGACGGTGAGGCCAGCGAGCCGCTGCTGACGATCGAAGGCGTGGGCCCAACCTTCGATCTGCTGCACCAGCATGGGGTGTTTCGCTTGCACGACCGTGCCCAGGCCGACGCCGCGGCTGCCGGGGAGCTGTTCGAAACACTGGCGGCGGCGTATGACGCCGAGGCACGAGCGGCCAGCCGGCGGCCTGCTGTGTTCGCACCCGTCCTGCGCCAGGCGGTGGCAGACCTCGCCTTCAACCAGCGGCCAGCCGTGCTGGTCGCCCTTGGCATGGGCCAGCGCCGCGGCGCCTTCGTGGCACCGCTGCGGCTCGCTGACGGCCGCATTGGCTACCCCATGGCCGGCGGCAGGTTATGGGCTGCGTTCGGGCGGTTCAGGCCGCGGGCGCTGCAGGCACGCCTGCGCGACCTGTACCCGGCCTTCAGCGACGAGCAGGTTGGCCAATGGTTGGCGTCAGCCGATGCCCGGGCCAGGTTGAGCGGCCTGGAGGCGCAATACCGACAGCTCAACAGCCACCTCGACAGGTGGGTATTCAATGCGGTTGCCACACCTGAACTGACTGCCCGACGTGAATTCAGAAAAGGCTTGATCGACTGCTGGCGCTTGCTCGTCCCCGAGTTGCAGGACCAGGCATCTGTGCAGGGCGGGCGCTTCATGCTGACCCAGACCCGCAGCCGTTTGCGCCAATTGCCTGGCCTGCCGGCCCAAGTGAGTTTCGCGCACGTGTCCATACTGGCCTTGCGCGCCATGCGGCTGGAGCAGGTGCCCGACGATTTCCTGCAGGCGTTTCCCAACTTGCGCAACCTGGAAATCACCAATTGCCGGCTGAGGCGCCTGCCGCTGCCTCAGATGCTGGCACAAAGGCTGGAGGTGCTCGACCTGTCAGGCAATCAGATCGCGCTCGACGAAAGCCAGGCGCTGGTCCTGGCCGGTTGCCGCTCCCTGGTGTACCTGAACCTTTCGGACAACCCCTTGCGCCGGGCATTTTCCGTGTTCGCCATGACCGAGCTCAACGCCTTGCACCTGTCACGCACGCAACTGCCGGAGTTTCCCTACGGCACGCTGGACGCGCCGCAACTGCACACGCTGGACCTCAGTGGCAACAGTATTTCAGTGCTGCCTGACGACCTGCATCAGTCACACCTGTGGCGCGCGGGCCGGGTCGAACTGTCGGGCAACCTGCTGGCGGCTGCATCGCAGGCGTCTTCCAGCTGGCATTGGCTCGAAGCGAGTCGCGTGCCGTATCGGTTCCGTTATCTGGACCTGGTGGCGGCAGAACGTCGCGATGAAATGGCCGCGTTGTGGGTACATCTGGAAGCCGATGAGGTATCGGACGACTTCTTCAAGACGTTGTCCGTACTGACCACCTCCGGCGCATTCAAGTTTTCCTCCACCGCCTGCGCGCTGGCAGCCCGGGTACTGGAAATGTTCGAAGCAATGAGTGAAGACACTGCGCTGCGGCTGGAGCTGTTCAGGCACGCCGCGGCGACGGATTGCCAGGACAACGCCACTGCCCGTTTCGCTGACCTGGAAGTGCGCTTGATGATATGGCGTACGCGCCGCCAGCAGGGTGGGCGCCCCCCGGAGCAGGGCTTGTTGTGGCTCGGCGGGCAGTTATGGCGCTTGGCGTTGCTCGATCAGTTCGCGGCAGAACATGCCCGCCGGTTGGGGGCCGGCAGTGAGTCACTCGAATTCGCCCTGGCTTACCGTGTTGCCTTGCGCACGGCCCTGGATTTGCCCGCCCAGCCCGGGGAGATGTTGTATACCGATATTGCCAGGCTGCAGGACACCGACCTTCGTTCGGCGCGTGCCTTCGTGCTGGCAGCGCAGACCCGTGACGGCATGGCTGAATACCTTTCCAGGCAACGCTTCTGGCAGGACTACCTGCGGGGCAGTTTCCCCGATCGCCTGCAAGTGCCGCAGGACATGCATGATGAACTGGAGCGGCTGATGGCGCTGGGCAACCAGGAAGCGCAGGTCGAGCGGCTGCAGATTCGGAATCAGCAGCGTGAGCATGCCCTGCTGTTGCAACTGACCCTCGAAGCCCTGGACAGAAACGCGCCCGGCGACAGCACGGCGGCGTAAAACGGCCAGCGCAGCGCTGCCGGCCGGTGGCTATGCGCTATGCTCAGAGCAGGCGGCGATGTTTGCACAGGCCTCGCCGCCCGGTCACGGAAATCGGAAGTTACCTTTGTGGCAAGCACGCCATGGGCGGTTGGTTTAGGCTCCCGCGTCGGATCTTTCTCCATGATCTGTAGTCTTTGGTTTATCGAGAGAATAAGGAGATATGCATGCTCGTCCGCTCACTGACCCTCGCCACCCTGCTCGCGCTTGCCGGCCCTTTGCATGCCGCTGACAGTGACGCACCGTTGGCCAAGGAACTGGGCAAGGCGCGGCCATTGGTGGTCATTGCGCCGAGCAGCGCCGACCCCACCCTGCGTGGGCTCAACAAAGCGCTCGAAGACCCGGCTACCCAGGCAAAATTCAAGGAGCGCAGCCTGGTGCTGTACAGCGTGGCGCAAATGATGGGCAAACGGGAGGACAAGAACCTCGAGCAGCAAACCACCATGGCGCTGATCCGCGAACTGAAGCTGGGGGCGAGCAAAGGCACCAAGGTGATTCTGGTGGGCAAGGATGGTGAGCGGCATGTGCTCAAGGATGACGAAGACAACACCGCCCTCGATCCCCAGGTGATCTTCGAGGCAGTCGATGCGCTGCCCGCGAGCGAGAAGGCGGTAACCGCACCAGAGCCGGTGGCGGCCGCACCGCAAACCAAGGCCAAGGACAGCAAACCTGCCAAACCGGCCAAGCCTGCCGCCCCGCCCAAGCCGCTGGAAGACTGACCGCGTGGCGGCCCTGAGCTTGCTCAGGGCCGTTGCCACGCAGGCCTGGCTCAGTCAGGAGAAGCTGGCGAAATGTGCCTGCATCCGCGCGGCGTCAGCCTGCCGGCCGCTGAACAGTTCGAATGCTTTCACAGCCTGGAACACCGCCATGTTGCTACCGTCCAGTGTGCGGCAGCCCAGCGCCCGTGCAGCGCGCAGCAGTTCGGTTTCCAGCGGGAAGTAGATGATCTCAGCCACCCACAGCCGTGCATGCAGCAGCGCCACTGGCAGCGGCGTGCCGGGTAGCTTGGCCATGCCGACCGGGGTGGTGTTGACCAGCCCGTCCGCATCGGCCAGTGCCGTGGCCAAGTCACCGCCAAGCATTGCCCGCCCCGCACCGAAATGCGCATTCAGGTTGTCGACCAGTGCCTGAGCGCGGGCGGTATCCACTTCGAACAACACCAGCTGTTCAACCCCTTCGCCCAGCAAGGCATGCGCCACCGCCGAGCCCGCGCCGCCAGCCCCCATCTGCACCACCTTGCGGCGGGCCACATCGGGCAGGCCGCGGCGCAAACCTTCGGCAAAGCCCAGGCAATCGGTGTTGTGGCCAACCCGCTTGCCGTCCTTGAGTACCACGGTGTTGACCGCGCCGATGCCGCGCGCTTCATCCGACAGCTCGTCGAGCAACGGCAGGATCGCCTGCTTGAACGGGTAGGTGATGTTCAGGCCGGTAAAACCCGTGTGCTGCGCAGCGTCGAGCAGGCCGGGCAGGGCGCTGTCGTCCAGTTGCAACTGGTCGGCGTCGATCAGCCGGTACAGATAGCGCAGGGCCTGGGCATCGCCTTCGTGCTCGTGCAGGGCCGGGGTGCGCGACAGTTGGATATCCCGGCCGATCAGGCCGGCAAGGATGGCAGGCTGGCTCATGCTGCACGCTCCTTGAGCAGTTCGGCGAAGTGGCTGATGGCCATGCGGTAGCCGTGGCTTCCCAGGCCGCAGATGACGCCGACCGCGATCGACGAAACGAACGACACGTGGCGGAACGGTTCACGTTTGTGCACGTTGGACAGGTGCACTTCGATGACCGGTACTTCGCTGGCCACCAGCGCATCGCGAATGGCTACCGAGGTGTGGGTCCAGGCACCTGGATTGATCACGATTCCGGCGCAGCGATTGCGCGCGGCGTGAATCCAGTCGATCAGTTCACCTTCATGGTTGGTTTGCCGGAATTCGACTTCCAGGCCGTGGGCATTGGCAGTGTCGGCGCAGTGTTGGCCAAGGTCGGCAAGGGTTTCGTAACCATACTGGGCCGGCTCTCGGGTGCCCA
This sequence comes from Pseudomonas juntendi, assembly GCF_009932375.1. Lineage (GTDB taxonomy): Bacteria > Pseudomonadota > Gammaproteobacteria > Pseudomonadales > Pseudomonadaceae > Aquipseudomonas > Aquipseudomonas juntendi. The sequence goes on from NZ_BLJG01000026.1 coordinate 20,363, forward strand.
GCATGTTCAGGTTGGGGCCGTTGAGCACGAGAATGAGGGGCGTCATGACGGGCTTCGCTTTGTTGTTGTTGGATGTGCCTAGTTTTGTACTGACTGGTTAGTTCCGTCAATTGAGGGGAGCCGCCGTCCTGGGAAAGTGGGCGATTATCGAACCGCGTTCGCCGCCAAGGCGCGTTGGCGCACAGGCTGCACGCCTTACAGAATTGTAATTTTCATGCCACCACCCCGATAACCAGCCCTCTCTACAGTCCCTCGCCACCCTTCGTCGACGAGGACCTGTTCCGTGCTCATCCCCCGCAAGTTCGCCTTGCTCTGCCTGCTGCTGGTTGGCGCCACGAGCGCCCACGCCAGCCAGCGCTTGAGCTTGCCCCAGGCGCTGGCCGCCGCTTTTGCCCAGAACCCGGAACTGGCTGCCACCAGCCGCGAAATCGGCATTGCCGACGGCGAGCGGCGCCAGGCCGGGTTACTGCCCAACCCCGAGCTGGCGTGGGAGGTGGAGGACACGCGCCGGGACACCAGCACCACCACCATCACCCTCAGCCAGCCGCTGGAACTGGGCGGCAAGCGCGCTGCACGCATCGCCGCGGCCGGCGTCGGTCAGGCGATCGCCCAGCTTGACCTGGAACGCCAGCGCAATGGCCTGCGTGCCGATGTGGTCCAGGCGTTCCATGCCGCCTTGCGGGCACAGACCGCGCTGGAGCTGGCGCAGCAATCCCAGGCCTTGACCGCCCGCGGCTTGCGGGTGGTGCAGGGGCGGGTCACTGCCGGCCAGTCATCGCCCGTGGAGGCCACCCGCGCCCAGGTGCAACTGGCCCAGGCCGAGGCCCAACTGCGCCGCGCGCAAACCCAGCGTAGCGTGGCCTACCAGGCCCTGGCGCGTTTGACCGGCAGCCCGCTGGCCAGCTTCGACAGCTTGCAGGCGGCCAACCTTTCGCCTGGGGTCGCGCCCAGTCCTGACACCTTGCTCGCCCGCGTCGAGCAAACGGTCGAGTGGCGCCTGGCCGCCGCCCAGGTCGAGCGTGGCGATGCGGCGTTGGGCACGGAAAAGGCTCAGCGCATTCCCAACCTCACCGTCAGCCTTGGCAGCCAGTACAGCCGCGAAGAGCGCGAGCGGGTGAACGTGGTTGGCCTGTCCATGCCGCTGCCGTTGTTCGACCGTAACCAGGGCAACGTGCTGGCGGCTGCGCGCCGTGCCGACCAGGTGCGTGACTTGCGCAATGCCGTGGCCCTGCGCTTGCGCAGCGAAACCCGCAGCGCCGTCGACCAATGGGCCACGGCCATGCAGGAGGTGGCGGCCTACGACCGCACCATCCTGCCGGCTGCACAGCAAGCCGTGGACACCGCCACCCGTGGTTTCGAAATGGGCAAGTTCGCTTTTCTCGATGTACTCGATGCCCAGCGCACGCTGATCGAGGCCCGTGGCCTGTACCTCGAGGCCCTGGCCACGGCGGCCGATGCACGCGCGCGGGTCGAGCGTATCTACGGCGACCTCGATGACCTGGGCAACCCAATGATCAGCAGGAGCAGCAATGACTAACCCACGCAAGTTGGCCCTTCTGGCAGCCACCCTGGCCGCGTTAGGCCTCGGTGGCCTGGCCTGGACCGGTACGCTCGGCCAGGCAGCCACTGCCCAGCCAGCTGAAGACAGCCATGAGCATGGCGAGGCGGACGCCGCCGAAGGCCATGCAGAAACAGAGCACGACGATGAACAAGGGCAGGTGCACCTGTCCATCGCCCAGATCGAGGCTGCCGGGGTGCAGTTGGTTGCTGCCGGGCCGCGCGCGCTGGGTACAGCCATAAACTTCCCCGGTGAAATCCGTTTTGACGAGGACCGCACCGCCCACGTGGTACCGCGGGTGCCGGGTGTGGTCGAGGCAGTCCAGGCCGAATTGGGCCAGGCGGTCAAGCGCGGGCAGGTGCTGGCGGTAATCGCCAGCCAGCAGATCTCTGACCTGCGCAGCGAGCAGCAGGCTGCCCAACGCCGCCTTGAGCTGGCGCGCCTGACCTTGCGCCGCGAACAACAGCTGTGGCAGGAGCGCATCAGCGCCGAGCAGGATTACCTGCAGGCGCGCCAGGCGCTGCAGGAGGCCGAAATCGCCTTGGCCAATGCCCGGCAGAAGGTCGCGGCGGTAGGGCCGGCAGGTGCCGGCAACCGCTATGAACTGCGCGCACCGTTCGACGCCGTGGTCGTGGAGAAACACCTGAGCGTGGGTGAGGTGGTCGACGCGACCAGCAACGCCTTCACCCTGTCTGACCTGAGCCGGGTGTGGGCGACTTTCGCCGTGGCACCGCGTGAGTTGGACAAGGTACGCACCGGCCGTACGGTCATGGTCAGCGCGCCAGACCTGGGGGCCCAGGTCGAAGGCAAGGTCAATTATGTTGGCAGCCTGCTCGGCGAGCAGAACCGTGCCGCCACCGTCCGTGCCAGCCTGGCCAACCCTGACGGCGCCTGGCGCCCCGGTTTGTTCGTCAATGTTGCGGTCAGCATCGAACGTTTCGAGGCTGCGGTAGTGGTGCCTGAAATCGCCTTGCAAAGCCTGGACGCGCAGACCGTGGTATTTGCCCGCACCGAGCAGGGCTTCGAGGCCCGACCCGTAACCACCGGCCGTCGTGATGCCGGGCAGGTGGAAATCACCAGCGGCCTGGCCGCCGGAACCCAGGTGGCTGCCGCCGGCAGCTTCGTTCTCAAGTCGGAGCTGGGCAAAGGCTCGGCCGAGCACAGCCATTGACCAGGGGTACGCCTGCATGTTCGAACGCCTGATCCAATTTGCCATCGAGCAGCGCCTGGTGGTGATGCTGGCTGTGGTCCTGATGGCCGCGGTGGGCATTCACAGCTACCGGCAGTTGCCGATCGACGCCGTACCGGATATCACCAACGTCCAGGTGCAAATCAACACGGCCGCAGCCGGTTACTCGCCCCTGGAGACCGAGCAGCGCATCACCTTCGCCATCGAAACCGCCATGGCCGGCCTGCCCGGGCTCAAGCAGACGCGCTCGCTGTCGCGCTCGGGGTTGTCACAGGTCACGGTGATCTTCGAGGACGGCACCGACCTGTTCTTCGCCCGCCAGTTGGTCAACGAGCGCCTGCAAGTGGCGCGCGAGCAACTGCCCGAGGGCATCGAGGCTGGCATGGGGCCGATCTCCACCGGGCTGGGGGAGATTTTTCTGTGGACGGTGGAAGCCGAAGAGGGGGCCCTGAAGGAAGACGGCACCCCCTACAGCGCAACCGACCTGCGCGTGATCCAGGACTGGATCATCAAGCCGCAGTTGCGCAACGTGCCCGGGGTGGCAGAGGTCAACAGCATTGGCGGGCACGCCAAGCAGTACCTGATTGCGCCGGACCCCAAGCGCCTGGCGGCCTACAAGCTCACCCTCAACGACCTGGTCGCGGCGCTGGAGCGTAACAACGCCAACGTCGGCGCGGGTTACATCGAACGTAACGGCGAGCAGTTGCTGATCCGCGCGCCTGGCCAGGTGGCCTCGGCCGATGATATCGCCAACATCGTCATCTCCAGCGTGGACGGCACCCCGATCCGCGTCAGCCACATTGCCCAGGTAGGCCTTGGCGAAGCGTTGCGCTCGGGGGCGGCGACCGAAAACGGCCGCGAGGTGGTGCTGGGCACGGTATTCATGTTGATCGGCGAAAACAGCCGCACGGTATCCCAGGCAGTGGCTGCCAAGCTGGTGGAGATCAACCGCAGCCTGCCCGAAGGGGTGTCGGCGGTGACCGTGTACGACCGCACCAACCTGGTGGAAAAGGCCATCGCCACGGTGAAGAAGAACCTGATCGAGGGGGCCATTCTGGTGATCGCCGTGCTGTTCCTGTTCCTGGGGAACATTCGCGCGGCACTGATCACCGCCATGGTCATTCCGTTGTCGATGCTGTTCACCTTCACGGGCATGTTCGCCAACAAGGTCAGCGCCAACCTGATGAGCCTGGGCGCGCTGGATTTCGGCATCATTGTCGACGGCGCGGTGGTGATCGTGGAAAACGCCATCCGCCGACTGGCGCATGCCCAGCAACGGCATGGCCGCATGCTGACGCGCAGCGAGCGCTTGCACGAGGTGTTTGCCGCCGCCCGCGAAGCACGGCGGCCACTGATCTACGGGCAGTTGATCATCATGGTGGTGTACCTGCCGATCTTTGCCCTGACCGGGGTCGAAGGCAAGATGTTCCACCCCATGGCCTTCACCGTGGTCATCGCCCTGCTTGGCGCGATGCTTCTTTCGGTGACCTTCGTACCCGCTGCGATCGCCCTGTTCGTCACCGGCAAGGTCAAGGAAGAAGAGGGCCTGGTAATGCGCACCGCGCGGCAGCGTTATGCGCCGGTGCTGGCCTGGGTGCTGGGCCGGCGCCGGCGTGCATTTGCCGGGGCAGCGGCCTTGGTGCTGTTGTCCGGGGTAATGGCCAGCCGCATGGGCAGCGAATTCATCCCCAGCCTCAGCGAGGGTGATTTTGCCCTGCAGGCCCTGCGTGTGCCGGGCACCAGCCTGTCGCAATCGGTGGACATGCAGCAGCGCCTGGAGCAGGCCATCATCGCCCAGGTGCCCGAGGTGGAGCGGGTGTTTGCCCGTACCGGTACCGCCGAGATCGCTGCCGACCCGATGCCGCCGAATATTTCCGATGCCTATGTGATGCTGCGCCCGCGCGAGCAATGGGTCGACCCCGGTAAGTCACGCGAGGCGCTGATCGCCGACGTGCAACGTGCCGCCGCCAGTGTTCCCGGCAGCAATTATGAGTTGTCGCAGCCGATCCAGTTGCGTTTCAACGAGCTGATTTCCGGTGTGCGCAGTGACGTGGCGGTGAAGCTGTTCGGTGACGACATGCAGGTGCTCAACCGTACTGCCGCACAGATCGCCGGCAGCCTGCAGGGCGTACCCGGTGCGTCCGAGGTGAAGGTCGAGCAGACCACGGGCCTGCCGGTGCTGACCATCGACATCGACCGCGACAAGGCCGCCCGCCATGGCCTGAACGTGGGCGATGTGCAGGATGCCATCGCCACCGCGGTGGGCGGCCGCAAGGCGGGCACCTTGTACGAAGGTGACCGGCGGTTCGATATGGTGGTGCGCCTGTCGGAAACCTTGCGTACCGACGTGGATGGGCTGGCCAGCCTGCTGATCCCGGTGCCGGCCAGTGGGGGTGCGGGCACCGGGCAGATCGGCTTCATCCCGCTGTCGCAGGTGGCCACCCTTGACCTGCAACTGGGGCCGAACCAGGTCAGCCGCGAAGACGGCAAGCGGGTGGTGGTGGTCAGCGCCAACGTGCGGGGGCGCGACCTGGGCTCGTTCGTGCAGGAGGCCGAGCAGGTATTGCGCGGCCAGGTGCCGATACCGCCTGGGTACTGGACACGCTGGGGTGGCCAGTTCGAACAGCTGCAATCGGCGGCCGAGCGCCTGCAAGTGGTGGTGCCAGTGGCCTTGCTGCTGGTCATGGCGTTGCTGTTGATGATGTTCAACAACCTCAGGGATGGCCTGCTGGTGTTCACTGGAATTCCGTTCGCCCTCACAGGGGGCGTCCTGGCCCTGTGGTTGCGCGACATTCCCTTGTCGATTTCCGCTGGCGTGGGCTTCATTGCCCTGTCGGGGGTGGCCGTGCTCAATGGCCTGGTGATGATTGCCTTCATCCGCGGGTTGCGGGAGCAGGGGCGAACGCTGCGTGCGGCGGTCGAGGAGGGCGCGCTGACCCGTTTGCGGCCGGTACTGATGACCGCGCTGGTGGCGTCACTGGGCTTCATTCCCATGGCCTTGGCGACGGGCACCGGGGCTGAGGTACAGCGGCCATTGGCGACCGTGGTGATTGGCGGAATCCTGTCTTCGACCGCCTTGACCTTGCTGGTATTGCCGGCGTTGTACCAATGGGCTTATCGACGCGAAGAGGCGCAGGAGGGGTAAAGCCCTGGGGCCGCTGGGGCGGCCCATCGCGGCACACCTCCACCCTGCAGGGTGTGCCTGGTGGGGGCAACTGTCTTGCTCAAAA
>NZ_BLJG01000027.1 GCF_009932375.1 Pseudomonas juntendi
CAGCAGGCCATTGAGCAGCAATGCATTGGCCGCTACGGTCGCCTCGCCCAGGCGTGCGCCTTGCAGGGTGATCAGCAGGAACACCAACTGCAGCGCCAGGCTGCGCAGGAAAATGTCGCGGTTCACGGCCAGCAGCGGTCGCCAGGCCTGCCAGTGCTTCAGTGCTGCCCATGCGACCTGCCCTGGGTAGGCGCGCAGCGCCGGGCGGGTCAGGGCCAGGCCGAGCAGGGCGGCACTCCACTCGGCAATCACCGAGGCCCGCGCTGAACCCAGCACACCCCAGTCCAGGCCCAGTACGAACCACAGGTTCAGCGCGATGTTCAGCAGGTTGGTCGTCAGCAGGATCGCCAGCGGCGCGCGGGCGTTCTGCGTGCCAAGGAACCAGCCGACCAAGGCATAGCTGGCCAGCGCTGCAGGCAGCCCGAGCAGGCGGGTGTGGAAGAAGTCTTCGGTGGCTTGCTGCAACGCGTCGCTGGGTTGCATCGCATGCAGGGCCAACTGGCTGAAGGGAATGGCCAGCAGGCCAATCAACAGGGCAAAGCCGACCGCCAGCAGCAGCCCTTGAACCAGCACCTGGCGCAACGCCGCGCCGTCGCGCCGCCCGGCGGCCTGGGCGGCGAAACCAGTGGACCCCATGCGCAGGAAGCCCATGAGGCCGACCATGAACGTGAACAACGTGGCGCCCACGGCCACTGCGCCCAACTGGTGGGCGTGGGGCAGGTGGCCGATGACAGTGCTGTCGACCAGGGCTACCAAGGGCACGGAGATGTTGGACAGGATCATCGGCGCGGCCAGCGCCCAGACCTTGAGGTGGGTGGGGCGGTGGCGCCAGTCGGCGGTCAGTGCAGTCATTGCGGTCCTTGGGAATCTGGGGCTGCTGCGCAGCCCAATCGCGACACAAGGCCGCTCCCACATCGATCGGCGTACGCAGGCCTTTGTGGGCTATTCTGAATGGGCACAGTGTAACGGCCAGGCAAGCAAACCGCGCGAACATGATTCCGGCCAGCTATAATTGCGGCCCTCAAGTACCCGCTGCCAAAGAGTTCCTACTCCATGTTCAACAAAGGATTGTTGCTGGCCTGCGCGCTGGCCTTGCTCAGTGCCTGTGACTCTTCCACGCCGGACAAACCGGCGCCGGCCGAGAAGCCGGCAGCCACCGCGCCCGCCGAGGCCCCCGCTGCCAAGCGCGAAGACCCTGCCGTGCTCGCCAAGCGCTATGCAGGCCGCGAGCTGACTGTGCTCGACGTTTCCGAAGTGCAGCTCGACGGCGCCGCGACGCTGTCGATCAGCTTCTCTGCCCCGCTGGATGCCAAGCAGGACTTCGCCACCAAAGTGCACCTGGTCGATACCGTCAAAGGCAAGCTCGATGGCGCCTGGGAGCTCTCCGACAACCAGATGGAGCTGCGCCTGCGCCACCTCGAACCCCAGCGCAAGCTGGTGCTGACCGTGGACAAAGGCCTGCTGGCGGTGAACGGCGAGCAACTGGCCAGTGAGTCGGTGACCCGCCTGGAAACCCGCGACATGCAGCCGACCATCGGCTTCGCCAGCCGCGGTTCGCTGCTGCCCACACGCCTGGCAGAGGGCCTGCCGGTCATCGCCCTGAACGTCGACAAGGTCGATGTCGAGTTCTTCCGGGTCAAGCCGGAGATGCTCTCGAACTTCCTGGCCAGCTGGGGGCGCAACAGCAGCCTGTACTACTACCAGTCCAAGGAAACCCTGGACATGGCCGAACTGGTCTACAGTGGCCGCTTCGACCTGAACCCGGCACGCAACACGCGCGAGACCGTGCTGCTGCCCATCGCTGGCATCAAGCCGCTGCAGGCGCCTGGTGTGTACCTGGCGGTGATGCGTGCCTCCGGCACTTACGATTACTCACAGCCGGCCACCCTGTTCACCCTCAGCGACATTGGTGTTTCCGCGCACCGCTACCGTGACCGCCTGGACGTATTCGCCCAGGCGTTGGAAGGCGGCAAGGCCATGAGCGGCGTCAACCTGGAAATCCATGACGACAAGGGCAAGCTGCTGGCCCAGGCCGCCACCGATGGCAAGGGCCACGCCCAGTTGCCGATCACGCCCAAGGCCGACACCCTGATCGCCACCCAGGGTGTGCACACCACGCTGCTGCGCTTGAACACTGCCGCGCTGGACCTCGCCGAGTTCGACATCACCGGGCCCCAGGCCAACCCCTTGCAGTTGTTCATCTTCGGCCCGCGCGACCTGTATCGCCCAGGCGAAACGGTGCTGCTCAACGGCCTGCTGCGTGACCAGGACGGCAAGCCCGTCAAGGCCCAACCGGTGAACGTGGAAGTGCGCCGCCCGGATGAACAGGTCAGCCGCAAGTTCGTCTGGGAGGCCGATGCCAATGGCCTGTTCCAGTACCAGTTGCAGCTGGCCAGCGAGGCCCCGACCGGTCGCTGGCAGCTGTTGCTCGACCTCGGCGGTGGGCGCCAGCAGGTCTATGAATTCCTGGTTGAAGACTTCCTGCCCGAGCGCCTTGCGCTGGAGCTCAAGGGCAGCAGCCAGCCACTGTCACCGGATGAAAACGCGCGTATCCAGGTCACTGGCCGTTACCTGTACGGCGCTCCGGCGGCCGGCAACCGCCTGAGTGGCCAAGCCTACGTGCGCCCCTTGCGCGAGGCGGTGCCGGCGTTGCCGGGTTACCAGTTCGGCTCGGTCACCGAAACCGAACTGAACCAGGACCTGGAGCTGGATGAAGTCACCCTCGACCAGGCGGGCAAGGCCGTGGTCGATATCGAAAGCCGCTGGGCCGAAGCGCGCTCGCCGTTGCAACTGACCGTGCAGGCCAGCTTGCAGGAGTCCGGCGGCCGGCCGATCACCCGGCGCCTGGAACAGCCGATCTGGCCGGGCGAGCGCCTGCCAGGCTTGCGCGGCCTGTTTGACGGTGAGGAAACCGATAGCGACGGGCCGGTGGAGTTCGAGGTACTGGTGGCCGACCACGACGGCAACAAGCTGGCGGCCAACGACCTCAAGGTGCGCCTGGTGCGTGAGCGCCGTGATTACTACTGGAACTACTCGCAAAGCGATGGCTGGAGCTATGCCTACAACGAGAAGTTCCTGACCCAGAGCGAAGAGACGGTCAGCGTCAAGGCCGGCTCCACGGCCAAGCTGAGCTTCCAGGTGGAATGGGGCCCTTACCGGGTCGAGGTGGAAGACCCGCAGACCGGCCTGGTGTCCAGCGAGCGCTTCTGGGCCGGTTACCGTGCCCAGGACAACGCCGAAGGCGGTGCCGTGCGCCCCGACCAGGTCAAACTGGCGCTGGACAAGCCGGCCTATGCTGATGGCGCCACGGCCAAAGTCACCGTGACCCCGCCGGCTGCGGGCAGCGGTTACCTGATGATCGAGTCCAGTGACGGCCCGCTGTGGTGGCAGGAAATCGACGTGCCCGCCGAGGGCAAGACGTTCGACGTGCAACTGGACAAGGCCTGGGCCCGCCACGACCTGTACATCAGTGCGCTGGTAATCCGCCCTGGCGAGCGCAAGGCCAATGCCACGCCCAAGCGTTCGGTCGGTGTGCTGCACCTGCCGCTGGACCGCGCCGGCCGCAAGCTGGCGGTGAGCCTGCAAGCCCCCGAGAAAATGCGCCCCAAACAGCCGCTGACGGTGAACGTCAAGGCCGCCAACGCCGACGGTAGTGTGCCGCGGCAAGTGCATGTGCTGGTGTCGGCAGTGGACGTAGGTATCCTCAATATCACCGACTTCAAGACACCCGACCCGTTCGCCAGCCTGTTCGGGCGCAAGGCCTACGGTGCCGACCAACTGGACATCTACGGCCAGTTGATCGAGGCCGGGCAAGGCCGCCTGGCCAGCCTGGCATTCGGCGGTGACGCGGCCATGGCCAAGGGGGGCAAGCGCCCCAACACCACGGTGACCATCGTCGCCCAGCAAAGCGTGCCGGTTACCCTGGATGACAACGGCCAGGGCCAGGTAACGGTCGATATCCCCGACTTCAATGGTGAACTGCGCCTGATGGCCCAAGCCTGGACCGACGACCACTTCGGCATGGCCGAAGGCAAGACGGTAGTCGCTGCGCCGCTGATCGCCGAGCTGTCGGCACCGCGTTTCCTCGGGGGCGGCGACCGCACCAACCTGGCCCTGGATTTGGCCAACTTGTCGGGCCGGGCCCAGCAGTTGCAGGTTGAAGTCAGCAGCGAAGGGCAACTGAGCCTGGCCGCCAATGCCTTGCACACCGTGGCCCTGGCCGAAGGCCAGCGCTCGACGCTGCTGATTCCAGTGCAGGCCCAGGGCGGCCTGGGGCAGGGCAAGGTCCGGGTGCGTGTCACCGGGTTGCAACTGCCCAACGAGCCAAGCACCGCCTTCGAGCGCGAGTGGGCGCTGGGCGTGCGCCCTGCCTACCCGGCGATGCTCAAGCACTACCGCGTGGCCTTGAAGGACCAGCCATGGACGCTGCCCGAAGCAGACCTGGCCGCCTTCGAACCGGCGGGCCTGGAGGCCAGCCTGGCCTTGTCGAGCCGGCCACCGCTCAACCTGGCCGAACAGATCCGCGCGCTGGAGGCGTACCCGTACGGTTGCCTGGAACAGACCACCAGCGGCCTTTACCCGTCGCTGTATGCCGATGCCCAAAGCCTCAAACGCCTGGGCATCAAGGGTGAGCCGGCAGATGTGAGCAAGCGCAAGATCGAGATGGGCATCGAGCACCTGCTGGGCATGCAGCGCTACAACGGCAGCTTTGGCTTGTGGAGTTCGGACAGCGAGGAGGAATACTGGCTGACCGCCTATGTCACCGACTTCCTCCTGCGGGCCCGCGACCAAGGTTATGGGGTACCGGCCGAAGCGCTGAAGAAGGCCAGCGAGCGCCTGCTGCGCTACCTGCAGGAGCGCAACCTGATCGAGGTCGACTACAGCGAAAACGCCGAACATACCCGCTTCGCCGTGCAGGCCTATGCCGCGCTGGTGCTCGCGCGCAGCCAGCAAGCGCCGCTGGGCGCGTTGCGTGGTTTGTTCGAGCGCCGGGCCGATGCCCGCTCTGGGCTGCCGCTGGTGCAACTGGCGGTGGCACTGGACAAGATGGGCGACAAACCGCGTGCCCAGCAAGCCCTGCAAGCCGGGCTTGGCATCAGCCGCAGCAAGGGGTGGATGGCTGACTATGGCAGCCCGCTGCGTGATCAGGCGCTGATCCTGGCGCTGCTGCAGGAAAGCAACCTGGCCACCAACCAGGTCGACCAGCGTCTGTTTGCCCTGTCGGATGAACTGGCGGCCAACCGCTGGCTGTCGACCCAGGAGCGTAATGCCTTGTTCCTCGCCGGCCGTGGCCTGCTGGGCAAGCCCGAGGGCCAGTGGCAGGCGCGCCTGGACAGTGCCGGCGAAGTGCGCGAATTGAACAACGCCGAGTCTGGCATGAAGCTGGAGGGCCCGCTGCTGGCCTCGCCGCTGAGCGTGCAGAATGAAGGCAGCGCGACCCTCTACCAGCAACTGACATTGTCTGGCTACCCGCGCCAGGCGCCTGCCGCCGGCGGTAACGGCATGCAGATCCGCCGCGAATACCTGGGCATGAATGGCCAGCCACTGGACCTGCACAACCTGCGCAGTGGCGATCTGGTCCTGGTGCACCTGGCGCTCAAGGCCCAGGACCGCGTGCCCGATGCGCTGGTAGTGGACCTGCTGCCGGCTGGCCTGGAGCTGGAGAACCAGAACCTGGCGCAAAGTGCCGCCAGCCTGGACAACGCCAGCAGTGCGGTGAAGGAATGGCGCGAATCGATGCAGAACGCCAGCGTGGTGCATCAGGAGTACCGTGATGACCGCTATGTGGCGGCGCTCAAGCTCGACGGTTATGGCACCACGCACCTGTTGTACCTGGCGCGGGCGGTGACCCCGGGCACCTACCGCGTACCGCCGCCGCAGGTTGAGTCGATGTATCGGCCGAACCTGCAGGCGGTGGGTGATGGGCAAGGCGAGATGACGGTAAAAGCCCGCTAGGCTTGTGCTGCTGTTACCGGCCTCATGCTGGCAAGCCAGGTGCTGCACCTGGCTTCGATGCCGCTGCGGTCACCGTGGCAGCCGGCTTGCTGGCGATCGGGCCGCCGTGCGGCTTCCCGGGCGGCCCCCGGGAAGGCTCAGTGGATGACCCAGCTCATTACCCACAACCCCAGCACCAGCCAGATGATCCCAAGGATGATCGACGCACGCATGAATGCCTGGATGGCCGAGTACAGCAGCATCAGGCCAATGATCAGGGCCAGGATGCTGACCAACGAGGTGTCCATGCCCAAGGTGCGCGCCAGGCCGTCGATGAAATTGCCACCGGCATTGGCCAGCAGGTTGAACAGCCCGCTCAATGCGTCGACGATGAAGCGAATCAACGATCCCAGTGCCTGGCCCAGCCACTCGAAAAAACCTTCTACATGCATAGTTGCTTCCTGATGAACGAGCCGGCGAGTTTGCCGTCCCAAAGCCTTTGGCCATTACCTGGCCAGGTCGGTTCCCGATGCCAAGCTTAGCGCGGCCACGCAGCCGTGCGGGCAGGTTGTTGCGCGCCGTGCTGCTCGGCCTGCTGTTGCTGGCTGGCCTGTTGTGGCTGGCAGACCGCATCTGGCCCCTGCCCATGCCGGGTGACGACCTGGCGCGGGTAGTGCTGGCCGAGGATGGCACACCGTTATGGCGGTTTGCCGATACTGATGGCGTGTGGCGTTACCCGGTCAGCCCTGATGAGGTTTCACCGCTGTATCTGCAGGCGTTGTTGACCTACGAAGACCGCTGGTTCTATCACCACCCCGGGGTCAACCCGCTGGCGCTGGCCCGTGCTGCCTGGCTGAACCTGCGCGGTGGGCGAGTGGTGTCGGGCGGCAGCACGCTGTCGATGCAGGTGGCCCGCCTGCTCGACCCGCACGACCGCACCCTGGCTGGCAAACTGCGCCAGCTGTGGCGCACGTTGCAACTGGAATGGCACCTGTCCAAGCGCGAGATCCTGCAAATCTACCTGAACCGCGCGCCGTTCGGCGGTACCTTGCAGGGGGTGGCCGCAGCCAGTTGGGCCTACCTGGGCAAGTCGCCGCGGCACCTGACCCCGGCCGAAGCCGCGTTGCTGGCGGTGTTGCCGCAGGCACCCAGTCGCCTGCGCCCCGACCGCCACCCCGAGCGGGCACAGCGCGCACGCGACAAGGTACTGCAGCGCCTGGCGGAGTATCAGGTGTGGCCGGCACGGCAAATTCGTGAAGCGGCCGAAGAACCGCTGGTGCTGGCCCCACGGCAAGAGCCAGCGCTGGCGCCATTGCTGGCGCGGCGCTTGAACAGCGCCAACAGCCCACCGCTGATCCGCACCACGCTCGATGCGGCCTTGCAACGGCGCCTCGAAGACTTGCTGCTGGGCTGGCGCGCACGCCTGCCAGAGCGCACCTCTGCCGCCATTCTGGTGGTCGAAGCACAGACCATGGCCGTGCGTGCCTACCTGGGGTCGATCGACCTGACCGACGAGCGCCGCTTTGGCCATGTCGACATGGTGCGTTCGCTGCGCTCGCCCGGCTCTACGCTCAAGCCTTTCCTGTACGGCATGGCATTGGACGACGGCCTGATCCATTCCGAATCGCTGCTGCAGGATGTACCGCGACGCTACGGCGACTACCGGCCCGGCAATTTCTCCATGGGTTTCAGCGGCCCGGTGTCGGCCAGCTCGGCGTTGGCGCTGTCGCTGAACCTGCCGGCAGTGCAGCTGCTGGAAGCCTACGGCCCCAAGCGCTTTGCCGCGCAACTGCGGATGGCGGGTATGCCACTGGCACTGCCGCCTTTGGCAGAGCCCAACCTGTCGCTGGTCCTGGGCGGCGCCGGCAGCCGACTGGAAGACCTGGTTGGCGGCTACGCCGCGTTTGCCCGGGGCGGCAACAGCGCGCAGGTCCGCCTGCAGCCGCAGGACCCGCTGGTCGAGCGGCGTCTGTTGTCGCCGGGTGCAGCGTGGATCGTGCGGCGTATTCTCAGCGGCCAGGCACGCCCCGACCGCGACCCGCATGCCGAACTGGTGCAGCGCCCGCAACTGGCCTGGAAGACCGGCACCAGCTATGGCTTTCGCGATGCCTGGTCGATTGGCGTGGGCCCGCGCTACCTGATTGGTGTGTGGATCGGTCGCCCAGACGGTACGCCGGTCGCCGGGCAGTTTGGCCTGGCATCGGCCGCCCCCCTGATGTTGCAGGTGCACGACCTGTTGAGCAATCGCGACAGCCAGCGGGGTATCAGCGTGCCAATCTTGCCGGTGCCCGCCAGTGTCGGCGTGGCCGCGATCTGTTGGCCGCTTGGCCAGCCCATGGCCAGGCAGGACAGTAACTGCCGGCGCCAGCGGTTTGCCTGGACCTTGGACGGCACCACGCCGCCAACCTTGCAGGCCGCCGACCAGCCGCTGGGCCTGGGCTTGCGCGAGACGGTGTGGGTCAACCCGCATGGCTTGCGTGTGGATGGGAGTTGCCAAGGTGCCACGGCCCGTGATATTGCCCTGTGGCCGGCACCGCTGGAGCCTTGGCTACCGCGGATGGAGCGGCGTGCCGCACGGTTGCCGGCCATCGACCCAAACTGCCCGCCACAGGTACCGGCCAGCGCACCACCGCTGTCGATCGTGGGGGTGCGCCCGGGCGACAATCTGCGCCGGCCGGCCACCAGCAGCGAGCCTTTGCAGTTGCATGTTTCGGCCCTGGGTGGCGGCGGCCGGCGTTGGTGGTTCCTCAATGGCCAGCCGCTGGGGGAGACCCAGGGGCAGGACAGCCTGCTGCTGCGTTTGCCCCAGGTTGGCCAGGCCGAACTCAGCGCCCTGGATGAAAGCGGTGAGACTGCCCGGGTGGCGTTTCAGGTCAGTGAGTAGGTGCCCGACGGCAATGTGGGGCGGAAATACGCCCCGGATACAGCAGGCCGCCGGTCAGTGGGTAGTGAAGCGTTGATGCACTGGCGATGAGCTGGGCGTCAGCGCCAGCGCCAATTGAGTACGGTTATGCATATGGGTCAACCGCAGCACCTGCGACACGTACAGTTTGACGGTGTTCTCGGTGATCCCCAGTTCACAGGCAATCTGGTAATTGGTCTTGCCCTTGCTCACCAGCCGCGCGACCTCCAACTGGCGGGGCGACAGTTTCTCGAACGCTGCGGGTAGCTCGCTCTCGCTTTCTTCAGCATCCGTGGCACGCCGGTGGGCGCCTTGGCCGCGGGCTTTCTCCAGCTCCTGATAAAGCTCGTCCACAGACTCGGCCAAGTCTTGCAAACGCTGGTTCAAGCCGCCCAGGTTGCGGAGGTTGCGCTGGCGCTCGAGTAAGGCCTGCTCCTGCTGGCGCACACCTTCGAGCAGTTCCTCAAGGTCCATGGGTTTCTGGTAATAGTCGGCAAAACCTGCGCGCAGGGCGCGGATCACGTCCTGTTTTTCCCCCCGGCCGGTCAGCATGATGGCCTCGAACATGCGTTGGCTGCCGTCGATCTCCTTCAAGGCACGCACCAGCTCGATGCCGTCCCGCTCGGGCATGTCGAGGTCGCAGATGATGAGGCCGACTGCGGGGTCCGACGTATACCGCTCTATGGCTTCGTCGGTGGAATAGGCGGGTATGCAGGTGTAACCCGCGGTTTCAAGGTATTCACATAGCTGCTCGACAATGACCGGTTGGTCGTCGACCACCAATACCTTCACTTCACTCACTGGTCTGGACACGATCAACTCCCTGTTCGTATACGGCCCTGCTCCCGGGCCAGACGCTCTGGCAATGTAAAAAGTAGTCGCACACGGCGATTCTGTACAAACCCTGTACACATTGTCCGACCACAGGCATCGCTATTGGATCCATACGGCTGTCAGCAGAAAGCCGGTGAGCACATAGGGGACGAACGCCTGCTTGTCGCCCATTTCTTCGGTCAGGGCTTGCAGGCGCTTCTTGATCTTGGGGTTGAGCAGCAGCCATAGACGCCGACGGGCCAGCAGCCAGACCAGCACGCTGACCCCAGCGCCAATGAACGTGCCAAGCACGTATTGCGTGCCGCTGGCCAGGGCCAGGGCGCCCATCAGCTTGACATCATCGGCGCCGAAGTGGCCGTACATATAGCCGGGCAGGGTCAACAGCATGACGATGGCCAGCGCCCATCCGGCATCGCTGGCATCGGCC
>NZ_BLJG01000028.1 GCF_009932375.1 Pseudomonas juntendi
CGCCTCCCCGGCGAGGATCAACCATGAACCCAATCGCCCTGCAGGCCTTGCAAGACGCAAGGCGACGGCTTGTGAAGGCCTTGCCCGAGCCGTCGCGTAGATTTTGGACCGACGCGGAGGTGGCCAGGCTCCGGGCGCTGTACCCCGACACCCCAATGCCGGACCTGGTCCGCACATTCAATCGCCCCGACCACGCCATATACAACAAGGCTCATGCCTTGGGGCTTGCTCGAAGCGCCGAGTATCTCGCCAGCGAGCATGCATGCCGCCTGCGGCGGGAGGACAGCCCCGGGCGCGAGTACCGGTTCAAGCCTGGCCAAGACCCATGGAACAAGGGGTTGAAGGGCCTTCAGATAGGTGGCGAGGCTACTCAGTTCCGAAAGGGGAATAGGCCTCACACCTGGCTTCCAGTGGGCACAGAGCGGGTCACCGAGGACGGGATACGGCAGCGGAAGGTTTGCGATGACGGACCTTCGTATCGCCGGTGGAAGTCGGTGCACTCGCTGCTTTGGGAGGAGGCCCACGGCGAGATCCCGCCAGGCCACCTGGTGGTGTTCAAGGATCGCAACCCACAACACATCGAGCTCGACAACCTTGAGCTGGTGACCCGCGCAGAGAACATGCGCCGGAACACCATCCATCGCTACCCGCCCGAGCTCAAGTCAACCATCCGCCAACTCAGCAAGCTCAAGAGAGCGATCAGCGAGGCCGCCAGTGAAAAACAAGATGACCGATCTGCGTAACCACCTGTTCGCCACGCTGGAGGCGCTACAGGACAAAGAAGACCCAATGGACATCGACCGCGCTAAGGCTATTGCCGATGTGGCCAAGGTGCTGGTGGATTCAGCAAAGGTTGAAGTTGCATTCATCGCCGCAACGGATGGGGAGGCCCAAAGCACTGGCTTCATCGAGTCCGAGCGTGCCCTGCCATCAGCGCATTCCCACTGAGGTATCCCATGCCCACAGAAAACCGATCCAGCAACACCGAGATGGTCAGCGTGCCCGAAGGCTACATGCTGGTAGAGCGCAGCATCTGGACAGAACAGCAGGTCGAGGCCGCCACAGCGTGCATCACTCGCCTGAAGGGCGTGCACGGCATGCGCGACCGCGACTTGGCGATGGCTGCCATAGATGCCGCCCAGTGCAAAGCGCCCGATATCGCCCTGGCCGACCTACTTCCAGCCCCGCAGCCCCACCCCGAACCCATAGCCTGGATGGTTGGTACTGCCATCTGGTGGACCAAAGAAGAGGCAGAGCGGGATGCGGAGGCGACTGGGCTGCCGATTGTTGGCCTGGGGCCGATGACCGGTGCCGATGAGGCTGAGCGGCTGCGCGATGTCGTCAAGCATTCGGATAACCAGATCATGCGGCAAAGCCTGCGGATCTCGAATCAGCGCACCCAGCTGGCCGATCGGCTTGCACTGCTGCGCGAGGCACTTGAATTCATTGACGACGGGGTTGGCCGCAGCGATGCCGAGTGGCGGTTGATCAAGAAGCTGCGTGCCGCCCTATCGCCCGACGGAGCTGCGGGCGCGTCAGATGAGCCGTACCAGGGAATGCCCGGCACGTCCTTCCAGCGCCTGAATGCACTCGCCAACCAAGGCGAATGACCGCAAGAGCACATTTGTACTCCGCCCAGCTGTAACCCCTCGCCTTTCTATTTCGAGCAGGCCGCGCGCTTGTCCGTTGCAGCCAGACCCTCGGTGGCGATTCGGCGAGCACGCCCCACGCCCCACGCTAATGCCCTGGTCATCGACTCGCCTGGACGAGAGTCGAACGCCTCTTCGTGGAGGGGAGCTCCACCCGCCGCATAAACGCCGAGGAACATCTGCGTGTTGCCCGTGCGCGACAGTCGCACTTGGACATCTATGAACGTTCCATCGTCGAGTGTTTCGTCATGAGTCCTATGGTGAAGCGTCGGGTCAGCCCAAGACCAAAAAACATCACCGCGAATTCTCATGCCGTCCCCCTTCGACTTCAGTTGTATGCATCAACCCACCATAGCCAAACCGAAGCGGTTCGCAACCGCACCTGCCTGTTTCGTGATCTGAATCAGACTATTGGCCATCACCAATGCTCCTAACCCCTCTCCCCTCTAGTCACTGCCGCGATATGGCGGCCAAGGAATCCGAATGCCCAGCGCACAAACGGCGGCACGGTGGTGCCCGGACGAATGCCCGATCACAGGCCGCAAGTTCTTCATGTGGATCGAGCATCCAGATGGCGGGATGGTGCCGACCTATGGCGGCCCCTTTGACAGCTACACGATCCCGACACGCGACGGCGACGAGGGCTTCTTCTGCGAGCGGTACGACCACGATTACGGCGGTTGGCGCGACGACGAAATCGTCGGTCTGAAGCTGATCGACGACCAAAGCGACGAATGCGAGCACGGCCAAGTCGCTGAACTGCAGGCTGAAATCGAACAGCTAAAAAAGTTGCTTGATACCCCGCATACGGCTGATTGGTTTGAAGGGGTGAAGCTGGAGGCCGGGCACCAGGTAAAGCGCTGGGGTTCTGATCAAGATGCAGGGAAAGCTCCGGCCGACTGGTTCTGGCTGATTGGGTACTTGGCGCAGAAGGCGATGATTGCGCACATGTCAGGTGATCAGGATAAGGCTCGCCACCACACGATTAGCACTGGCGCCGCCATGCTCAATTGGTTCCGCCAAGTGGTGGGCGACAGTTCTGCAATGCGTCCAGGGCTTGCTGAGGAGACCAGGCCATGACTGAAGTTCATCGTTACAGGGTCGTCAAAATGCTGTCCGAGGATGGCAACCGCATTAGCTACAACCCGCACGGCCCGGATGTCGTGATGGCTGAGGCTTACGACCAGCTTAAGGCCGAGAACGAGGCTCTGAGCAATGAGTCCGAGCGCAGAAAGCGCATGCTGCTGGACGCCTCCGTGCAGATCGGCAGCATTGGCGAAGCCCTGGGCCTGGACATGGACGCCGACGCAGACATGATGATCGGCACGGCCCGCGACCTTGTGGCTGGGATGAACCGCATCATTCAGGAGTGCCCGCTGGGCTCGCCGGGCTTCGCCATTGCCACTGAGGTGATGGGCGAACTGGGCGTGACACAGGATGCTCAGGAATGATCGCCCTAGCCTACATGGCCCACCTGATCTACAGGGGGCCGCGATGACTGGCATGAGCAAGATCTACCCGCACATGACGGAGAAGGAAGAGCAAGAGCACTTCCGGCAGCTGTTAGCCGAGGATGAGCGCCAGCGCATCGCCCAGTTCGCGCAGCTCAAGGCCGCCGATCATCACACCCACTGCCGCGATTGCGGCCGCTTCGTGGACAAGAGCCGCTGGCTGCTCAAGGCCTCGGCGTGGGCGCAGCGCGGCCAGCGCCCTCTATGCGCGCCCTGCTTCGCCGAATACGACTTCGACTACTAACCCCTCCCCCTACAACTCAAGCCCGCCGGCGTGCCGACCAGAAGTGCGTCACGGCCAGCAAAACGCCCGGTATGGCCATGCCAAGGCCGCTGTAGATGAAGGCAGGCTGGCTTGTCATCAGTCCACTGAAAGCGAACCCGACGCCAGTTGGTATCAGGGTGACTGCTGCATAGCCCCACGGCTTTCTAGTTTCCTTAGCCATATCGATCCTCCTATTGAACCCCAATTAAATCACACGAGCCCGCCGACATGCGCGGGCAGGGAGATCTATCGCGATGATCATCGACGACGTGATGACCGACAAAATCACGCTTCACGGCCTGGGTTTCGTCCAGGTTCAGCTGCAGGGCGATCAGCGCCTGCATGTGTGGCACCCCGACCTGCCGCGCCGCGCCTGCTTCGAGCACTCGGCAATCCACGATCACCGCTTCAATTTCGTCTCCCGGGTGCTGGTCGGCACGCAGATCAATCATTGCTACTGGCTGATGCATAACCCCGAAGGCGAGTTCGTGCTGTACCTCCACGAAGGCAAGCGCACCGCCGGCGGCGGACGGCCATGGACACCAGACGGCCGCGCCGACCTGGTGCACGAAACCACCTTCAAAATCGAGGCCGGCAACGATTACAACACCCAGGCGTATGAGTATCACCGCACTGAGCCGGGCGGTGACGGCCGCGTGGCCACCATCATGCAGAAGCGCGGCGAATACCCTGCCGGCGCCCACTCCACCTGCCGCTACGGCATCCAGCCTGACACCGACTTCGACCGCTACCAGTGGCCCGCAGCTCGACTCTGGGAAGTCGTGCGGGAAGTACTGCTGGCCTGACCACCAACCTGCCGCCACCGGCGGCGTGGAGACCATCCATGAACCTGATCGACTGCTACGTCACGAAGATCCTCGGCGAGCCATACCGAAAGTTCGGCGCCTGGTGGGTCGACGCCGAATACAAGGCCTATGGCCGGACCAGCAAAACCCAGCTCATGTTCCGAACCGAGGAAGCCGCGCGTGCGGCGCGGGTCGGGCACCACTTTCTAGCCTGAGGAGGCCCACATGAACACCTATTTCCTACTCATGGCCCAGTACGGCGGCCAGGCAATCATCCCGCTCGAGCGCGTGTGCCTCGACTACTTCAGCCACCTGACCCCGGAGAAGATGAAAGCCAAGGTCGCCCGGGGCGAAATCAACCTACCGCTGGTCTGCATGGAGTCGAGCCAGAAGTCGGCCCGTGGCGTTCACTTGAACGACCTGGCCTCCTATCTCGACACTCAGCACGCCAAGGCCAAGACCGAGCACGACAAGCTCATGGGTCGCGGTCTTCGACGCGTCTCCTGATCCTCTTCTGGGCCTCGATCACGGGGCCCGTTATCACCCTCTCGATCCATTCCCATCCTTTATATGGATCGCCATTCCCCCGCAGGTGCGTATAGCGCCGCATCGAGTTCCAATCCCGGTGACCGGAAACAGAGGCCACCTTCGGGATATCCCACCCCATTTCGAACAACCGGCTGACGCCGTCATGGCGCAGGTCGTGGAAGTGCAGATCGTCCACCTCAAGGAAGTTGCAGGCGCGCGTGAACGAGGCCGAGATTGACTTCGAGTTGTACGGGAAGACCTCATCAGCTACTCGCGGCATCGACCTCAGGATGCGCCAGGCTTCATCGGGCACATGGCACCACACGTCGTTGCTGTACTTCTGCCCGGGGTTCTTCATGTCGGTGATCAGCACCGACTGGTCCTTTTCATTCATCGCGTCCCAGCGAATCCTCGTGATCTCCTCTTGGCGCCGGGTCGAGAACAGCGCGAACAGCACCACCCGTAGCATGTCGATCTCCTGCTTGCGGCGGTCGCGCATCTCGTCGAAGTACTCGAGGATGCGGTCGAGCTCGTCCAGAGTTGGCCGGCGGTTGCGCTCGCGGCTTTTGCTGACGGCGCCCATCTTGCGCAGCACCTTTCGGGCGTCGGGCATTGCATGGGGATCTACCTCATAGCCCCAGGCCGGCCTGGCCACGGACAGCACTGCGCCGAGGTGAGCCAGGTCGTTGCCCACGGTCTGCGCCTGGATGCCGTCATTCTCCATCCGCCACATGGCGTACTCGACCAGTTTCTGGCTGGTCAGGTCGGCGTCGGTGACTTCGCCTAGCCATGTCTCCTTGATGGCGTTGAGAGTGGCCCGCTTGGTTTTGCCGAGGGGGCGCAGCTTTTCGTACTGGTCGAGGTAGCGATCGATCATATGCTTGACCGTCACCCCGTCCCGGTTGGCCTTGGCGATCGCGCCAGGCTCGTGCAGCTCGGCCTCGCGCTTCCTGATCCACGACTGGGCGGTAGTCTTCCGATCGAAGGTCTGGCTTTCCTGATAGACTTTCACGCCCTTGCGCATGATCCTGATCTGGGCGTCGTATGTGGTAGACCCGTCTTTCCTTTTGCGGGTGGTGATGGTGCCCATTTGCTAAATCCTCTGCTGCTCTTGCTGAAATTCAGCAACGAGCCAAGGAGAATAAGCAAAAAAGGTTGTAAACGATAGATAATGAGAGAAGCCCGAATGCACCCCGAAACACCAGAAAATCAAGCGCGCCCAATGAATACGGTAGTTAGGGGATTTTCTGTTGCACCGATGATGGACTGGACAGACCGCCATTGCCGCTTCTTCCTGCGCCTGCTGTCCAAGCAAACCTTGCTCTACACCGAAATGGTCACCACCGGCGCCCTGCTGCACAACGACGCCGACCGTTTCCTGCGCCATGACGTTTCCGAGCATCCGCTGGCCCTGCAGCTGGGCGGCAGCGTGCCTGCCGACCTGGCGGCCTGTGCCCGCCTTGCCGAGCAAGCCGGCTACGACGAGGTCAACCTCAATGTCGGCTGCCCGAGCGACCGGGTGCAGAACAACATGATCGGTGCCTGCCTGATGGCCCACCCGGCGCTGGTGGCCGATTGCGTGAAGGCCATGCGCGATGCGGTAGCCACCCCGGTGACGGTCAAGCACCGCATCGGCATCAATGGGCGCGACAGCTACGCCGAGCTGTGCGACTTCGTTGGCCAAGTGCGCGAAGCGGGCTGCCGCAGCTTTACCGTGCATGCGCGCATCGCGATTCTGGAAGGGCTTTCGCCGAAGGAAAACCGCGAGATCCCTCCGCTGCGCTACGACGTGGCAGCGCAATTGAAGGCCGACTTCCCGGACCTGGAGATTGTGCTCAACGGCGGAATCAAAACCCTCGGCGAGTGCCAGGCGCACCTGCAAACCTTCGACGGGGTGATGCTGGGGCGTGAGGCCTATCACAACCCGTACCTGCTGGCGGAGGTGGATCAGCAACTGTTCGGCAGCGAAGCTGCCGTGATCAGCCGCAGCGAGGCGTTGGCGCAGCTACGGCCGTACATCGTGGCGCACATGGAAAGTGGTGGCGCGATGCACCATGTTACCCGGCACATTCTGGGGCTGGCCCAGGGGTTCAAGGGCGCCCGGCGCTTCCGTCAGCTGCTGTCGGCGGATATTCACAAGGCGGCGCAGCCGCTGGCCGTGTTCGACCAGGCAGTGGAGCTGCTTCAGGGGCGCTGATGCGCTGTGTAGCGACAGCGGGTGCAGATGACGCCAGCACGCGCGGTGGTTTGGTGGTGTGCGGAACCTCGGGGTGGCGCCGGACTCGAATATCATCTTCACACCACCCTTCGTGGCAGGCCCGCGCCTACCGGCCCTTGAGCGGCCGTCGGGGCTCGGGTAATGTCGAGTCATTGCACAGGACAGAGCACGCCCATGACCTCCAAGCTGGAACAACTCAAGCAGTTCACCACCGTGGTCGCCGATACCGGAGACCTGGACGCCATCACCCGCCTGAAACCGGTCGATGCCACCACCAACCCGTCGCTGCTGCTCAAAGCCGCTGCCATCACCGGTTACGCGGACCTGCTCAAGCAGGTCAAGGCAGATGCCAAGGGCAATGTCGACCTGGCCTGCGACAAGTTTGCCGTGGCCGTGGGCTCGGGCATCCTCAAGGTCATTCCCGGGCGTATCTCCACCGAGGTGGATGCCCGCCTGTCATTCGACGAACCGGCCCTGCTGGCCAAGGCCCGGGCGCTGATCGACCTGTATGAAAAAGCCGGCGTCGGCCGTGACCGCGTGCTGATCAAACTGGCCTCGACCTGGGAAGGCATCCGCGCTGCCGAGAAGCTGGAAAAGGAAGGTATCCAGACCAACCTTACCCTGCTGTTCTCGTTCGCCCAGGCCCAGGCCTGTGCGGATGCCGGGGTGTTCCTGATTTCGCCGTTCGTGGGCCGGATCTACGACTGGTACAAGAAAAGCACCGGCCAGGACTACGTGGGCGCCGAAGACCCGGGTGTGCAATCGGTCACGCGCATCTACAACTACTACAAGGCCAATGGCTACGACACCGTCGTCATGGGTGCCAGCTTCCGCAACATCGGCCAGATCGAACAACTGGCGGGCTGCGATCGCCTGACCATCAGCCCTGACCTGCTCGACCAGTTGAGCAGCGACCAGGGTGAGTTGCCGCGCATGCTCAAGCCAGGCAATGCTGGCGAAGCCAAGCAGGTGCTGAACGAAAGCCAGTTCCGTTGGGCAATGAACGAAGATGCCATGGCCACCGAGAAACTGGCCGAGGGCATCCGCCAGTTTGCCCGGGACCAGGAAAAGCTGGAAAAACTGATGGCTGAAAACGCCTGAGTAGTTTCGGCCTTGCCAGACGGGCGTAAAGTGCCAAGCACCTTGCGCCCCATACCCTTCCCGAGCTGTTGATGACCGCCCCTACACTGTTGCCCCTCGTACTCGCCGGCCCGGTCCTGCGGCGCCTGGAACCCCAGCGCCTGGCTATCTGGCTGGTCGCCACCGAACCGCTGCACGCGCAATTCGTCTGCACCGCCAGCGAGGCCCAGGTCGACTGCCAGGTGGTAGCCGTAGGCAAGCAGGCCTTCATTCACTTGCTGGACATCCATTTCAACGATGCGCTGCCCTGCAACCAGTTGCTGGACTATGACCTGCTGATCAATGGCAAGGGCATCGCCGATTGGGCACCTCACCTGGTCTACCCCGGCAACCAGCGCCCCAACCTGGTGTTGCGCGAGCGCCTCGACCACCTGCTGCATGGCTCCTGCCGCAAACCGCACCACCCTGCGGCCGACGGCCTGCTGTGCGCAGACCGCCTGCTGCAGGCTTGCACAACCCCGCAAGACCGCCCCGCCGTGCTGCTGATGACCGGCGACCAGGTGTATGCCGACGACGTGGCCGGGCCGATGCTGCGTGCCATCCACAGCCTGATCGCGCGCCTGGGCCTGTTCGACGAGCAACTTGAAGGTGCGGTGGTCACCGACAGCCAGGCGCTGTACCAGCACCCGGCCAGTTACTATCACCGCGCAGACCTGCTGCCGGCACAGAAGCTCAACGAAACCCTGCGCGAGCGGTTTTTCGGTGGCAAGCGCAAACCGATCTTCTCTTCCAGCAACGCTGACAACCACCTGGTGACCTTCGCCGAAGTCATGGCCATGTACCTGCTGGTGTGGTCCCCCGTGCCGTGGCAGCTGGTCGACCTGGCCATGCCAGCCGGGCTCAGCGACCAACACCAGGCCCGTTACCAGCACGAGCTGCCGCTGGTCCGCGGGTTTGCCGAAAACCTCGGCCAAGTGGCCAGGGCCATGGCCCACCTGCCCTGCCTGATGATCTTCGACGACCACGACATCACCGACGACTGGAACCTGTCGGCACAATGGGAGCAGACCGCCTACGGCCACCCGTTTTCACGACGGATCATCGGCAATGCCCTGCTCGGCTACCTGTTGTGCCAGGCCTGGGGCAATGCCCCGGACACCTGCAAGCCGCTGCTCGACCAGTGCCAGGCACTGACCGGCGACAACCAGGACGCAGTGATCGGTGAGCTGCTGCGCTTTCAGGGCTGGCAGTTCAGCCTGCCTACCGAGCCGCCCTTGCTGGTGCTGGACACCCGTACCCGCCGCTGGCGTAGCGAAAGCAACCTGGCCAGGCCATCCGGCCTGCTGGACTGGGAAGCGTTGAGTGAACTGCAGCAGGCGCTGCTCGATCACCCATCGGCAGTCATCGTTTCACCGGCGCCGATTTTCGGCGTGAAACTGATCGAGACGGTGCAGAAGGTCTTCAGCTGGCTGGGCTACCCCTTGCTGGTCGACGCCGAAAACTGGATGGCCCACCGCGGGGCGGCGCAGGTCATCCTCAACATATTCCGCCACTCGCGCACACCCGGGCACTACGTGGTGCTGTCGGGCGATGTGCACTATTCGTTCGTCTACGAAGTGCTGATTCGCCACCGCCAACGCAGCCCACACTTGTGGCAAGTGACCAGCAGCGGCATCAAGAACGAGTTCCCCAGGCGACTGCTGGACGTGCTGGACCGCCTCAACCGCTGGCTGTACTCGCCGCGCTCGCCGCTTAACTGGTTTACCAAACGCCGGGAAATGGAGGTCGTGCCACGCACGCCCAGCCACAGCAAGGCCGGGGAACGGCTGTGGAACGGCGCGGGGCTGGGGCAGGTGTTTTTTGATCGGCAGGGGCGGCCGGTCCGCGTGTATCAGCTGGATGCGGGTGGCGCGCAGGCAACCGAGTTTATCGGGGACCCGTAGCCAGGCAGCGTGGCCAGCGCGTGGGCCAAGCTCTTGCGAAGTGGCGCCGCTACAATCGCGCACGCCCCTCAAGGCACAGTGCCTAGCTGCGCTCCAGCGCATTCACCAGGTCATGGAACGCTTCGCGGTTGGAGTCATTCAGGCCCATGAGGATCTTGTGCGCCTCCAGCACCTTGGAACGCACCACGTCTTCGTTCTGGTCCTGCGACGGCAGGTCGGTCAGGCACTCGGGGCAGGGAATTGGCCGATCGACGATATTGAACACCTGATCGAAGCCCATCGATTGCAGCAGCCGGGAGATGTCCGGATTGGTGGTCACCACCGTCGGCAGCAGGCCTACCTTCTGGCGCGACAGGATCGACAGCTTGGCCAGCAGGCCCAAGGTGGTGCTGTCGATGCTCTCGGTTTCGGTCAGGTCGATGACAATGGCCGAGAAGTTCAGCGCCGTGAAAATCTTCTCGATCGTTGCATCCAGCGCCGAACACAAGGTCAGGCGCACTTCACCGACAAATTTCAGTACAAAGGTACCGCTCTGCTCGGCGAACTGGATTCTACCGGTACTCATTGAAGGTTCCTGCTTAACACCAATAGGGCGATATCATCCGGCATCTCCCCAAGCGTAGCCAATCCAAAACGTTGACGCAGCCCATCCAGGCTACCACCTGCTGCCTTGACGATCTCCGGCAAGGCGGCTTCTTTATCTTTGAGCGTATCACCCGGCAAAAGGTCCAGAATGCCATCGGACATGAGGCTGATGCTGAATTGTGGCGGCAGTTCCACGACCAGGTCCTGGTAAGTGGCCTCGTCAAACAGCCCCACCGGCAGGCCACGGCCTTCCAGGTAGCGGGCGTTGCCTGGGGTGTACAGCACCGGCAGCGGCAAGTGGCCGCCAACGGCGTAGGTCAGCAGGCCCGAATCCTCGTCTATCACGCCACCTACCATGGTCACGTGCTTGCCCAGCTTGCTGTTGATCAGGCCGCGGTTGATGTGGCTGAGCACTTCCGATGGCTTGAACTCACGCATCTTGTTGCGCTTGAGTTCGAACATGAGGCGTGTGGTCATGAATTTCAACAGCACGGTGACAAAGGCCGACGACGCGCCGTGCCCTGAAACATCGGCAAGGTAGAAGGCGATACGCCGGTCATCGACGCGGAAGTAGTCGACGAAATCACCCGACAGGTACAGCGACGGGATGATCTGATGCTCGAAGGCGAACTCGCCGGCACCCCACGGGCTTTCCGGCAGCATGTTCATCTGCACCTGGCGGCCGGCGGTCTGGTCTTCCTGCAGCAGGTGCAGGCTGGCCTCCAGTTCGCGGTTGGCGGCTTCGAGCTTGTCGCGGTAGCGCTGGTTTTCCAGCACCAGGCGCGAGCGGTCGAGGGCGCGGCGCACCGAGTGCTCCAGTACGGCCAGGTCTTCCAGCGGCTTGATCAGGTAATCCGCAGCCCCCAGGCGCAGTGCTTCCACCGCATCACTCATGACGCCGGCACCGGACACCACGATCACCGGCACCTGCGGCGCACGCTCGCTGACCTGGCGGATGAGTTCGAGCCCGCCCATCTGCGGCATACGCAGGTCGCAGATCACGAGGTCGGGCTGGTGCTCTTCGAAGACCTGAAGCCCCTGCTGGCCATTACCGGCCTGGAGCACGCTGAAACCACTGTCTTCAAGATACGCGGCGAGGCTCGCACGGACCACGTCGTCGTCATCGATGATCAGCAGCGTTGCACTGGTATTCTGCATGTGGGCGAACGGCGCCGATTTAGGTTGGTGCAGCGGTGTCGGCAAGGCAGACGGCCAGCTACGGGAATTCTTTGTGGTCATACTCTACTTGAGTTGTAGGACAAGAACACCTGCCCGGCAACTGTCGGCAACTGTGAGAGCAACCTTGTAAGGCGCAGACGGTACTCCCATCCGCCAGGGGTTTCAAGCATGCGTGGGTCGACCTCATCGCTCTTTACAGGGCAAATCGCCGGGAGTTATAAGAAAGTCGACCAGCGCAACCCGATGGGAAGGATGCAGCATGCCCCACACGCCCTCCAGCCACAGCGAGAAACGCGATTTCATCCGCATGCGCATCGACGCCGAAGTGAGCCTGTTGCACGAAGGCCAGGTCATCGCCGCGCGCTGCCTGGACCTGTCCAGCGGCGGCATGCAGGTGCAGGCGCCAGAGCATTTTCAGGTAGGTCAGCAGCTCGAAGTGCGGATCGACTCCGACCACCCGGCCTTGAAGGGGCTGCACGCCAGCACCGAGGTGGTGTGGATCGCCGACCAGCCAGGCGGGCAGCAGAAGTTCGGCTTGAGGATACTGGCAATGCATTGAAGCGGCGCCCGAAGCCGGCAGGGGCGGCGTAGCCCGGGCGCCCCTGCACAGCATGAACGGTCAGAAGTCGTCTTCGACTTCGCCATCCTTGACCTTGAACTCGCGGTTCTGCAAGTAGGCATTACGAATGAAGATGTACTTGTCGCCTTGGATCAGCTTCTCGGCCGACAACAGGCTGGCGCGGGTGTCGATCACGTCCAGGGCGAAGATCGAGTTGCGGGTCGGCACGTGGTCTATGTATCGGTAAGGCTTGGTATAGGTGTCCGGGTACCTGGCCACGCCATCACGCACGGTGCTCGGGCCCAGCAGCGGGATGACCACGTACGGGCCACTCGGCACGCCCCAGTAGCCCAGGGTTTGGCCGAAGTCTTCGTCGCTGCGCTGCAGGCCCATCTTGGTGCCCACATCGAAGAACCCACCCAGGCCAAAGGTGGTGTTGACGATCAGCCGCGCAGTGTCCACGCCGGCTGCGTGGGGCTTGAGCTGGAGGATGTTGTTGGCCAGGTTGGTCACATCGCCCAGGTTACGGAAGATGTTGTGGATACCGTCTTCGAGAAACTGCGGGGTAACGGCCTCATAGCCCTTGGCCAACGGCTTGAGGGCATAGGTGTCGACCGTATCGTTGAAACGGAAGATCGGGCGGTTGACCGCTTCCCAGGGATCTTCCTCGGTGGCCGCCTGGGTGGCGGCCACGGGCGCCAGCAGCATGCCGGCACAGACACAGGCCTGGGTGACTCGATCGATCACACTGGCACCGATCCTACGCATAGATGTCTCTCCATCGGGTTTCTCGACCGCCAGCGCACGGGTCGCGTGGCGTTAAGGCGGCAGTATAGAGGCTTACGGGCTGTTAGACAGCTTTACACATTTTTGCTCAATATTTTGTGAACAACTGTTGCACCAGCCCCCGCTGTCACAGGGCGGTAACAATCAGCCAATAGCCTGCGGCGTATTTGGGGACGCCGCCATGCACGCTACACCCGCCCTCACCGCTGTGCTGTTCGGCCTGCGCGGTTGCCTGGTACAGATTGCCAACGACGCACCCGCACCGGCCCCCGGCGCGCTGGCCATCCTCGCCAACCTGCATCAGCGCCACGTCCCCTGTATCTGGCTGGATGAGATCGCCGACCCGCCGAGCCAGCGCATGGCCCAGGTGCTGCCTGACTGGCTACCGGGGTTTACGGTGACCGACCCGGGCTTGCCAGCACCCAATGCCTGCTGGCAAGCACTGATGCAGCTGGGCAGCCAACGCCTGGCAGGCTGTGTACTGGTCAGCGGCGACCCGCGGTTGCTGCAGGCGGGGCTCAACGCCGGGCTGTGGACGATCGGCCTGGCTGCCTGCAGCCCACTGTGCGAACCCGGTTCCGCCCAATGGCAAGCGCTACCCCCTGCGGAGCAGGACCTGGCGCGCGGCAAGGCGACCCTGGCGTTGTTCAGCCTGGGCGTGCATTCGGTGATCGACCACCTGGAAGCGCTGGATACCTGCCTGCACGACATCGCGCAGCGCCGGGCCAAAGGTGAAAAACCCTGATACAGCCATGTTGACGCGGATCATGCAAAGCGCCGGCAGGTGGATTACGCTGAAAGCAGGCCAGAACCTTTGCCGCTTCGCTGAGGTCCATGGCTAGCCAAGCCATTGATGGAGAAAAGCCAATGCCTGCCCGCGAATTGCAAGAGCGCCTGAACACCTTGCGCGAGCAACTGGACCGTAACGTACCGCTCTCGGAAGAAGAGCTGGCCGCACTGCACGAAGAAGCGCGCCAGATCGAGGCACAGCTGAAACTGGAGGAAGCCACCCCGGACAACAACCTGGTGGACGGCGTGAACCTGGCGATCGAACGCTTCGAGGCCGAACACCCCGACCTTACCGCCACCCTGCGCAGCATTGCCAACTCGTTGCACAGCATGGGGATCTGACACCACGAAGGGGTGCATTGCACCCCTCCTGCGTTCCCAGCCCTTACTGGCGAACCAGCCGCTGGTTATCCGGGCTGATAGCATCGGTACTGCGGTACGGGTTGATATCCAGCCCCCCGCGGCGCACATACCGTGCATACACGGTCAGGTGCTCCGGCTGCAGCAAGTGCTTCAAGTCCAGGTAGATGCGCTCCACACACTGCTCGTGGAAGTCGGCATGCTGGCGGAAGCTGATCAGGTAGGTCAGCAAGCTGGCGTGGTCAAGCGCCCTGCCCTTGTACTCGACGACCACGCTACCCCAATCCGGCTGCCCGGTAACCGGGCAGTTGGACTTGAGCAGGTGGCTGTGTACGGTTTCTTCAACCACCCGCTCAGGGCTGCAGCGCAACAGCTCTGGCTGCGGCTGTGCGTAGTTGCTGATGGCAACGTCCAACGCATCGATGCACAGGCCGGGCAACGCCACCACCCCCTGGGCCTCGACCTCTGCCAACGTGCGCACCTTCACCCCAACCGGCTTGCCCGCTGCTGCCGACAGGTCCTTCGCCAGGCATGCCTGCAGCTCGTCGAGGGTGGCGAAGACTGTCTGGTTCAGCGAGTTGAGGTACAGCTTGAACGACTTGGACTCGATGATGTTGGGCGAATCGGCCGGAATGGCGAACTCACCAATCGCCACCACGGGCTTGCCAGAAGGCAGCAGCCAGCTCAGCTCAAAGCAGTTCCAGTAATCCACACCGTGCCAAGGCAAGGTCTGGGCGGTAACACCCAGCTCGGCCCACTTGGCCGTACGCGGGATCGGGAACAGTTGCTCCGGGGAGTAGGTAGCGACGTATTCGCTGGCTTTGCCCAGCGGGGAGTGTTCGGCAGCGGGATGCATGTAAACTGACCTGGAGGTTCGGAATTGCCCCTAGTCTACCGGTTTTGCACCCCGCCTTGCAGGCCCCGTCACTCGATGGTCAGTGCCCCGACCATACCGGCCTGGTAGTGCCCCGGCACATTACAGGCGAACTCGATAGGCGCCGACTTGCGGAAGGTCCAGGTCAGTTCGGCGCGCTGGCCAGGCATCACCAGCACCGTGTTGCCGCCGCCGTGCGCGTGCCCACCGCCGTGATCGTTCATCTGTTCATGGCCCATCATTTGCCCAGGGGCCATCGCCTGGCCATGGTCCATGCCCTGGTGGTTCATGCCCTCATTGAACAACTTGCCTTGCATGGCAAGCATTTCTTTCTGGTGTTCGGCGTGCATGGCCTTGTCGCCCAGGTTGAATTCGTGTGGCAGCTTGCCTTCATTCACGAGCACGAAACGTACGGTTTCGCCAGCTTTTACCTGCAGGCTCTTGGGCTCGAAGGCGATGTCCTTGAGTACCACCTCTACAGTGCGGGTGGCCTTGGCCGCCGGGGCTGGCTCGCCGAAGGCAAAGGTGCCGGCCTGGCCGGCTAGGGCCGGCAGGCTGGCCATGGCAAGGGTGGCGGCGAGGAACAGGCGTTTCATGATGACTCCGGGAATACACGACAGGGTGCAGCCACATTAGTCACCGGTGACTGGCAACTGGCTGACAGCAAGATTACAACTTTGTCAGGTTGGGCATGCAGACACATCGTCACGTATCATTTCAGCCACCCCTGCGGCTTACGCACGGGGCGCGCCCGTTTCCAGCGCCACCGCAAGCCAGCTGAAACCTTGGTACCCCTATGAAACTGCTGATCGTCGAAGACCAGGCCCGTACCGGCCAGTACTTGCGCCAGGGCCTGAACGAGGCCGGCTTCGCCACCGAACTGGCCAGCGACGGGGAGACCGGCCAGTTCCTGGCCCTGAGCGGCGACCACGACCTGCTGATCCTGGATGTGATGCTGCCCGGTCGCGACGGTTGGCAGATCCTCCAGGCCGTGCGCCAGGCCGGTCGGGATACGCCTGTGCTGTTCCTGACCGCGCGCGATGCCGTCGAGGACCGGGTACATGGCCTGGAGCTGGGCGCAGACGATTACCTGGTCAAACCGTTCGCCTTTTCCGAACTGCTGGCGCGG
The DNA here is from genome assembly GCF_009932375.1 of Pseudomonas juntendi. GTDB lineage: Bacteria > Pseudomonadota > Gammaproteobacteria > Pseudomonadales > Pseudomonadaceae > Aquipseudomonas > Aquipseudomonas juntendi. The sequence continues at coordinate 16,262 of NZ_BLJG01000028.1, forward strand.
GTGCGCAGCCTGCTGCGGCGTGGCGCCAGCCCGAGCCAGGACACCACCCTGAGCCTGGCCGACCTGCGCCTGGACCTGATCCGCCGCCGCGCCGAACGCGCAGGCAGCCGTATCGACCTGACCGCCAAGGAATTTTCCCTGCTGGAACTGTTGCTGCGCCGGCAGGGCGAAGTGCTGCCCAAGTCGCTGATTGCCTCACAGGTGTGGGACATGAACTTCGACAGCGACACCAATGTGATCGAAGTGGCAATCCGCCGCCTGCGCCTGAAAATCGACGACCCGCACCCCAACAAGCTGATCCACACCGTGCGCGGCATGGGCTATGTACTCGAAGAGCGGCCAGCGTGATGCGCCGGGTATCCCTCGGTAGCCGCCTGGCGCTGCTGTTCGCCGCCTGCACCGCCGCGGTTTCGCTGGGCGCCGGCCTGTTGTTCAACCGGGCCAGTGAGCAGCACTTCATCGAACTGGATCAACAACTACTCGCCTCACGGCTGTCGCTGCTGCGCACGCAACTGGCCGGCATCCATAACGCCGAAGCGCTGAAGGCGCGCCTGCCCACCCTGCGCGAAGCGCTGAGCCATCAAGCCGACCTGGCCTTGCGCATCAGCGGCGCCGACGGCACGCCCTGGTTCGCCAGCCGCAGCGGCCTGCCGCCGGCAGTGCTGCCGACCGGGCTGGGCACCCAGCATGCCCAAGGGGCGGACTACCGCAGCCTGACCGCGCCCTTGGCGCCGGGCAGCAACGCATCGCCACAACTGGCGTTGTACCTTGATATCACGCACCACCAGCATTTCCTGCAAGGCATGCAGCGCCTGATCTGGCTGACCGTCGGCCTGTCGGCGCTGGCCACCGCGCTGCTGGGCGCCTGGGCGGCCCGCAGCGGTCTGCGGCCGTTGCGGCAAATGGGCCAGGTGGCCGCTGGGGTGTCGGCTCGCTCGCTCACCACCCGCCTGCCAGTGGCCCAGATGCCCGAAGAACTGGCCGAGCTGGCCAGCACCATGAACGCCATGCTGCAGCGCCTGGACGATGCGTTCCAGCGCCTGTCGGCGTTCTCCGCCGACATCGCCCACGAGCTTCGCACACCGCTGTCCAACCTGCTGACCCACACCCAGGTCACCCTCACCCGCCCGCGCAGCCTGGAAGAATACCGCGAGGCCCTGCATGGCAACCTGGAGGAGCTGCAATGGATGGCGCAGATGATCAATGACATGCTGTTCCTCGCCAAGGCCGACCATGGGCTGCTCGTGCCTGGGCAAGCGCCACTGGCACTGCATGAGGAAGTGGATGCGCTGCTGGAATACTACGCACCGCTGGCCGAAGACGGCGACGTGCAGATGCTGCGCGAAGGTGAGGCCATGCTGCACGGCGACCGGCACATGCTGCGCCGGGCCCTGTCCAACCTGCTGGATAACGCCCTGCGCTTTACCCCGGCAGGCGGGCAGATACGGGTGGCCCTGGCAGCGGGGCCCAGCATCAGCGTGGCCAATACCGGCGCGGCCATCGAGCCCGCGGCCCTGCCACGGCTGTTCGACCGCTTCTACCGGGTACACCCGGCACGCCGTGAAGGCAGTAGCGAGCATGCCGGCCTGGGGCTGGCGATTACCCGGTCGATCGTGCAGGCCCATGGCGGCTGCATTCGCGCGGAGTGCGCGCAGGGGTGGACGCGCTTCGTGATCGAATTCACTGAAGGCCGGTGAAATAGGCTGCCTTGCAGCCCGCTGCGCAAGCCTTCAGCTGTGGCTCAAACCGCCAGGCCAATGGCCGGCTGCACCTGCGAAGCCCGGTAAGCCGGGTAGATGGTTGCCAGGAAGCTCATCACCAGGCCGGCGGTGCAGATCATCAGCACATCGCTCCCCTCCAGCTGCGACGGCAAACTGCTGACGAAGTACACATCCGAGGTGAAGATGTGCTGCCCGCTCACCCGCTCCAGCCAGCCGACGATCTGGCTGACGTTCAGCGCGGCAATCACGCCCAGCACCCCGCCAATCAGCGTGCCGACAATACCGATCAGGCTGCCCTGGACCATGAACGTACCCATGATCTGCGCTGGCGTGGCGCCCAGGGTGCGCAAAATGGCGATGTCCGGGCCTTTGTCGTTCACCACCATCACCAGGGTGGCGATGATGTTGAACGCCGCCACTGCAATGATCATCATCAGCAACAGGCCGATCATGGTCTTTTCCATCTTCATTGCACTGAACAGGCTGCCCTGGGTGTGCGACCAGTCATCGGCACGGTAGCCATCGCCCAGCCCGGCGGCGATGGCCTTGGACACCTGCGGCGCGGCGTACAGGTCGTGCAGCTTCAGGCGCACGCCTTGCACCTGGCCCGGCGCCCAGCGCTGCATCTGGCCAGCATCGGCCATATGGATATAGGCCTGGGAGCCATCCAGTTCGGCGCCGACCTTGAAGATGCCGACCACGGTCAGGCGCTGCATGCGCGGGGTGATACCGCCCGGCTCCTTGCTGATTTCAGGCACGATCAAGGTCAGCTTGTCGCCGGTATTCAGGCGGAAACGGCGGGCCGTGAGCTCACCGATGACCACGCCGAACTCACCGGGCTGCAGGTCCTGCAAGCGGCCCTGGACGATGTGCTGGCCGACGATGGAGACCTTGCTCTCCTCGGCCGGGTCGATACCGCTCACCTGAATCGGCTGCATCGCGCCCTTGTACGAGAGCATGCCTTCCATTTCGGTAATGGGCGCGGCGGCCATCACTGCCGGGTTCTGCAGCGCCGCATCGGCAACCTTGTGCCAGTCGTCCAGTGGCTGCACCCCGAGGATGGCGGCATGCGGCACCAGGCCCAGGATGCGCGAGCTCATTTCGCGCTGGAAGCCGTTCATCACCGACAGCACCACGATCATCGCCAGCACGCCCAGCGACAGGCCGATCATCGAGGTCATGGAGATGAACGAGATGAAGTGGTTGCGGCGCTTGGCTCGGGTGTAGCGCGCGCCGATGAAAATGGGCAAGGGTCTGAACATGTACGAAATCACCCAATGAAAACAGGAAAACGGGGCAACGCCTGTTGCCCCGTACAGTCGCTCAGATTGCCACCAGGTGGCCGTCGTCGAGCTTCAATACACGGTCCATCTGGCGCGCCAGGCTGAGGTCGTGCGTTACCACCAGGAACGCTGTGCGCGAAGCACTGGACAGCTCCTGCATCAACTCCTGAATGCCTTGGGCAGTATGGTGGTCGAGGTTGCCGGTAGGCTCGTCGAGCATCACCAGGCCAGGGCGGTTGACCAGGGCCCGGGCAATGGCCACACGCTGGCGCTCGCCACCCGACAGCTCGGCCGGCTTGTGGTTGAGGCGGTGGCCCAGGCCTACGCGCTTGAGCAGTGCTTCGGCCCGCTCACGGGCCTCGGGGATGGGCGTGCGGCCGATCAGCAATGGCATGCACACGTTTTCGATGGCGGTGAATTCCGGCAGCAAGTGGTGAAACTGGTAGACGAAGCCCAGTTCACGGTTGCGCAGCAGGCCGCGGGCACGCTCACCCAGCGCCGACAGCTCTTCGCCCGCCAGCCAGACGCTGCCCTGGGTGGGCCGGTCAAGGCCGCCCAACAGGTTCAGCAAGGTGCTCTTGCCAGAGCCCGAGCTGCCGACGATGGCAATGCGCTCACCGGCGTGCAGCTCCAGGTTGAGGCCGGACAGCACCTGTACCGACTCCGGGCCCTCGTCGTAGGACTTGCCCAGGTTGCGGCAACTCAGAACGGCTTTATCACTCATGCGCGACTCACTCATAACGTAGCGCCTCGGCAGGCTGGGTGCGGGCCGCACGCCAGGCCGGGTACAAGGTGGCGAAGAAACTCAGGACCAGCGCCGCGCCACAGACCATGTACACGTCCTGGGCCTGGATCTGCGACGGCAGGTAATCGATGAAATACACGTCGGCATTGAGGAACTTGTGCCCGATCAGTTTCTCGATGCCGGCGATGGCGGCACTGACATTCAGTGCGGCAAGAATGCCGACCACGGCGCCGATCAGGGTACCGATCACCCCGATCACCGTGCCCTGGACCATGAAGATGAGCATGATTTGCCCGGGCGTCGCGCCGAGGGTGCGCAAGATGGCGATGTCGCCACGCTTGTCGTTGACCACCATCACCAGCGTGGAAATGATGTTGAACGCGGCCACCGCCACGATCAGCAGCAACAGCAGGCCGATCATGGCTTTTTCCATGCGGATCGCCTGGTACAGGTTACCGTGGGTACGGGTCCAGTCACGGCTGTAGAACGCCTGGTCACCCAACTGCTGGGCAATGCTCCAGGCTACCCGCGGCGCCTGGAACAGGTCGTCGAATTTCAGGCGCAGGCCCTGCACCTGGTCGGGCTTCCAGCGGTGCAGGCGCGACAGGTCGCTGATGTTGGTCAAGCCCAGGTAGCCGTCGATCTCGCCCGCGCCAACGTGGAAGGTGCCGACCACGGTGAAGCGCTTCATGCGCGGGAACATGCCGGCCGGGGTCACGCTGACCTCGGGGGCGACGAAGGTGAGCTTGTCGCCAATGGCCACACCCAGCTTGGCCGCCGCCTTGTCACCGATCATGATCCCCCACTCGCCCGGCGCCAACTGGTCCAGGCGCCCCTGCAAGACAAAGTTGTCGATGATCGACACCTCGCGCTCGCGGGCCGGGTCGATGCCATTGAGCAGCACTTTCTGCACCTTGCCATCGTGGGTCAGCAGGCCTTGCATCTGGGTGAACGGCGCAACCGCCACCACCTGCGGATTCTGCTTTACTTGTTGGGCAAGGGCCTGCCAATCGGCAATGGGTTGGCCGCTCTCCAGCGTGGCATGCGGGATCATGCCCAGCACGCGGGTACGCATCTCGTGGTCGAAACCGTTCATCACCGACAGCACCACGATCATCACCACCACGCCCAGGGCGAGGCCGATCATCGAGGTCAGGGAAATGAACGAGACGAAGTGATTGCGACGTTTGGCACGGGTATAACGCGTACCGATAAATGCGAAAAGAGGTCTGAACATGTCGGGGCTTGTTCGGATGAAAGGGAACGTCCTTGTGGCGAGGCGCCTACGGCGGCTTTACACTCGGACCACCGCCGCTACCTTGGGTTCGCCATGACGACATTAGACGAAGAAGATCGCCGCGAATACTACCGCATCGACGATCGGATCGCACTTCAAATAAGCCCCCTAAGCGCGGCCGAAGCCCTTGACCCAGATGTATTGCAAGATGATTCCCCACTGTTCAACCTGCTCAGCGAGCTGCACCTGTCAGACTTCGAGGCGCAGCACCTGCTGCGCCAGCTGAGCGACAAGGACCGCACCCTGGCCGCCTTCCTGCGCGCGCAGAACAAACGCCTCGACCTGCTCAGTGCAGTGGTCGCCCAGACCCTGCTCGGCGAAGTCGGGCAACCCCAGCCAGTGGTCATTTCCGAAGGCGGTATCGAATTCACCCAGCACAACCCGCTCGCCCCCGGCACCCGGGTCAAGGTGAAAATGGTGCTGATGCCTCGTGCCCACGGCCTGCTGCTGCGCGGTAAAGTCACCCACTGCGACCAGCGCACCGGGGGCGGTTACGACGTCGGCACCGAGTTCATCGACATGACCGACGCCCAACGGCAACTGCTGGCCCGTTACATCCTGCAGCGCCAACAGCAGCAACGGCGCCAGCAACTGGAACAGAACAGCCCTGCATCCTGAACCTGTTTTCTCTGATCTGAAGGAACGAACGTGACCCTGATCTACGGCCATCGCGGCGCCAAGGGCGAAGCACCCGAAAATACCCTGACCAGCTTCCAGCAGTGCCTGGCACACGGCGTGACCCGCTGCGAACTGGACCTGCACCTGTCAGCCGACAACCAGCTGATGGTGATCCACGACGCCACCCTCAAGCGCACCACCGGCCGGCGCGGCAAGGTGGTCGAACACCCGGCCGCCGACCTGGTCAAGGTCGATGCCCGCAAGGGTGGACCAGGCCACGTGCAGCCCTGCCCGATCCCCACGCTGGAAGAGCTGTTCCAGAAATGCCCGTTCGAGCACTGGCAACTGGAAGTGAAAAGCGCCTCGCGCACGCGCGCTGCCACCACCGTCCTGGCCATCCGCGAGCTGGCCCAGCAGTACAACTTGCTGGACAAGGTCACCATCACCTCCAGCTCGCGCGAAGTACTGGGTGCAGCCCAGGAGCTGGTGCCAGATGTGAAACGTGGGCTGGTGGCGGAGTACGCGTGGCTCGACCCGTTGAAGGTCGCCCAGAACTACGGCTGCGATTTGCTGGCCCTGAACTGGACGCTATGCACCCCTGAACGCCTGCTCAAAGCACAGGCCCAGGGTTTGCACGTGTCGGTGTGGACGGTCAACGAGCCGGCACTGATGCGCCGGCTGGCTGACTTTGGCGTGGACAGCCTGATTACAGACTTTCCCGGTTTGGCCAAGACCACCCTCGGGCAGGGTTGAAATCGGTCTCTCCGACCGGCTCAGGCCACCGGTCGGAGCCGCTCAAAAAAGCCGGTTCAGGCCGTCGTAGGCAGCTACCCGGTAGGCTTCGGCCATGGTCGGGTAGTTGAACGTGGTGTTGACGAAATACTTCAGGTTGTTCTGCTCACCTGGCTGGTTCATGATCGCCTGGCCGATGTGGACAATCTCCGAGGCCTGGTAGCCGAAGCAGTGAACACCCAGGATTTCCAGGGTTTCGCGGTGGAACAGGATCTTCAGCATGCCTTGCGGCTCGCCGGCAATCTGCGCCCGCGCCATGCTCTTGAAGAACGCCTTGCCCACTTCGTACGGCACCTTGGCCTGGGTCAGCTCCTGCTCGTTCTTGCCGATCGAGCTGATTTCCGGAATGGTGTAGATGCCGGTCGGCACGTCATTGACGAAACGCCAGCTGCCGTTGTCCACGATGCTGCCAGCGGCCGAGCGGCCCTGGTCATGGGCGGCACTGGCCAAGCTTGGCCAGCCGATCACGTCACCGGCGCCGTAGATGTTCGGCACGCTGGTACGGTACGCCTCGTCGACCTCGATCTGGCCCCGGCTGTTGACCTTGATGCCAATGTTCTCCAGGCCCAGCTTGTCGGTGTTGCCGGTACGGCCGTTGCACCACAGCAAGGCGTCGGCCTTGATCTTCTTGCCCGACTTCAGGTGCAGGATCACACCGTTGTCCAGGCCTTCGACGCGCTCATAATCTTCGTTGTGGCGCACGGTGATGTTGTTGTTGCTGAAGTGGTAGCTCAGCGCCTGGGAAATTTCCGAGTCGAGGAAGCTCAGCAACTGGCCGCGGTTGTCCACCAGCTCTACCAGCACACCCAGGCCACTGAAGATCGAGGCGTATTCACAACCGATAACGCCGGCGCCGTAAACGATCAGCTTGCGCGGGGTGTGGCTGAGGCTGAGGATGGTATCGCTGTCGTAGACGCGCGGGTGGTGGAAGTCGATGTCGGCCGGGCGGTAGGGGCGTGAACCGGTCGCGATGATGATGTGCTTGGCATTGAGCTTTTCCACCACGCCGTTCGAGCACACCACTTCCACGGTCTGCTCGTCGGCAAAACTGCCGGTACCGACGAACACGTCAACCCGGTTGCGGGCGTAGTAGCCCGTGCGCGAAGCCACCTGCTTGGCGATGACCTTCTCGGCGCTTTTCAGCACGTCCGGGAACGAGAACCAACGCGGCTCGCCAATGGCACGGAACATGGGGTTGGTGTTGAACTGCATGATCTGCCGCACCGAGTGACGCAGTGCCTTGGACGGGATGGTGCCCAGGTGGGTGCAGTTACCACCGACCTGGCGACGGTCATCGACCATCGCAACCTTGCGCCCTGCTTTGGCGGCATTCATTGCCGCGCCTTCACCGGCCGGGCCGGAACCCAGCACCACTACGTCGTAGTTGTAGACAGCCATGCGTACTCCTTCAGAACTGGCCCGCAAGCCACGGTCGCTCGCGGGACGCGATCATGCCGCCGGGGCGCCATGAGAAAATTCGGGTGCAGTCTAATCAAGCGTGAACGCCGCGCACATTAACCCTTGGTCGCGTCGTAGGCCAATTTCGCCCGCACTACATATGCTTTACCGATCCCTGGCGGCAATCATCCCTGCTTGCGCTTTCACTCGCCTTTCACCGCCTGCGCAAACGCGGGCGTAGCTCGGGAGACGCAGCCACCCCCGGCCCGAGTCACCCGAACGGCGGCACGGGCATGCGCACCGGGCGCCGGACGGGTATCGATAAGGGGTGCCAATAGCGCCGGCCATTGTCCTCGAAATAGTGCCGCTCGTCATCCGAGCCCAAGTGATTTACCGGGCGTACGCACCTGCAAAGGCCGCAGCAACATGAAAAGCAGGCAAAAAAAACGGGAACCCGAAGGTTCCCGTTTCTTCATTGCCTTACCCGCGAATCAGCGTGGGAATGCAGGCGGGTTCACACCGGCCATGTCTTCCATCACGCGAACCACCTGGCAGCTGTAACCGAATTCGTTGTCGTACCACACGTACAGAACAACACGGTTGTCATTGGCGATGGTCGCTTCAGCGTCCACCACACCGGCGTGGCGCGAGCCAACGAAGTCGGTCGAAACCACTTCCTGCGAGGCAACGTAGTCGATCTGCTTGTGCAGCTCCGAGTGCATTGCGGTCTGGCGCAGGTACTCGTTGATTTCGTCGCGAGTAGTGGCCTTTTCCAGGTTCAGGTTGAGGATGGCCATCGAAACGTTCGGCGTAGGTACGCGGATGGCGTTGCCGGTCAGCTTGCCCTTGAGCACTGGCAGTGCCTTGGCAGCAGCGGTGGCGGCACCGGTTTCGGTGATGACCATGTTCAGCGGCGCGGCGCGGCCACGGCGGCTGCCCTTGTGGAAGTTGTCGATCAGGTTCTGGTCGTTGGTGAACGAGTGAACGGTTTCGACGTGGCCGTTGACGATGCCGTACTGGTCGTTGATGGCCTTGAGCACCGGCACGATGGCGTTGGTGGTGCAGGAAGCTGCCGAGATGATCTTGTCATCGGCCGTGATATCGCCGTGGTTGATGCCATGCACGATGTTCTTCAGCGCGCCCTTGCCAGGTGCGGTGAGGATCACGCGGGCAGCGCCCGGGCAGGCCAGGTGCTGGCCCAGGCCGTCGGCATCACGCCATACACCGGTGTTGTCGACGATCAGCGCGTTTTCGATACCGTACTGGGTATAGTCGACTTCGCTTGGGTTCTTGGCGTAGATAACCTGGATCAGGTTGCCGTTGGCAGTGATGGTGTTGTTGGCTTCATCGATGGTGATGGTGCCATCGAACGGGCCATGCACCGAGTCACGGCGCAGCAGGCTGGCACGCTTGACCAGGTCGTTTTCGGCGCCCTTGCGCACAACGATGGCGCGCAGGCGCAGGCCGTCGCCACCACCGGTCTTCTCGATCAGGATGCGCGCCAGCAGGCGGCCGATGCGGCCGAAGCCGTACAGCACCACGTCAGTGCCTTTGCGCGCCGAAGCGTTCTGCTGGCCAACCACGTCGGCCAGCTCTTCACGGACGAACTGCTCGGCAGTGCGGCCATTGCCTTCCTGCTTGAACTTGTTGGCCAGCTTGCCCAGGTCGACCGAAGCGGCGCCCAGTTTCAGCTCGCTCATGGCTTTGAGCAGGGGGAATGTCTCGTGGACGGACAGTTCGGTTTCGTCGGTTTGGCGATGACGCGCAAAGCGGTGCGCCTTGAGGATCGAGATAACCGAACGGTTGATCAGGCTGCGGCCATAAATCGAGCTCACCACATTGTTGTTGCGGTAGAGCTGACCGATAAGCGGGATCATCGCTTCAGCCAGGGCTTCACGATCGATCCACTCACCAAGACACTGGTCGGGCTTCTGAGTCACGGGAACCTTCCACATGTAGGGACAGAAAAAAGGGGCTACATTATGACGCCCCAACACAGAACCGGCAATGAGCGCCTGTCGCAGTGAGCCAAGCCAGCATTCATGCCCTTTGGAGCCTGACAGCCGGCACCGTCACCGGTACAATCGGTCTCTTTGCCGCAACGCTTGGAGTGCAATCTCCCGTGTCAGTTCTGCGCCTACCGCAAATGTCGGCCACGGCCGGCAAACAAACCTGGGGCAACCTGCCCGGTGCCGCCCTCAGCCTTGCCATCGCCGAGGCCGCCAGCAGCGCTGGCCGCTTCACCCTGTTATTGACGGCCGACAGCCAGGCCGCCGACCGCCTGGAACAGGAGCTGCGTTTCTTCGCACCCGACCTGCCGGTGCTGCCGTTTCCCGATTGGGAAACCCTGCCCTACGACCTGTTCTCGCCGCACCAGGACATCATCTCCCAGCGCATCGCCAGCCTTTACCGCTTGCCTGAGCTGAGCCACGGCATCCTCGTGGTGCCGGTGACCACTGCCCTGCACCGCCTGGCACCCACGCGCTTTCTGCTGGGCAGCAGCCTGGTGCTGGACGTGGGCCAGACCCTCGACGTGGAGCAGATGCGCACGCGGCTGGAAGCCACCGGCTACCGCTGCGTCGACACGGTCTATGAGCATGGCGAGTTCGCCGTGCGCGGTGCACTGATCGACCTGTTCCCCATGGGCAGCAAGCTGCCCTACCGCATCGACCTGTTCGATGACGAGATCGAGACCCTGCGTACCTTCGACCCCGAGACCCAGCGCTCGATAGACAAGGTGGATTCCGTGCGCCTGCTGCCTGCGCGCGAATTCCCCATGCAAAAGGACGAAGTGACCCGCTTCAAGGCACGCTTTCGCGAACGCTTCGACGTCGACTTCCGCCGCAGCGCGATCTTCCAGGACCTGGCCAGCGGCATCATCCCCGCCGGTATCGAGTACTACCTGCCCCTGTTCTTCGAAGAAACCTCCACCCTGTTCGACTACCTGCCGGCGGACACCCAGGTGTTTTCGCTGCCGGGGGTGGAACAGGCCGCCGAACACTTCTGGAACGACGTGCGCGGGCGCTATGAAGACCGCCGTGGCGACCTCAGCCGACCACTGCTGCCACCGGCCGAGCTGTTCCTGCCGGTGGAAGACTGCTTCGCCCGGCTCAAGCAGTGGCCGCGGGTGGTGGTCAGCAGCGACGACCTGGAAGCCGGCGCAGGGCGCGAGCGCTTCCCGGCGCGCGCCCTGCCCAACCTGGCGATCGAGGCCAAGGCCAACCAGCCACTGGCCGAGCTGGCCAGCTTCCTCGACCAGTTCCCAGGCCGCGTGCTGTTCACCGCTGAGTCGGCGGGCCGTCGCGAGGTATTGCTGGAGCTGCTCGAACGGCTGAAGCTGCGCCCGCACACCGTTGATGGCTGGCACGATTTCATCACCGGTGCCGAGCGCCTGGCCATCACCATCGCCCCACTGGACGAAGGCCTGCTACTGGACGACCCGGCCATTGCCCTGGTCGCCGAAAGCCCGCTGTTCGGCCAGCGCGTCATGCAGCGCCGGCGCCGTGACAAACGTGGCGAAACCGCCAATGACGCGGTAATCAAGAACCTTACCGAACTGCGCGAAGGCGCACCGGTGGTGCACATTGACCACGGCGTAGGCCGCTACCTGGGCCTGGCCACGCTGGAAATCGACGGCCAGGCTGCAGAGTTCCTGACCCTGGAATATGCCGAAAACGCCAAGCTTTATGTGCCGGTCGCCAACCTGCACCTGATCGCCCGCTACACCGGCAGCGACGACGCCCTGGCACCGCTGCACCGGCTGGGTTCGGAAGCCTGGCAAAAGGCCAAGCGCAAGGCTGCCGAACAAGTCCGCGACGTGGCCGCCGAACTGCTCGACATCTACGCCCGGCGTGCCGCACGCAAAGGCTACGCCTTCGCCGACCCGTCCGCCGACTACGCCACGTTCAGCGCCGGCTTCCCGTTCGAGGAAACCCCCGACCAGCAGGCCGCCATCGAAGCCGTGCGCGCCGACATGCTCGCGCCCAAGCCGATGGACCGCCTGGTCTGTGGCGACGTGGGCTTCGGCAAGACCGAAGTGGCCATGCGCGCGGCGTTCATTGCCGTGCACAGCGGCCGCCAGGTGGCGGTATTGGTGCCGACCACCCTGCTCGCCCAACAGCACTACAACAGCTTCCGCGACCGCTTCGCCGACTGGCCGGTGACCGTGGAAGTGATGAGCCGTTTCAAGTCCGCCAAGGAAGTCGCCGCCGCCGCCGCAGACCTGGCCGAGGGCAAGATCGACATCCTGATCGGCACCCACAAGCTGCTGCAGGACGACGTACGCTTCAAGGACCTGGGCCTGGCAATCATCGACGAAGAGCACCGTTTTGGCGTACGCCAGAAGGAGCAGCTCAAGGCCCTGCGCAGCGAAGTCGACATCCTCACCCTCACCGCCACCCCCATCCCGCGCACGCTCAACATGGCGGTGGCGGGCATGCGCGACCTGTCCATCATCGCCACGCCGCCGGCGCGCCGCCTGTCAGTGCGCACCTTCGTGATGGAGCAGAACAAGAGCACCGTCAAAGAGGCGCTGCTGCGCGAACTGCTGCGCGGCGGCCAGGTGTATTACCTGCACAACGATGTGAAAACCATCGAGAAATGCGCAGCCGACCTCGCCGAACTGGTACCCGAGGCACGCATCGGCATCGGCCATGGGCAAATGCGCGAGCGTGAACTGGAACAGGTGATGAGCGATTTCTACCACAAGCGCTTCAACGTGCTGGTGGCGTCGACCATCATCGAAACCGGTATCGACGTGCCCAGCGCCAACACCATCGTCATCGAACGCGCCGACAAGTTCGGCCTGGCCCAGTTGCACCAGCTGCGCGGCCGGGTTGGCCGCAGCCACCACCAGGCTTACGCCTACCTGCTCACGCCTACCCGGCAGAAGGTCAGCGCCGACGCCGAAAAGCGCCTGGAAGCGATCGCCAACACCCAGGACCTTGGCGCCGGCTTCGTGCTGGCGACCAACGACCTGGAAATCCGCGGGGCCGGCGAGCTGCTGGGCGAAGGCCAGAGCGGGCAGATCCAGGCCGTTGGCTTCACCCTGTACATGGAAATGCTCGAGCGCGCAGTCAAGGCCATTCGCAAAGGTACCCAGCCCAACCTGGAACAGCCACTGGGCGGCGGCCCGGAGATCAACCTGCGCCTGCCGGCGCTGATCCCCGAAGACTACCTGCCCGATGTGCATGCCAGGCTGATCCTGTACAAGCGCATTGCCTCGGCGGCCGACGAAGAGGGCCTCAAGGACCTGCAGGTCGAAATGATCGACCGCTTCGGCCTGCTACCGGAACCCACCAAGAACCTCATGCGCCTGACGTCGCTCAAGCTGCAGGCGGAAAAGCTCGGCATCAAGAAAGTCGATGCCGGCCCCAATGGCGGCAAGCTCGAGTTCGAGGCCGAAACCCCGGTAGACCCGCTGACCTTGATCAAATTGATTCAGGGCCAGCCCAAACGCTACAAGTTCGAAGGCGCGACCCAGTTCCGCTTCCTGGTGCCAATGGAGCGCCCGGACGAACGCTTCAACACCTTGGAGGCGCTGTTCGAGCGCCTGACCCCACAGCCTGCCTAAGGAAGATTCATGCGTGCCATCCGTTGCCTGACCCTGCTGCTGGCGCTGTTCGCGCCAGCCGCCTTCGCCGAAGGCCTGTATCAGGTAGAAATGATTCTGGTGCGGCAGAACAGCGTGCCCGCCTTTACCAGCCCGTTCGCACCGGAAGACTGGAGCGGCGGTGCTGCGCGCCTGCACAAAGACGCCGAGCAACGCCCGGCGCTGGAAGACGAAGCCACCCGCCTGGAAGCGACCGCAGACTACACCGTGCTGATGCACAAGGCCTGGCGGCAACAGGTGGGCGACCAACCCAGCCGCATCGCCCTGGGCGAAGGCACCGAGCAATTCGGCCATTTCCCTATCGAAGGCAACCTGAGCATTGCCCAAGGGCGCTTCATCGCGGTGGAGGCCAACTTCTGGGTCAACCAGCTGGATGGCAACGGCAGCGTGCTGCAAAGCGAGCAGTTCAAGCAAAGCAACAGTAACGTCAAAGGTGGGCAGCTGACCTTCCTCGACGGTGGGCACCTGGCGGTGCTGCTGAAGATCACGCCACCGGGCACGCCGAAAATGCCGGCCATGGACCCGGAGATCATGGAGCAGTAAGCGCATGAAGCCAGATGCCGTCGAGTTGGTGAATCAATACCCGAACTGGACCCAGTCGTTCAGCAAGGCCACCCTGCAGCGCGCAGAACGCTATGCCGATGAAGGCCGGGTAGAACTGGACGCTATCTATCGCCAGACCATCACCGCCCGGTGCGAAGGCAGCGGCGACAATGTCTACCAGCAAACCATCGAACTGCACATTGCGGGCGGCCGCTGCCACGTCGAGGGTGAGTGCGACTGCCCGGTACGCCAAAACTGCAAGCATTGCGCTGCGGTACTGTTCACCCTCAGCGGCCCCGACATCAGCACCGAGCCTGTGCAAAGCCCACCGGGTATGCTGTCGGCCGAACTGCAGCACTGGCTCAGTGGCCTGGAGCAGCCGCCGGCCCAGACCGGCGCAGCCGATGACAAACGCGGGCGCATGGTCTGCTACCAGCTGCAACTGACCGATGCTGCCGGCTGTTCGCTGCTGGTGCGCAAAGGCACACGCAGCGAGGACGGCATCCGCTTCAGCCGGGTGCAGTCGCTTTACGATTTTCTCTACGAGCCGCCGCGCTTCGTCACCGACCAGGACACGCGTATCCTGCGCCTGCTTGCGGCATTGAACCAGGGGGCCGGCCAGGATCGCGGCTACCAACTCAAAGGCCAGGAAGGCGGCGAACTGTTCCAGCGCGCACTGGAAACCGGGCGCATGCTGTTCGACGTCAACATGCCCCTGCTGCACGAAGGCCCGACGCGCCCAGCCGAGTTCCGCTGGGTACGCCAGGGCAATGGCAACTACCGCGGGCTGTGGTACAGCGGTGAGGAACCGCTGCGCTGCGTCATCCCGCTGCTGCCGCTGTACTACTTCGATGTGCAGGCGCAAGAGGTGGGCAAGGTCGAACACACCCTTGACCCGCATGTGGCCGTGCAACTGACCATCGCCCCCGATGTGCCGGAACACCTGGTCGTCCCCCTGAGCCACAAGCTCAATGCCCTGAGCCACAAGGTGCCGACCCCAGCCCCCGTGCGAGAGCAAGTGATCGAGGACATCCAGCCACAGGCCCTGCTGGCCCTCGGCAGCCTCGAGTACACCGCCTACATGCCGAAAACCGGGCGCATGCAACGGCAGATGCAACATCGCGCCGCATTGGCATTCGACTATGACGGCCTGCAAGCCAGCGGTAGCGACGACAAGCCGCTGACCCGCCTTGCAGGCAACACCAGCCAGCGCATCCGCCGCCAGCCCCAGGCTGAACAAGCCCTGCGCAAGGTGCTGCGGGACTTCGGCTTCAGGCCTGCAACCCGGCAGAGCAAGGCATTGCCCGACAGTGCCGGGGAAATGTATCAACTGCCCGACGACGAAGCCTGGCTGCACTTTGCCCGCGAAGGCCTGCCACGCCTGCGCGAAGCCGGCTGGGCCATCGATACCCACCGCGATTTCGCCTTCGACCTGCAAGAGGTGGAAGACTGGTACGCGACCATCGACGAAGCGCCGGGCCATGAATGGTTCGACCTGGAACTGGGCATCGTGGTCGATGGCCAGCGCCACAGCCTGTTGCCGATCGTGCTGCAATTGCTGCGCAGCAGCCCAGAGCTGTTACGCCCCAGCGAACTGGCCCGGCGCAGTGACGACGAGCACCTGCTGATTGACCTGAACCGCGGCCGCCTGGATGCCCCGGCCCTGCGCGTCGCCCTGCCCTATGGCCGTATCAAGGCGGTGATGGGCACCCTGGGCGAGCTGTACCTGCACGAAGGCAGCGTAGGCCCGGCCCTGCGCCTGGACCGCGCCGACGCCGCGCGCCTGAACCAGATCGAAGGCATGCCGCTGCATTGGGAAGGTGGCGAGCATGTGCGCGACCTGGGGCGCCGCCTGCGTGACGCGCGTGACCTGCAGGTCGCACCGCCAGTCGCGCTGCGGGCCAGCTTGCGCGCCTACCAGCAGCAAGGCCTGAACTGGCTGCAGGCCCTGCGCGAAATGGGTACCGGCGGCATTCTGGGCGACGACATGGGCTTGGGCAAGACCCTGCAGGCCTTGGCTCACCTGCTGCTGGAAAAGGAAAGCGGGCGCCTCGTCAGCCCAGCCCTGGTCGTGATGCCGACCAGCCTGATCCCCAACTGGCTGGACGAAGCCGCACGCTTCGCCCCCGACCTGCGTGTACTGCCCCTGCACGGGCCAGGGCGCAGCAAGCATTTTGCCAAGCTGGGCGACTACGACCTGGTCCTCACCACCTATGCGCTGCTGCCGCGCGACCTGCAGCACCTGCGCGCGCACGCGTGGCACGTGCTGGTGCTGGACGAGGCACAGAACATCAAAAGCAGTACCAGCAAGGCGGCCCTGGCCGCCTGCGAACTGCAGGCCACCCAGCGTCTGTGCCTGACCGGCACGCCGATGGAAAACAACCTGGGCGAACTGTGGTCGATCTTCCATTTCCTGATGCCCGGCTGGCTGGGTGAACTGAAGCGCTTCAACCAGGACTACCGCACGCCGATCGAGCGCCACGGTGACAGCGAGCGCATGGCCCACCTGGCCAACCGCGTCCGGCCCTTCCTGTTGCGCCGCACCAAGGAGCAGGTGGCCACCGAGCTGCCGGCCAAAACCGAGATGGTGCACTGGGTCGAGCTCAGCGACGCCCAGCGCGACACCTACGAAGCGGTACGCGTGGCCATGGACAAGAAAGTCCGCGATGAAATTGCCCGCAACGGTGCCGCGCGCAGCCAGATCGTGATCCTCGACGCGCTGCTCAAGCTGCGCCAGGTGTGCTGCGACCTGCGCCTGGTAAAAGGCGTGGAGAGCAAGGGTAACCAGGCCGACAAGGGCAAGCTGGGGGCACTGCTGCAAATGCTCGATGAGCTGCTCAGCGAAGGCCGCCGGGTACTGCTGTTTTCGCAGTTCACGTCGATGCTTGCACTGATCGAGCAGGAACTGCAAAAGCGCCAGATCCGCTACAGCCTGCTCACCGGCGATACCCGCGACCGGCGTACGCCGGTGCAGCAGTTCCAGCAGGGTGACAGCGAGGTGTTCCTGATCAGCCTGAAGGCCGGCGGCGTGGGCCTGAACCTGACGGCGGCAGACACGGTGATCCACTTCGACCCCTGGTGGAACCCGGCCAGCGAAAACCAGGCCACCGACCGCGCCTACCGTATAGGCCAGGACAAACCGGTGTTCGTGTTCAAGCTGATTACCCGCGGCACGGTGGAAGAGAAAATACAGGCACTGCAGCAGGAGAAGGCCGCGCTGGCGGCGAGCCTGCTCGATGGCGGCCAGGCTGGGCAGTGGCGGCTGGGGGATGAAGAGATCGATGCCCTGTTTGCACCGTTGCCGGGCAAGCGTGGGCGCTGATGCCCTCGGGTCGGCCGTGAGGGTTGGCTGGCAGTGAGGCCGAGCGCCGCGCCGGCGGCGATCTCACTGGCAACCAGAAACCCGCTACAGCGGCGACAGGTCAGTCGACCAGCTGCGCCTCTTTCAACGCGCCCAACGCCGCCAGCCAGCGTGGCTGCTGGCGATAGTCGGTACGTGCAAAGCCCTGCCCGCGCATCCGGGCGATACGCGGCGAGGGCCTGACCTGCATGCGCTGCGCTGCGCTCAGTGCCAGCTCTGCCGCCGCGCGGTCATTGCAAACCAGGCCCATGTCGCAGCCGGCAGACAATGCCGCCTCGATACGGCTGGCCGCATCGCCCACCACATGGGCACCGGCCATCGACAGGTCATCACTGAAGATCACCCCGTCAAAGCCCAGCTCGCCACGCAGAATGTCCTGCAGCCAGCGGCGCGAGAAGCCGGCCGGCTGGTTGTCCACCTGCGGGTAGATGACATGCGCCGGCATCACCGCCGCCAATTGCCCGCTCAGGCGGCTGAACGGTACAAGGTCGGCCTGGCGCAGTTGCGCAAGGCTGCGCTCATCGGTGGGAATGGCCACGTGCGAATCGGCCTCGGCCCAGCCATGCCCCGGGAAGTGCTTGCCGCAGGCCGCCATGCCGGCGGCATTCATGCCGCGGATGAACGCCCCGGCCAACTGTGTCGCACGCAGCGGGTCGCCCTCGAAGGCGCGGCTGCCCACCACGGCACTGCGCTGGTGATCAAGGTCAAGCACCGGAGCGAAGCTCAGGTCCAGGCCCACTGCCAGCACTTCGGTCGCCATCAGCCAGCCACACTGCTCGGCCAGGTATTCAGCGTTGTCGTTGTCGGCCAGCGCGCGCATGGCGGGCAGGCGCACAAAGCCCTGGCGCAGGCGCTGCACACGGCCGCCCTCCTGGTCCACCGCCAGAATCAGATCGGGGCGTATGGCGCGGATGGATGCGCATAGCTCACGCACCTGGCGCGGGCTGTCGATATTGCGGGCGAAGATGATCAGGCCGGCCACTTCAGGCTGGCGCAGCAGGTGACGGTCTTCGGCGGTCAGCCATTTACCGGCGATGTCCACCATCAGGGAGCCTTGCAGACTGACGGTCATGGGTATTCCTTAATTGAAGACTGAACAGAAGCGGCGCTAGCTTAGCCCAAGCGCCCCGCCGCGCCCAGCCTTCAGGCCTTGGCCGTGGCGGCGCTGCTCTTGGTGCGTGGCCGCAGTTGTGCAGTGGCCATGGCCGGGTCGGTGACGCCACTGTCCGCCCGCATGCCGGCCGCCAGGAACGGCACCATCAGGCGCATGACCTGTTCGATGGACGTATTGATACCGAAGTCGGTTTCGGCGATGGCCCGCAGGGCCTTGATGCCGGACATGCTGAACGCGGCCGCCCCCAGCATGAAGTGCACGCGCCAGAACAGCTCCAGCGGCGGAATACGGGGAGCCGCCTCGTTGACCAACAGCATGTAGCGGCGGAACACCTTGCCGTACATGTCTTCCAGGTAGCGCCGCAAGTGCCCTTGGCTCTGGCTGAAGGCAAGGCCCAGCAGCCGCATGAAGATCGACAGGTCGTTGTTGCTGCGCGGCTGCACGGCC
Organism: Pseudomonas juntendi; assembly: GCF_009932375.1. Taxonomy (GTDB): domain Bacteria; phylum Pseudomonadota; class Gammaproteobacteria; order Pseudomonadales; family Pseudomonadaceae; genus Aquipseudomonas; species Aquipseudomonas juntendi. The sequence goes on from NZ_BLJG01000028.1 coordinate 35,192, forward strand.
AATGCCTGCTCCACCAGCATTTCCAGCAGCTCTTCCAGGCTTGGCTTGTGCTCGGGCTTGGCCTGGCGGCGTTCCAGTTCACGCTCGAGGCTGGCGCAGAACGGGCCCAGGAAGCGCGAGAACACAGCCTGGATAAGCGCTTTCTTGGAACCGAAGTGATAGTTGACCGCCGCCAGGTTGACCCCGGCCTTGCTGGTAATCAGCCGCAGCGAGGTTTCAGCGAACCCCCTTTCCGCGAACAGTTGCTCGGCAGCATCGAGAATGCGTTCAACGGTTTCCGATTGGGCCATGACTACTCCGACTACTCCGCCAGACAAACAGTTGTTTGAAACATACGTTTCAGCCCTGCATCTGTCAAGGCTCGGTGACCGGGCGGTCGCCGTTGGAAAACAGCGCGCGTCGTGCCTCCGGGAGGGGGCGTTCGACTTTTCTTGCAACGTGTGGCTTGAAGCTTATCCAGTACTGTATATAATCCCAGTCACTGTACAAAAAGCCAGAGCGCCCAACATGCTGAAACTGACGCCACGCCAAGCCGAAATTCTCGCGTTCATCAAGCGTTGCCTGGAAGACAACGGTTTCCCGCCCACACGTGCCGAGATCGCTCAGGAACTGGGCTTCAAATCGCCCAACGCTGCCGAAGAACACCTCAAGGCCCTCGCCCGCAAGGGTGCCATCGAAATGACCCCAGGTGCATCCCGCGGCATCCGCATCCCGGGCTTTGAAGCCAAGGCCGAAGAAAGCGGCCTGCCCATCATCGGCCGTGTGGCTGCCGGTGCACCGATCCTTGCCGAGCAGCACATCGAGCAATCGTGCAACATCAACCCCGCGTTCTTCCACCCCCAGGCCGACTATTTACTGCGCGTGCACGGCATGAGCATGAAGGACGTCGGTATTCTGGACGGCGACCTGCTGGCAGTACACACCTGCCGTGAAGCACGCAACGGCCAGATCGTGGTGGCCCGCATCGGCGACGAAGTGACCGTCAAGCGCTTCAAGCGCGAAGGCAGCAAAGTCTGGCTGCTGGCCGAAAACCCCGAATTCGCCCCTATCGAAGTCGACCTGAAAGAACAGGAACTGGTGATCGAGGGCTTGAGCGTCGGCGTCATTCGCCGCTGATCCAGGAGGCGTCATGCAGCAGTTCATTCACGTACCCGAGCAAGCCCAGTTGCCGTTGTTCGAAGCATTCCTTGCCCAACCCGTACTTCCTGGCTTAAAGGCCAGCGAACTGGCACGCAAGCACAGCGACCCCGAGCTTTTCAGCGAACTGTCGCTGCGTGGCGCCCAAGGGCACTGCCAAAACCTGCTGGCACCCGTACTGCGTGAGCTGAGCGAAGAAGACGAAACCCGCTGGCTGACCCTGATCGCGCCGCCGTCGAGCCTGACCCAGGCCTGGCTGCGCGACGCAGGCCTCAACCGTGAACGGATCCTGCTGCTGCAACCCCGTAGCAATCAGAGCCCATTGCAGCTGGCCTGCGAAGCCCTGCGCCTGGGCCTTAGCCACACGGTGGTCAGCTGGCTGGGTAGCGTGAATGCCACTGCCCGCCAGCAACTGCTACGGGCAGCCACTACCGGAAATGCACAAAGCCTGAACATCCGCCTCGGCTGATGTTCAGGCTTTGCCTGTTACTTCAAAATGCCAGGCACCTGCTGCACCCTCAGGGTTCAGTGCAGCACCCGCGGCCCTTCATCACGCTCAGCCTCACCTTCCATCAGGCGACCGGCCATCTGCACACCCACGCTGAGCATGGCCTTGGCCACTTCAACATGCTGACCCTGCAGGAATACCTTGGCGTCTTCCGAGAAATCCAAGGTTACCAGTGAGCCTTCATCCTCGGCGCGACGCAGTTCGATGCGGCCATCAGGCAACTCGACAATTTCCAGAAAAGACGTAGACATAAATGGCAGTTCTCCGCGAAAGGCCAGTATTGTATCAGCCGTTGCCGCGATCAGCACTCACTCAACGCGTCGCGAAAACGCCTGACCAGGCCTTTGAGGTTATTGCGCCAGCTTTCCAGCTCGGCGCGGGACAACGCTGGCTGCTCGGGCTCGTCAAGGTTCACGGCTTGGATCAGCGGCTGAGTAACATCGGTTTTTGGCGCTTTCCTGGCGACAGGTGGTCGGAACAAATCGGCATAAGCACTGAGCATTTGCGCCAGCCAGGTTTCACGCTGGCGCGCCAGCTCCAGCAGCTCGGCCACCTCGGGGATGGCAATACCGTTCAGGCTGTCGTCGGCCAGCGCCTGCTCCACAGTTGCCACCACCGGCAGGCGGTAGAAAGCACCAATTTCATGGCACATGCCCAGTAGCGCGCCGTACAGGTGAAACAGCGCCGACTCGCGCTCGGCCTGTACCAGGCCCTGGGCATTCATGGCCTGGCTTTGCTCGGCCTTGGCCATGGCCTCGAGGGCGAGGCCGGCAAAGAACAGTTTCTGGTTGGTGCGGGTGTAGGTTTCCTGGGCCATTTCTGTGCCCTCCCTTCAGGCTGCAAGGCAAGTTTCTGCATCATAAATGATTGGGGCCGCTAAGCGGCCCCAATTACAGCACTGAAGGCTCAGCGCTTGTCTTCTACCTTCCACGCGCCACCGTCGTAGAACGCCTTCCAGCCGGTAGGCTTGCCATCGACCTCGGACTGCACGTACTGCTCCTTGGTCTTGCGGCTGTAGCGGATCACTGCAGGGCGGCCGTCCGGGTCCTTCTGCGGCGCATCGCACAGGAAGTGGTACTTCGGGTCGATCTCGTGCTTGTGCGGCACGATTTCCATGACCAGTGGTGCCCGGGTTTCGCGGTTCTTGGGGAACTGGCTGGCCGCCAGGAACAACCCCGAGGCGCCATCGCGCAGCACGTAGGTGTCGTCCACCTTCTCGCACTTGAGCTCAGGCATGTCCACCTTGTCCATCTTCGGTGGCGCTGCCTCACCGCTTTTCAGCAGTTTGCGGGTGTTCTTGCAAGCCGGGTTGGTGCAGCCGAAGAACTTGCCGAACCGGCCGGTCTTCAGTTGCATCTCGCTACCGCACTTGTCGCATTCCAGGCTTGGCCCTTCGTAACCCTTGATGCGGTAGTTGCCTTCTTCGATTTCGTAGCCAGGGCAGTCCGGGTTGTTACCGCAGATGTGCAGCTTGTGCTTCTCATCCAGCAAGTAGGCATCCATCGCCGTGGCGCAGATCGGGCAACGGTGCTTGCCCAACAGCACCCGCGACTCGGACTCGCCCTCGTCGTCCGCAGCGATCTCATCGCCGGGCACCAGGTTGACGGTCGCCTTGCAGCGTTCTTTCGGCGGCAGGCTGTAGCCAGAGCAGCCAAGGAATACCCCAGTGGAAGCAGTACGAATCATCATTGGCCGGCCACATTCCTTGCACGGAATGTTGGTCATGGTCGGCTGGTTGGCGCGCATGCCGTCTTCGCTCGACTCGGCCGTCTGCAGCTTCTTGCTGAAGTCGCAATAGAACTCGTCGAGCACGTTCTTCCAGTCACGCTCGCCCTGGGCCACGTCGTCGAGGTTCTCTTCCATGTCGGCGGTAAAGCCGTAGTCCATCAGGTTGGAGAAGCTTTCCGACAGGCGCTCGGTGACGATGTCGCCCATTTTCTCGGAGTAGAAGCGGCGGTTGTGCAGGGTCACATAACCACGGTCCTGGATGGTGGAAATGATCGCCGCGTAAGTCGACGGGCGACCGATGCCACGCTTTTCCATTTCCTTTACCAGGCTGGCTTCGGTGAAGCGTGCCGGCGGCTTGGTGAAGTGCTGGCTCGGGTCGATCTGCAGCAACTTCAGCGCTTCGCCCTGGACCATTTCCGGCAGTACGTCGTCTTCACCCGGTTTGCTCTGCTGTGGCAGCACACGGGTATAACCGTCGAACTTCAGGATACGGCCCTTGGCGCGCAGCTCGAAATCGCCGGCAGCCACGGTGACACTGGTAGACAGGTACTGCGCCGGCGGCATCTGGCAAGCCAGGAACTGGCGCCAGATCAGCTCGTACAGGCGCTCGGCGTCGCGCTCCATGCCACTGAGCTTGGTCGGGTGTGTATTCACGTCCGACGGGCGAATCGCTTCGTGCGCTTCCTGGGCGCCTTCTTTGCTGCCGTAGACCAGCGGTGCATCCGGCAGGTACTGCTTGCCGAACTCACGCTCGATGTAGCTGCGGGCCATGTCCAGGGCATCGGCCGACAGGTTGGTCGAGTCGGTACGCATGTACGTGATGTAGCCAGCTTCGTACAAGCGCTGGGCCATCATCATGGTCTTCTTCACACCGAAGCCCAGGCGGTTGCTGGCGGCCTGCTGCAGGGTGGAGGTAATGAACGGCGCCGACGGCTTGCTGCTGGTCGGGCGGTCTTCGCGCTTGACCACGCTGTAGCTGGAAGCCTTGAGCTTCTCCAGCGCGGCCATGGCCTGGGCTTCGTTCAGCGGCTTGAACGCCTCGCCATTTTCGCGCGCCACTTCGAAACGCACCTTGGCGTTTTTCGCGGTGCCGAGGTCGGCGTGGATTTCCCAGTATTCTTCGGGGATGAACGCGCGAATTTCACGCTCGCGCTCTACCACCAGCTTGACCGCTACCGACTGCACGCGACCGGCGGACAGGCCACGGGCAATCTTGGCCCACAACAGCGGCGACACCATGTAGCCCACCACACGGTCAAGGAAACGCCGAGCCTGCTGGGCGTTGACCCGGTCGATGTCCAGCTCGCCCGGTTGCGAGAAGGCTTCCTGAATCGCCTTCTTGGTAATTTCGTTGAACACCACGCGCTTGTAGCGGGCGTCGTCACCACCGATGGCCTCGCGCAGGTGCCAGGCAATGGCTTCCCCTTCGCGGTCCAAGTCGGTTGCGAGATAGATGGTGTCGGCATCCTTGGCCAGGCGGCGCAGCTCTTCGATCACCTTTTCCTTGCCAGGCAGGATCTCGTACTTGGCTTTCCAGCCGTGGTCGGGGTCGACACCCATGCGCGACACCAACTGGCGACGGGCCTTTTCCTTGGGTGAAAGCGCCGGGGCCTCACCCGCAGCCTTACCACGCTTGGCGGCCGGCTCTTTGCTTGCGCTGGCCGAACCGCTGGTGGGGAGGTCTCGGATATGGCCGATACTCGACTTCACCACGTACTGGTTGCCCAGGTACTTGTTGATGGTCTTGGCCTTGGCCGGGGATTCCACAATGACCAGCGATTTGCCCATGGATCGGAGTATTCCTGAATCTGAAGATGAAAAACGCGTCAGGTGCCGACACGCGGCACCGCTATATATAGTGGCAAAAGTGTGAGGTCAAGTTCGAACGATCATGCGTGCGACTTGCCCAGCAACCCGGGCAGCCCCTCTTCGGCCTTGACCAAAGCAAAGCGTGGCACCTGCTCGCCGTCAACCTCGACGGACTCCTGGAACATCGAAAGTGGCCTTACCCAGAAGCTGTAGTCACCATACAGGCACTGGTAGAAAACCATCCACTCTTCGCTCTCGGAGTGCCGCGCAACGCTGAAGACACGGTACTCAGGCCCTTTGTAATGCCGGTAGACGCCTGGCTGTATCTGCATGTTGCACACCCTCCTGAATAAAACCTGAAAAAACAAAACCGGGGCACAAGGCCCCGGTTGCTGTCCAGCGGCGCGATCAGACGCGTTCGAAGACAGTGGTGATACCTTGGCCGAGGCCGACGCACATGGTCGCCACCCCGAGGGTACCGCCATTTTGCTTCATGACATTGAGCAGGGTGCCGGAAATACGTGCCCCAGAGCAACCGAACGGGTGGCCCAAAGCGATGGCGCCGCCGTGCAGGTTAACCTTCTCATCCATCTTGTCGAGCACTTTCAAATCTTTCAGCACTGGCAAGGCCTGTGCAGCGAAGGCTTCGTTGAGCTCGATGAAGTCGATGTCCGCCATGGTCAGCCCGGCACGCTTGAGGGCTTTCTGGGTCGATGGCACCGGGCCGTAGCCCATGATCGCCGGGTCTACACCTGCCACCGCCATCGAGCGGATTACCGCCAACGGCTGGATACCCAGGTCCATGGCGCGCTGGCCAGACATGACGATCATGCACGACGCGCCGTCGGTGATCTGCGACGAAGTACCGGCCGTGACCGTGCCCCCTTTGGGGTTGAATGCCGGCTTGAGCGACGCCAGGCCTTCGAGGGTGGTTTCCGGGCGAATGGTTTCGTCGTAATCGAACACCTTCAGGAAGCCGTTCTCGTCGTAGCCCTGCATCGGGATGATTTCATCCTTGAACTTGCCTTCGACCGTCGCCTTGTGGGCCAACTGGTGCGAACGCAAGCCAAACAGGTCCTGCTGCTCACGGGTGATGCCATGCATCTTGCCGAGCATTTCTGCAGTGAGGCCCATCATCCCGGAAGCCTTGGCGGCATGCAAGGACAGGTGCGGGTTAGGGTCCACGCCGTGCATCATGCTGACATGGCCCATGTGCTCCACGCCGCCGATCACGAACACATCGCCGTTGCCGGTCATGATGGCCTGGGCGGCGGTGTGCAGCGCGCTCATCGACGAGCCGCACAGGCGGCTGACGGTTTGCGCAGCGGAGGTGTGCGGGATCTGCGTCATCAGCGAAGCCATGCGGGCGATGTTCCAGCCCTGCTCCAGGGTCTGGTTGACGCAGCCCCAGATCACGTCCTCGACCTCTTTGGGGTCGACCTTGCCGTTGCGCTCCAGCAGCTTGCTGATCAGGTGCGCCGACATGTCTTCGGCGCGGGTATTGCGGTGCATGCCACCCTTGGAGCGGCCCATCGGCGTGCGACCGAAGTCGACAATCACCACGTCTCTTGGATTCAGGCTCATATCAAATCTCTCGCTCTAGCTCGTTGACCGCTCAGTTGAAGAAGCGCTGGCCATTCTTGGCCATTTCGCGCAGCTTGGCGGTCGGGTGGTACAGCGGCCCCAGGTCGGCATAGCGATCGGCCAGGGCAACGAATTCGGCGACACCGATCGAGTCGATGTAGCGCAGCGCACCACCGCGGAAGGGAGGGAAACCAATGCCATAGACCAGCCCCATGTCAGCTTCGGCAGCGGTCTCGACGATGCCGTCTTCCAGGCAGCGCACGGTCTCCAGGCACAGCGGCACCATCATCCAGTTGACGATGTCTTCATCGGTGACTTCACGCTGCTCGAACACGATCGGCTTGAGCACGTCGAGCACGGTAGCGTCGAACACTTTCTTCGGCTTGCCACGCTTGTCGGTTTCGTAGGCGTAGAAACCCTTGCCATTCTTCTGCCCCAGGCGGTTGGCCTCGTACAGGGCATCCACCGCCGAGCGGCGCTCGTCCTTCATGCGGTCAGGGAAACCTTCGGCCATCACGTCACGGCCGTGGTGGCCGGTGTCGATGCCTACCACGTCCATCAGGTAGGCCGGACCCATTGGCCAGCCGAACTTTTCCATGACCTTGTCGATGCGCACGAAGTCGACACCGGCGCTGACCAGCTTGGCAAAGCCGCCGAAGTACGGGAACAGCACGCGGTTGACCAGGAAGCCCGGGCAGTCATTGACCACGATCGGGTTCTTGCCCATTTTCTTGGCATAGGCCACGGTGGTGGCCACAGCCACTTCACTGGACTTCTCGCCACGGATCACTTCCACCAGCGGCATCATGTGCACCGGGTTGAAGAAGTGCATGCCGACGAAGTTTTCCGGGCGCTTGAGCGCCTTGGCCAGCAGGTTGATGGAGATGGTCGAAGTGTTGGAGGCCAGGATCGCATCGTCCTTGACCTGCCCTTCCACTTCCGCCAGCACCGCCTGCTTGACTTTCGGGTTCTCGACCACGGCCTCGACCACGATGTCGACATTGGCAAAGTCGCCATAGGACAGGGTCGGGCGAATGGCATTGAGCGCCTCGGCCATCTTGGCCGGGGTCAGGCGGCCCTTTTCGACGCGGTTGCCAAGCAGCTTGGAGGCCTCGTTCAAGCCCAGCTGGATGGCTTCCTCGCGGATGTCCTTCATCAGGATCGGGGTGCCCTTGACCGCGGACTGGTAGGCGATGCCGCCCCCCATGATACCGGCGCCAAGCACGGCAGCCTGCTTCACGTCGTGGGCGATTTCGTCGTGCGCCTTGGCCTTGCGCTTGAGCTCCTGGTCGTTCAGGAACAGGCCGATCAGGCTCTCGGCAACCGAGGTCTTGGCCAGTTTGGCAAACCCGGCCGCTTCGACTTCCAGCGCCTTGTCGCGGCCGAAGTTGGCGGCCTTCTGGATGCTCTTGATGGCTTCGACCGGGGCCGGGTAGTTCGGCCCGGCCTGCCCGGCAACGAAGCCCTTGGCAGTTTCGAACGCCATCATCTGTTCGATGGCGTTGAGCTTGAGTTTTTCCAGCTTGGGTTGGCGTTTGGCCTTGTAGTCGAGCTCGCCGCTGATGGCGCGCTTGATCAGGTCGATGGCGCCAGCCTGCAGCAGCTCGGGCGCAACCACGGCATCGACGGCGCCGACTTTGAGGGCGTCTTCGGCGCGGTTTTCCTTGCCGGCAGCGATCCACTCGATGGCGTTGTCCGAACCGATCAGGCGCGGCAGGCGCACGGTGCCGCCAAAGCCCGGGTAGATGCCCAGCTTGACTTCCGGCAGGCCGATCTTGGCGCTGCTGGACATGACACGGTAATCGGCGGCAAGGCACATTTCCAGGCCGCCACCCAGGGCGATGCCATTGATGGCCGCGACGGTCGGCACTTCGAGGTCTTCGAAGGCGTTGAAGATGCGGTTGGCTTCCAGGTTGCCGGCGACCAGTTCGGCCTCGGGCAGCTTGAAGTTATCGACGAACTCGGTGATGTCGGCGCCGACGATGAACACGTCCTTGCCACTGCTGACGATGACGCCCTTGACCGAGGCGTCGGCCTGGATGGCGCCTACGGCCTCGCGCAGCTCGTTCAGGGTCAGGCGGTTGAACTTGTTGACGGACTCACCCTTGAGGTCGAACTTGAGCTCGACGATGCCACTTTCAAGAGCCTTAACCGTGATGGCTATACCTTCGTAAATCATCAACTGATCTCCACGATATGGAAGCTGAACTGTACACGCCGATCGCTGCAGCGGAAGCAGGCCTAGCTGCCCCGCCCAGGCACACCCGTCAGCGCGCTAGTCGGAAGTATGGCTTGGCGTGGTGACATACAAACGCTCAATTCATACGCCCGTTTGATTTGGGTGTGCACACATTCTCCGAAAAGATCTGCGTTGTCAAATGCTCACGAGCACGAAGAAAACGCGACTTTCCGGTCATTTTGTACCGTGCGCGCAGCAAACCATGATGACAGTGATCACCGGTCATTCATGCCAGCGATCGAGCCCCGCGATTGCACAGGCGCTGCACATTTTCGCTTGCGCGCCGAGCGGGTATGGCTACACTGCCACTTGCGTGAATGAATACCCGGCCTGCCTGGCCTTTTCTGCGAAAGCAGAACGCAAAGCGGCGACTTGGCACCCCACCCCTTCAGGGGTATGCCAAGCCGCCGCTTTGTCGTTGTAGGAGCGGCATTGTGTCTTGAGAGGGGATTAAACCTGGTCATTCACCGTTCCCACAGGTGAATCGCGC
>NZ_BLJG01000029.1 GCF_009932375.1 Pseudomonas juntendi
GGGTTTATGGAGCGGTTACCTTGAAGCAAAGATCGGATGTAGCGATCAGACAGGCCGCCGCGACCATTTAGCGTTCCAATTAGGGGGCAACGTCTTGAGGTGAGGGCAGGGGAGACAGTCCTAGATAGCGGCGATATCGAGTTAAGTAACAATCAACATAGTCATCGCGCACGCTAATTCGGGCTGCTTTATTTCCCTTTCCGACAACATGAAACCACCAGTTGCCAACAGTATCTCAGCGCAGGTCACCCATTGAGGGGCGCCAGTTTTCTCTGCCGAATAAATCAGAGACCCTGAGATACATCGAAAAGATAGTTGCCACAATAAATAAAGTGCGTTCGTGTCTCGGATCCTCCGCAGCCATCTGCTCTGCACAGTCGATAACGAAACTCCACTGAAGCTCTGTAAGCGATTGTGCGGAAACGTCCAATACCGCACGTTGTTTATGATGGACTTTTGTTTTATTGCGCGGAAAGGATTCGACTCGGTCAAGCCTTCGTCCATCGCATGCTGAAAAAAACTACCACCTGCGCAATCGATCCTTGCGCCATCTGGTAGGGGCGAATTGGAAGGTCTTTCGACGACTCTACAGCGATTTTACGATCTCGTTTGCTAGCCGTACTACTGAACGGCCTCCAGTCTTTGTTCACAACATAATCATCTGACTCAAGTCGTTTTCGCCCCCCAGACGAACAATCTCGATTTCACTACTGGTCCTACCCATTCTGCTGGAGGCTGTAGGCAAAACTCCATGAACATTTCAGCATCTACACGACGAATATCAAGAATGGATTTTTTCGCTATGATCAGGGACCAGAGCAAGAGACGCTCGACATGTGTGCGAAACGAGTTGAATGTCGTCTGGTTGCCGGCATATGAGCGTAAAAAACTTCGCACCACAAGGTAGCTCTCTAAGGCCTTACAATCAGGAGCGAATCGTTTCAGATAATCAAGAACCAATGGTAGTTCCTGATGCACCCCGAGAAAACTGAGTTGGTTAAATTTCCCAAAGGTATCAAAAAGATGTTGTGGATCTACGCGCATGGGCTACTCAGACGAGGTTGCAGATCTATCAAGGATGCTTTCGAATGAGGTGCTATGCAATATCCGGGTCTGACAGTTATCGGATATTGCGTGCGTAGAGGCCTTTGCTTTGCCATCGGTTCACTGCCGATGTAGGTCTTGACGGATTCGGGAGAACAGCATTTCGATGTCGGGCTCATTGTCGATCAGCAAAAAGGCCTCTGCAAGTAGGGATAGCGGGTGCACGTCCATACGTGTCGCCAGCTCGACCAGCTTATCGAGGGTGGGGCTCTTGAGGCCGCGCTCAAGAGAGCTTACATAGGTACGGCTGCTGACATCGCCAAAATCCTCCTGGGTCAGGCCTCGGCTAGTCCTAGTTTTGCGTAGCGCTTGAGCGAGGGCTGTTTTGAGCTCCATTTGCGTATTTGATCCACAAAAGGAATGATGAAGCCTCTTTGAATCCTATAGTGCTACAATCTATAGTGTTCATTTTCGTTGGGAGAGAGCTATGACCACCTTGCGAGTAAACCCTGAAAGCTTCTCAGAAGTAGCATCCCTAGGGGCAGGATCCACATTTCTAATCGTTTGCGTGCTGGACCTTTTGGAAGAAAAAGAGATTATTGACATCAGGATTTTTGAAACGGGCCAGAGCACATTGGACTTCTTGAACGAGCTCGACAGGCCCAATGCCACTAGAGGCGTGGTAGGTCTTCAACTCGCATTGCCGCCGCGGTTGAGTCCTAACCAAAAGTGGACGGTAGAGCCTGTTGTCGACTTCGCAAGGGTTATATTGGCGCAGCCCGAGAGAACCTTAGATTCGTATGCTTACCGTATTGCGAGTGGGCGCTATTATGTTGATGGTAATGAAATACCTCTCAAGGTTGTGAGGAGCGAGAGAAGCATTTACCAAGCATCAAATGCTAATTCGAGCGATCCAGTACTGAGTGCATACCAAGCCTGGATTGCGAGGATATTAGGCGAACTGATCAATGAGCAGTTCAACATGCAGCAGAGGACGGAGGCAAGTCGTGGCTGATACAACCGGGAGTGAGTCGTTTCAGGCTTGTTTGTCAGCGCTGTCACTATTGATGTCTTGGGGCGCTGAAGAGCAAGTCGCACATAGTATAATCGGCATGCCCGATTGTGCCGCTCAAGAGATCAAGCTCCGCCTAAGCGTTATTTTTGAGATGAATAGCTACTTGAACAAGATTTTTGAGAATCCTAAGAATATCGCAGGTTTTATGTCCATGAAAAATGACAACGATTATTTTGAGGGAAGCACTCCGCTGGAGAAAATAAGCGATGGAACCTATGCATCCCTACGAGAATGCGCAAAGCGCCTTCAGGCGCTGAGTATGGGCTAGCTCCCCAGAGGCCCTGAACCAAAAGTACTTGAGTTCCACGGTGGAACTTTTTCGTATCAAGGTCAGCGCCTAGCTTTTCATGCAGAACTAGGCCTGAAGGAGGGTTGAGCCTAGTAGTGCCAGGTTCGCTGAAGACTAGCCACATCTGCTCCGCGCTGTGCCTCTAAAACAGGTTATCTTTTTTCAAAATATTTATCTTCTTTGAGGGCTCCGCAGAGCGGACCTAGGGGCTGTGAATCCATCCTTTTAAAAATACTGGCGGTAGTGTGTCGCTATCGAGAGCGGCGACGGAGCATTTCAAGCAACTGATGTGCGGTAATTATTCTTTTTTAGGGGTATTTATCCTTTTTGCGGATCCCTAACAGCCACGTAGTTACCCCCAGACAATCGGTCGGGAGCGTGATCAGATCAACCCTTAAAAAATTATTCTTTTTAAGGTTTTACTTTTTTTTAAGGATAGGCAATATGGCGTTTGTAGCGCTGGAGTGGCACGCGCCCTATTTTTTTTACGGACCGATTGCGATTCGTAGAGTTTGCCTAGGGGAGAAGATTCAGGATAACTCATTGATTTTTCTGGTTTATTGTTTTTAAGGGCCGATTACTTTTTTTAGGGCATCCTGACAGTCGTTCCACGTCGATTTCGCGCATTTGGAGAGCACGTCAAGGCTGGAGCAGGCATGCCAATACAGCTAAGTCACTGATTTTTCATGCGCATCTATGGATAACAAAATTCGCATCTATGGATGCCGGTCACACGGTGCTAGGGTTAGCCGGTGGGTGGAAATGCAACGCTTACAAAACGCCCTGTATTTAACATAATATGCATTATGCGCAAATTTGTATGGAGCCACCGGGGCCGAGGGTGGGTAGATTTGAAGCCAGGCCCACCCCTTAGAACTCTCCCTCAAACCATGATGGTTAGTCCATCACCATGCATCTCGAAATTCTCAATGAACGGATCTGTTGAGCCACATTCCTTGTGGTACTCAACGACACGCGGAATCACATCCTGCAGCACACCGACCAACCCCGTGCAGTAAAGTTGCCGAGCATCTTTCTCGTACCGGTACCGTGCTTTAGTGAAGACATTGCGGTTCGATTCGATCTGATCAACATGACGGTCAAGACCAACCCGACGCCGTGTAGCTTCAGGGACGGCATGAAACAGTGTCAGTAAATCATGCCAGTCAATTCTATCACCGGCTTTTCCGTCAGCTCTCAGCTGCGAATACGCAGCCTTGATCGGGTCTTTGTCGATTTCGTAGGTTTCCCAGATCTTGCCAAAGCCGCCAGTAGGCACAGCCACAAAGCTCTTCAACAGGATTTCCATGGCTAGAGCGGCGTTGATCTGCGAGACATCCATCAAATCATCGCCACGTAAAAGCTGCAGCGACGCTCGTAAATACCTGCAGGCGTCCTCGACCATACGGGCTGATATGTTTTGCATAAGGTGGTCCTGGTCCGTCTGCTCTCGCGGATATGACAACAGACCTTGATGCTACCACCCTTTTTTGCCAGGATATTTTAATGCCTTTAAGGAATAACTACGCTAAATATCCATTTAGTTGAGTTAACGTTGTAGTTCACCAATATACTGGCCCTTCCCCGCAAATACGTCAGCCACGGTTCGTGCTCTCGCCCGCTCATCCCTTCTTGGCTACCGGCCAGCAGCCCTGAGCTTCGCTCTCAGTCCCGCGCCTCACCACCATAATGCCTACACGCCGTCACGCCATGCCCGCAGCCACCTTTCTACGCCTGGCAAGCCGGTGGAACGTTTCTGCAACCGCCCGGGTCGCACAACAAAGACGCAGCCAACTGCGTGAACCCTGACCGTGAGGACCTTCCATGAGCGCGCTCTCTTCCAATGGGGCTGCAGAACACCCCATCTGCCTGACCCTCAATGGTCAGCCCCGAACACTGGCAGTCCACCCGTGGACCACCCTGCTCGACCTGTTGCGTGAACAGCTGGACCTGGTAGGTACCAAAAAAGGCTGCGACCACGGCCAATGCGGCGCCTGCACGGTGCTGCGCGACGGCAAGCGCGTCAATGCTTGCCTGACCTTGGCCATCATGTGCGACGGCGCAGACGTGGTGACCATCGAGGGGCTGGCCAGCGGCGACGTGCTGCACCCTATGCAACGGGCCTTCATCACCCACGATGCGTTTCAGTGCGGGTACTGCACACCTGGGCAGATCTGCTCTGCCGTCGGGCTTGTGCGTGAAGGGCGAGCCGACTGCCGTGAGGCCATTCGCGAGCAGATGAGCGGCAACCTTTGCCGCTGTGGTGCCTATGGCAACATCGTCGCCGCGATCGAAGAAGCCCAGCCGCTGATGGCACACCCGGATCAACCACAACGGGGGGCGAAGCCATGATGCCCTTCAGCTACCACAAGCCTGCGTCAGTCAGCGAGGCCGTGAGCCTGGCTGGCGACAGCGCGCGCTTTATCGCCGGGGGCACCAACCTGGTCGACCTGATGAAGGAAAACGTGGTCCGCCCCGAGCGCCTGATCGATATCTCAGGCTTGGCGCTGGATGGGCTGCATCCCACTGCCAACGGTGGCGTCATGATCGGTGCCCTGGTCAGCAATGCCGACCTGGCCTGGCACCCGATGATCGAGCAACAATACCCGTTGCTGTCACAGGCTATCCTTGCGGGCGCTTCACCGCAGTTGAGAAACATGGCCAGTACCGGCGGCAACTTGCTCCAGCGCACACGCTGTTACTACTTCTACGATACCGGCACCCCCTGCAACAAACGTGAACCCGGCAGCGGATGCCCTGCTCGTAGCGGCCGCAACCGCATACACGCCATTCTTGGCGCCAGTGAGGCCTGTGTGGCCACTCATCCGTCCGACATGTGCGTAGCACTGGCAGCACTCGAAGCCGTGGTGCACGTAGAGGGACCGGCTGGTAAACGCCAGATCCCGTTCGCAGATTTCCATCGCCTGCCGGAGAACAATCCGGAGCGTGATAACCAGCTGGCAGCCGATGAACTGGTAACGGCCGTAGAGCTGCCGCCACCGCTGTTCGAACAGCATTACCGCTACCTGAAAATTCGAGACCGAGCCTCCTACGCGTTCGCGCTGGTGTCGGTCGCTGCGGCCTTGCGCTTGGATGGCGATGTGATTCAGCACGCCCGCCTGGCGCTGGGCGGTGTAGCGCACAAACCATGGCGCAACCCGGCTGTGGAAAGCCTGCTGGTTGGCCAGGTGCCTTCCGAGGCGCTGTTCGACAACGCCGCACAGGCGCTGCTTCAGGGCGCGCAGCCGCTGACCCACAATGGTTTCAAGGTAACACTGGCGCAGCGTGCAATCGTGCGTGCATTGACTGACGCGGCGCACCGTGCCGCTGGTGTGGGGGCATGACCATGGTCAACAACAAATCGGTAGTCGGTACCCCTCTGGATCGCGTGGATGGCGTGGCTAAAGTCACCGGCCAGGCACGCTATGCGGGCGAATACCCAAAAGACGGCCTGCTCCATGGCAGCGTGGTGTCCAGTACCATCGCCCGCGGCCGCGTACTGCGCATCGACGCTACCCAGGCGCTGGGCGTACCCGGCGTTGTCGCGGTGCTCGACCATGGGCATCGTCCGCATATTTCCAGTTATGACGATGACTACAGCGACGCCGATGCAGCAGAGGGCGCACCCTTTCGGCCCCTGTTCAACGATAGGGTGCTGTACAGCGGGCAACCCCTGGCGCTGGTGGTGGCGCACACCCTGGAGGTGGCCCGGTATGCAGGCTCATTGATCCGGATCGAATACGCCGAGGAACCTCACGAGACAGACCTGGGCGCGTCCAGGGCGTCGCATGTGGCGCCGGCAGAAACACCGGCCCCGCGTGGCGACTTCGCTGGCAGTTTCGCTGGGGCACCCGTGCAGGTCGATGCCACCTACCTGACTGCCAACGAGCACCACAACCCGATGGAGCCCCACGCCTCCACCGTGCACTACAAGCCCGACGGCAGCCTGGAAATTCATGACAAGACCCAAGGCACGCAGAACTGCCAGGACTACCTGCACAAGGTATTCGGCCTGCCGAAGGCCCAGATCCGTGTGCACGCAGCCTTCGTCGGCGGTGCCTTCGGCTCGGGCCTGCGCCCGCAGTACCAGCTGCCCCTGGCAGTGATGGCGGCGCTGCATCTTCAGCGCTCTGTGCGCGTCACCCTCACGCGCCAGCAAATGTTCACGTTCGGCTACCGGCCCCGCACCGAGCAGCGTTTGCGCCTGGGGGCAGATGCAGATGGGCGCTTGCTGGCTGTCGGTCACGATGGGCTGGGGCAGACCTCGCGCTTCGAAGACTTCACCGAGCACCTGGTGGAATGGAGCGGCATGCTCTACCAGTGCGACAACGTTGAACTCAACTACCGCCTGGCCTCGCTGGATGTGTACACGCCCCTGGACATGCGTGCCCCTGGGGCCGGTTCAGGCGTGGTCGCGCTTGAGTGCGCGATGGATGAGCTTGCCTGTGCCGCTGATATCGACCCGGTAGAGCTGCGCCGGCGTAATTTTGCTGCCAACAACGGCAACGAGGGCAAGCCCTACTCCAGCAAGGAACTGCTGGCGTGCTATCAGCAAGGCAGTGAGCGTTTCGGTTGGCAGCACCGCAACCCGCAACCGCGCAGCATGCGCACTGGCAACCAATTGGTCGGTTGGGGAATGGCGGGCGGCGTCTGGGAGGCCATGCAAATGAAGGCCAGCGCGAAAGCGCGCCTGGATGCCCAAGGCCACCTCACCGTCAGCAGCGCCACCACCGATATCGGCACCGGCACCTACACCGTCATGACCCAGATTGCAGCCGATGCTGCGGGCGTCAGCGTGGAGGATGTCACCTTCGTGCTCGGTGACTCATCCCTGCCCACTGCGCCCCTGCAGGGCGGGTCGTTCACGGTATCGTCGGTAGGCTCGGCCGTGCGCCAGGCTTGCCAGGTGTTGCGTACCAAGGTGCTGGAGCATGCCCGCAAGGTGCATCCGCAGGTGGCGAGCACAGCGCGGGAGGACATCGTCTTCGCGGATGGTTACCTGCACGCGGGTAGTTTTCGCGTGGCCTTGGCAGACATCGTCGCCAGTGCCCCCGGCGCGGAGTTCGAAGTGCAAATCGACGCTGAGCCTGGTGCAAGGCGCCAACCGTTTTCCACGGCGACCCACTCGGCGGTGTTCGTCGAAGTCCAGGTAGACGAAGACCTTGGCATGATCAAGGTCACCCGAGTGGTCAGCGCCGTGGCGGCGGGCCGCGTGGTCAACCCGAAAACGGCCCGCAGCCAGATCCTGGGCGGCGTGGTATGGGGTATCGGCATGGCACTGCACGAAGAGGCATTGACCGACCATGGCCTGGGTCGCATCGTCAATCACAACCTTGCGGAGTACCACATCCCGGTGAACGCGGACTGTGGTGATATCGTCGTGCTCTTCGTTGAAGAGCACGACGATGTCGTCAATGAGCTGGGGTCCAAGGGTGTGGGCGAAATCGGCGTGGTCGGCGTGGCTGCCGCAGTGGCGAACGCCATCTACCACGCAACCGGCAAACGCGTGAGGGAGTTCCCGATCACACTCGACAAGGTGCTGTAACGCGAAAGTTGTCAGAAACATGCGAGGGGAGCGGCTGCAGGCCGCTCCCCTCATTTCTCAGCAAATCGGTACTCGGAACTGGGGCCATCTGGGGGCGGAGGGAACCGCAGCAGCCCCTGCGCTTCCGCTAGACAATGGCCGCAGGGTCGCCCACCGACTGATTCGGTTTGCTCCCCGACAGGCGCCAGCTCACCGCAGTAATCCCATACCGTTCAGCCATCGGGCGGCTGACCTTCCTGATCTTTTCCCGCCCGAATTTGGGGATGATCCCAATGCCCGCATCGCAACTTGCCCAATGCCAGGCTTCGGCATTGTCCAGGCGGTCCAGGCGAATGATGAAACTGCGCGGCTGACCATGCAGTTGGTAATCGATGATGAACAGCTGTGGGGCAGGCATCGCAGGGGCCTCCTCTTCTCCATGGATGACACCCTGATTGATCGGGGCAGCAGCAGAAGATTCAAAAAAATATCGATCGACAGGCACCAGCGGCGCCCGAGCGGTGTACGCCTACAGGCACACTACCGCTCGCGCAGTACCTTCACTCGCTGCGGGTGCCGTGGCTGTTCCGGCCACCTTTGCGTCCGGCTTCCGATGCCCGCTGGCGATCATTGGCGAAGTTGCCGCCCGACGCCTGGCCGCCTTTGTGCCCAGCGCGCGATGCCCGCTCACGGTCGTTGGCGAAATTGCCCGGGTTGGTTTCTTTGGTTCCGCCGCGCTGGCGGGTACCTTCCTGATCTTGTGCCATGTGGTTTCTCCTTGCGATGAATAGGCGGTCGCACAACCTGTGCGTTCATACAGTGCACGCACCCAAGGTTGCCATGTTCAGATTCCGAACCTGCAATTGCCCGCTTGGCTCACACGTTTTGACGGCAGCTGACCGGTGGCCCGAAACACGTGCAGGCCAACTATTTGTGCCCCGTTTGCAGGCGGGGCGCACTTTATCGCGCATGCAGCAGTCACAACTGCAGGGTAGCGGCCTATAATCGCCCCACTATCCAGGTGTGACTGCACAGTCACGCACCGCCCGTAAGGCTCTTGTACAAGGCTCCGTCGATGAAGTCCTCGCCCAAGCAACCCGCCGCGCCGCAAAACCCTGCACTCAGCCCAAGCCACTTGGACTTTCCGGTGGTGGGCATCGGTGCCTCCGCGGGTGGCCTGGAGGCCATCTGCACGCTGTTTCGGCATATGCCAAGCGACTGCGGCATGGCGTTCGTGGTGGTGCTGCACTTGTCGCCGGATCATCAGAGCGTGGCCGACCGGATCATCCAGGCCACCACGCAGATGCCCGTGCGCCAAGTCACCGAGCCGGTGCCGATCGAGCGTAACCATGTGTATGTCATCTCCCCGGCCAATCGCCTCTCGACCAATGACGGCTACCTGCGCGTGACCCCCGCCAATCGCCGCCGTGGCGACCACGTGGCCATTGACCTGTTCTTCCGCGACCTGGCCGACGTGCACAAGGACCATGCATTCTGCGTGGTGTTGTCGGGCACCGGCGCCGACGGTGCCGTGGGGCTGTCGCGGATCAAGGAGCAAGGCGGCGTGACCCTGGTTCAGACCCCGGACGATGCCCAGTACGACAGCATGCCCCGGGCTGCCATCGAAACCGGCATGGTCGACCTGGTTCTGCCCGTGGCCGAGATGCCACAAAAGCTGCTGGAGCTGTGGCGTAACGCCCGCCAGGTCAGGTTGCCGGAAATCGAGGATGACACCCTGCCCCCGGCGCTGGGCACCCGCGTAGGCGACGCCCAGGCCAGCGAGCCGCTGCTGGAGGAGATCCTTCTGCAGTTGCGCAGCAACACGGGGCACGATTTCCAGCACTACAAGCGCGCCACCGTGCTGCGGCGCATTGAACGCCGCCTGCACGTGACCGGGCAAAGCAACCTCGCCGGCTACTTGCACTACCTCGAGCAGAACCCCGCCGAGTCCACGGCGTTGCTGGCAGACATGCTGATCGGCGTGACCAACTTCTTCCGCGACCGCGAAGCCTTCGAGGCCCTGGAGCGGCACGTGCTGCCCCAGCTGGCCAGCGAGCATGACCCCGTCGACGGCCATGACGAGATCCGCGTCTGGTCGGCCGGCTGCTCCACCGGCGAAGAGGCCTACAGCCTGGCCATGCTGATCTGTGAGCAACTTGCGCTGGAGCAGCGCAACCGCAAGGTCCAGGTGTTTGCCACCGACCTCGATGAGCGTGCCATCGGCATCGCCCGTACCGGTTTGTACTCCGAAGCGATCGTGACCGATGTGCCGCCCAGCCGGCTGCGCCAGTTCTTCGTCAAGGAAGACCAGCATTACCGGGTGCGCAAGGAAGTGCGCGAAAAAGTGTTGTTCGCGCGCCACAACCTGCTGTCGGACCCACCCTTTTCGCAAATTGACCTCATTGTCTGCCGCAACCTGCTGATCTACCTCGACCGCGAAGTGCAACGCGACATCCTGTTGATGTTCCACTTTGCCTTGCGCCCTGGCGGCCATCTGTTCCTGGGCTCGTCCGAGTCAGCCGACGTGGTGGGTGAACTGTTCGCGCCGGTGGACAAGCGTAACCGGATCTTCCGCGCCCGTGACGTCAGCAATGCCGGGCGCCGCGCCGAGCGGCAGGTGCCTGGCAGCACTGGCGCCAGCCTGCCATTGGACCCGTTGGCCAAGGTCAAGCCCGGGCGCAAGCCCTCTTATGCCGAACTGCACCACCGCGCGCTGGCCATGCGCATGCCGGCCAGCCTGATCGCGGATGTGGACGGCAATATCCTGCACATGAGCGAAGGTGTCGGGCGCTTCCTGCAACTGGGCGGCGGCGAGCCCAGCCGCAATCTGCTCGGCCTGGTGCTGCCGAGCCTGCGCCTGGCGCTGCGCAGTACGCTGTTCCAGGCGCGCCAAGGCACCGAAGCGGTCACCTCCCGGCCGGTCGACCTAGGCGATGCCCAACAGCCGTTGCAGGTGGAAATCACCGTGCAGCCTTACAAGGACGACGTGCACAACGGCGATTGCCTGCTGGTGGTGTTCGAGCAGCGGGCGCCCGACCCTTCCCTGCCACTGCCGGGCGTCATCCGCCAGACCGACAGCATGGTCCTGCATAACCTGGAACGCGAACTCCAGCGTACCCGCCTGCAGCTGCAGGAAACCATCGAGCAGTCGCAGGTATCCAGCGAGGAACTCACGGCCTCCAACGAAGAAATGCAGGCAATCAACGAAGAGCTGCGCTCGGCCAGCGAAGAGCTGGAAACCAGCAAGGAAGAGCTGCAGTCCATCAACGAAGAGTTGCTTACCGTCAACTACGAGTTGAAGAACAAGGTGGAAGAGACCGACAAGATCAACGACTACCTGAGCAACCTGATCGCCTGCACCGAAATCGCCACCGTGTTCGTCGACCGCAACCTGCATATCCGCTGGTTCACGCCGCGCGCCGCGGACCTGTTCAACATTTTACCGGTCGATACCGGCCGCTCATTGCTCGACATCACGCACCGCCTGGACTACCCGGCCATGGCTGATGATGCCCGCGCCGTGGCCCAGGGTGAGGCCGTTATCGAGCGGGAAGTTGGCGGCCAGCGCGACCACTGGTACCTGGCACGCCTGCTGCCCTACCGCTCCAGCGAGCAGAAAATCGACGGCACCGTCCTGACCTTCATCGACATCAGCAGCAGCCACGCTGCCGAAGAGCACGTGCGCCTGGGCGAAGAACGCTTGAGCAAGCAGCTGGCGGAATCGCAAACCACCAGCCACATGAAGGACGAGTTCTTCGCCATCATGTCGCATGAACTGAAGCACCCACTGAACCTGATTCAGCTGAATGCGGAAATGCTCCGCCGCCTGCCCTCGATCAAGCAGATCGGCAACGCCAGCAAGGCCGTTGCCACCATCTGCGAGGCGGTTGGCAGCCAGGCCAGGATCATCGATGACCTGCTGGATGTGGCTCGCATCCGTACCGGCAAGCTCAAGCTCAAGACCGAGCCGGTAGACCTTGGCGCCATCCTGCGCGGCATTCACGCTGTGGTGGTGGCTGAGCAACACCCCTGTCTGGTGCGCCTGGAGCTGCCTGCCGACGGCTTGCCAGTGATGATCGAAGGCGATGTCACGCGCCTGGAGCAGATCATCTGGAACCTGCTGAACAATGCCCTGAAGTTCAGCCCGGCAGGCAGTGAGATACGCCTGGTGTTGAGCCGTGACGATCAACAGGCACGCCTGCAGGTGATTGACCAGGGCGTAGGCTTGAGCCCCGACAGCCTGGAGCACATCTTCGACCTGTTCAGCCAGGCTCCCCAGCTGGCCAATCAGAACCGTGAAGGCCTGGGCATCGGCCTTTCGTTGGTACGCCAGTTGGTCGAAGCCCAGGGCGGCACCGTGCAGGCCAGTTCGGCCGGCTTGGGCTTGGGCTGCACCTTCTCCGTTTGCCTGCCCCTGTGCAACGTGCAGTCGCCGCCTTGCGCCAACCCTGCAGAGCATTCCCGGGAGGGCCGGCTGCACGGCGTGCGCGTGTTGCTGGTGGATGACTCGGTAGAGGTATTGGAGATCATGCAAGAGCTGCTGGAAATGGAAAACGCCAGCGTGCGCGCCTTCAGCCGCCCCCGCGAGGCGCTGGAGGTGGCCTCCGGTGAGGCGTTCGACATCATCCTCTCCGACATCGGCATGCCGGTGATGGATGGCCATGCCTTGATCAAGGCGCTGCGCAGCCACGCCCATCTGCGCCACACCCCGGCCATTGCCCTCACCGGCTACGGTGCCAGCGCAGACCAGCACAAGTCACGCCAGTCCGGCTTCGACCGGCACCTGAACAAGCCGGTCGGCTACGACGAACTGGTGGAGGCCATCGAAACCTTGAGCGGCACGGTGCCTTACTGATGGTCGGCCGGCATGAACCTCAGGCGTGCACGCTCCACTGGTTCATGTCCAGCGCGATCGGCATCTCGTCGATGGCATGGATCACGCCGCTTTGCAGTGCCTCCTGCGGCCCCAGAATCCGCGGGTACGCCATCAGGTAGCGCGGCACGTCCAGCACCTCGGGCGCACCTTCTGTGCGCTCGGCCACAATCTGCGCGTACAGCTGCAGGTCGTAATCCAGGCTCATCGCATATTCGGCCATGCGTGAATGGTCGACCGAGCCGTGCAAGGTCCAATGGAACGGGTGGAACAGGAACTTGCTGTAGCTGCATGCCGTGCGCCACTCCCCGGCCAGGAACAGGATATTACCCATGGACTCGACGGTGCCCAGGTTGTGCGTATGCACCGGCACCGGCAGCGCCCGCAGGAAGTTGTACAAGGTAAAGCCGTAGCTGCACTCGCCGCCCATGGTAGCGATGTTCAGTTGCAGCACCTCGGCGCCCTGCTGCAATGCCTTCGAGCAGGTATTGATCAGGTTGCCACAGGTCGACGAATTGATCGGCCCGGTGAAATGAATGATGTGTCTGGCCATGCTTGCCTCCAGGGTTGGCAGGTCAATTCCTGGGCTCGCGCGCCTGGGGCGCATACCCGGTGGAATCGTCTGCGCGGGCAAAGTTCAACCTGTCAGTGCCGTTCCCGTTGATCATACGCGGTGAACCCTTGGC
Organism: Pseudomonas juntendi; assembly: GCF_009932375.1. Taxonomy (GTDB): domain Bacteria; phylum Pseudomonadota; class Gammaproteobacteria; order Pseudomonadales; family Pseudomonadaceae; genus Aquipseudomonas; species Aquipseudomonas juntendi. Next base: position 13,492 of record NZ_BLJG01000029.1, read on the forward strand.
CCTCTGCGCCAGTCGCAATACCACAGTAACCGAACAAGGGACCGGTGATGAGGACGACGGCGTGAGCGATATCCGCATCGGCATTTCCGGGTGGCGCTATGGCCCCTGGCGCAAGGACTTCTACCCCAAGGGCCTGCGCCAGGACGATGAACTGGCGTTCGCCTCGCGGGCCGTGAACAGCATCGAGATAAACGGCTCGTTCTACAGCTTGCAAACCCCAGAGCGCTACCTGCGCTGGCGTGATGAAACGCCGGATGGCTTCGTTTTCTCAGTCAAGGGGCCACGGTACATCACCCATGTGCGGCGCCTGAAGGAGGTTGAAGAGCCAGTGGCCAATTTCTTCGCCTCTGGCCCGCTACTGCTAGGCGACAAGCTGGGGCCGTTCCTGTGGCAGTTCCCACCGAACATGAAGTTTGACGAAGAGCGTTTTGCCCGGTTCTTGCAGTTGCTGCCACGTGACCGCAAAGCCGCGCGCGCATGCGCCCAAGGCTGTGCCGAACGGCTGCGGGACAGTGGCGGCCTTGCAATCACCGGTAATGTGCGCTTGCGCCACGCGGTAGAGGTCCGCCACGAGAGCTTTCTTTGCGAGGCGTTCATCAAGCTGCTGCGCAAGCACCGGGTTGCGCTGGTGGTTGCGGACAGTGCCGGCAAGTGGCCGCATGCCGAAGATGTCACAGCAGACTTCGTGTACATGCGCCTGCACGGCGACGTGGAGCTCTATAGCAGCGGCTATACCGCGCGTGCGTTACGCCGCTGGAAACAGCGCATCCTTCACTGGAGCCAAGGTAGCCAGGCAGACGACGCGCGCCTGATCGTGCCGGGGCCGCCACCTCGGCGTGCGGCGCGGGACGTGTATTGTTACTTCGACAATGACCAGAAGGTCCATGCGCCCTACGACGCCCGCCGCTTGCTGCAGAAGCTGTCGCTGGACCATGAACTGATGACCGAACCGGGCGTGGTGCCGGAGGTGGCCTTGTGAACGAACCCATGACTGCTTTGCCGCGCAGCACCGATCAGTCCACCGCCGTGCGCCGTTTGAACGTACTCACGCTGAACGTGCACAAGGGCTTCACCTTCTTCAATCGCCGCTTCATCCTGCCTGAGCTGCGTGAAGCGGTCCGTGCCACCGGCGCAGACCTGGTGTTCCTGCAGGAAGTGCATGGCAGCCATCAGCAACATGCCTTGCGCCACCCGGCCTGGCCTGATACCCCGCAATATGAATTCCTTGCCGACAGCATGTGGCCCCAGTTCGCTTACGGCCGCAATGCCGTGTACCCGCAGGGTGACCACGGCAACGCCTTGCTGTCCAAATTTCCCATCCGGCGCTTCAACAACCTCGATGTGTCGGTGCAAGGCAAGGAACAACGCGGCCTGCTGCATTGCCAACTCGAGGTGCCAGGGCACGACCAGGTGCACGCCATTTGTGTGCACCTGGGCCTGCGCGAAGCGCATCGGCGAAGCCAGATCCAACTCTTGCTCGACCTGCTGGCCAGCCTGCCGCCGCAAGCCCCGGTCATCGTCGCCGGCGATTTCAACGACTGGCGCCTGAAGGCAGATGCCGTGTTGGGCGAGCACCTGGTAGAGGCCTTCGGCGAGCGCTTCGGCACCCCGGCACGCAGCTTCCCGGCGCGTCTGCCGCTGCTGCGCCTTGACCGCATCTACCTGCGCAACGCCATGCCGAGCGCCGCCCAGGTACTGTCGAATTACCCGTGGTCGCACCTTTCCGACCACGCACCATTGGCCGCGGAGATTCACCTGTGAACAGACCTTGGGTAGAGGGCAACAATATCAAGTTGCTGATCAACGGCGAGCAGTATTACCCCTGTGTGTTCGAGGCCATGGCCCGTGCCCAGGAGGAAATCCTGCTGGAAACTTTCATCATTTTCGACGACAAGGTCGGCCGACAACTGCAGCAGGCGCTGATCGACGCGGCCCGCCGCGGCGTGCGTGTCGAAGTGGTGGTGGACGGCTACGGTACCGGCGACCTGCCCGCGCCGTTCATCGCGGCCATGACAGATGCCGGCGTGAGTTTCCACGCCTTCGACCCGCAGCCGCGCCTGGTGGGCATGCGTACCAACCTGTTCCGGCGCCTGCACCGCAAGATCGTGGTCATCGATGGCGAGCGGGCCTTCATTGGCGGCATCAACTACAGCGCCGATCACCTGGGCGACTTCGGCCCCATGGCCAAGCAGGACTATGCCGTCGAGGTAACCGGCCCAGTGGTGGCACAGGTGCATGCTGCCAGCAAGCGCCTGATGTCGCCGGTGCTGCAGGAACCAAGCGCCGTGCGGCCGTTGACCGAGCCCGCCGGGTCCACCACCGCCGTGCTGGTAGAGCGTGACAATGGCGTGCGCAGGACAGCGATCGAAAGCCAGTACCTGCAGGCGTTTCGCGGTGCCAAGGAACGTATCGTAGTGGCCAATGCCTACTTCTTCCCCGGCTACCGGCTGCTGCGCGAGTTGCGCAACGCTGCCCGCCGCGGGGTGGCTGTGCACCTGATCCTGCAAGGGCAGCCAGACATGCGCTGGGTCCGTGCCCTGTCGCGGTTGCTGTACAACTACCTGCTGCGTGATGGCGTGGTCATTCATGAATACTGCAAGCGGCCCTTGCACGGCAAAGTGGCGCTGGTGGACGACGAGTGGGCGACCGTGGGTTCCAGCAACCTCGACCCGCTGAGCCTGTCGCTGAACCTGGAAGCCAACCTGTTCATCCGCGACCGCGCTTTCAACCAGCTGCTCGGCGAGCACCTGCAGTCACTTGCGCACGAACAGTGCAAGCCGGTGACCCTGGAACGCATGATCCGTGGCTACTGGTGGCGGGCACCGCTGATCTTCGCTTGCTTCCATGCGGCGCGCCATTTCCCGCGCATCGCCGGCTGGTTGCCGGCACACCGCCAACGGCTGCGCTCGCTGCAGCCAGACGTCGAGGCCCCGGCCGGCGACCTGCACGAGGGCAATACCTGATGGCACGGACAACCTGGCAAACCTGGGCCAAGCGCGTATTGACGCTGGCGTTCCTGATCCTGATCCCTGTGCTGTTGTATCAATTGGCCCGCAACCTGGACTGGAACGAAGTGCGCCAGTCGCTGCTCGCCTACAAGCCTGGAACGCTGGTGATCGGCCTGGCAATTGCGGTGTGCAGTTACCTGACGTTCGCCAGCTACGACTTGCTGGCCCGCGCCTACACCGGTCATCAGCTGCCCGCCCGGCAAGTGCTGCCGGTCGCCTTCGTGTGCTACGCGTTCAACCTCAACTTCACCACCTGGGTCGGCGGGGTTGCCTTGCGCTACCGCCTGTATGGGCGCCTGGGGCTCGATACCCCCACCATCACGCGCATTCTCACGCTGGGCCTGCTCACCAACTGGATGGGCTACATGCTGCTGGCCGGCAGTGTGTTCGCCCTGGGTCTGGTCGAACTGCCGGGTAACTGGGCGGTGGGCACCACAGGGCTGCGCCTGATCGGCGTGCTGTTGCTGGCGATTACCGCGGCGTACCTGCTGGCCTGTGGCCTGGCCAAGAAGCGCACGTGGCGTTGGCGCGAGCACGAAGTCACTTTGCCAACCCTGCGCCTTGCGCTCTGCCAGGTAGCGCTGGGGGCCAGCAACTGGGCATTGATGGCGCTGCTTATTTACTGGTTGCTGCCGGGCGACGCCTTCTACCCCGCGATCCTCGGGATCCTGTTGATCAGTTGCGTGGCAGGCGTGGTTGCACATATCCCGGCGGGCCTGGGTGTGCTGGAAGCGGTGTTCCTCGCCCTGCTGCACGGGCAGATGGCGCAGGGCACGCTGGTAGCCGCGCTGTTGGGCTATCGCACCCTGTACTACCTGATACCGCTGGTGGTTGCGATCGTGACTTATCTGGTGCTTGAGAAGCGCGCCAAGGCCATGCGCCAGCGCGACAATTCGGTGCAAACCTGATGGTGCGGGGCAGGCGCGCTTAACGTCGGCGCGGCCTGGTGCCGCGCCAACAAGGCGACCTCAAGGGGAAATCGGGTCGCTCGCCGGGAAGGTCTCATCCAGCGCATTGTCTACGGCATTTTCGTCCGGTTTTTCGCTGCAATGGCAGGCTTGCATCCTGCAGCCCTCGCCATGGCTATGGCCGTTGGCGCAGGCCTCACAGCAATAGGCCTTGCCGTCACGCTGCAAGGCATTGGCATCCACGGTGCAGGAACAGTCGGTACAGGCACAACGTTGCTGATTCATGATCTGCTCTCCTCGTCATCGATCACATCATCGGTCCAGGGTTCCCCATCAAGCGGCGCGGAACGTGCCAGTTCGGCTTCATCCAGCCCAAAGCCGCCACCGATTTCGTCGGCATCCACTTCGCGCAGGTCCATGTCAGCCGGGCCGTCGCCGCCGCCGGGCTCGTGGGGGTCACGGGCGCCGGTTTCATCCAGCAGCGTATCCGGGCTCAGGTCGTCGTAGGTGACGTTGTCTTCATGCAGGCTGTCGCTCAGCGCTTCGCCACCCGTCATGCCGCTTTCGGCAACACGCTCTGGTGGGAATTCGCGCTCGATCTCGCTCGCCGGGCGCTCGTCTCCTACCCGCCCCTGGCGTTCGTCCAGGCGCTCATCGAAGTCCAGTTCGTGCACGCTGCCCATGCGGTCCTCGGTGTCGTCGATCTCGGTTGGGGTGTAGGGCTTAGGATCTTCTGTTCGGGCCATGTACGTTCTCCGTCAGTTGGCTGCATTCGGTCGACTGCATCCGGTGGCCGAAGATTCAGAGTTTTTTGAACTCCCTGCCTGCCCGGCGCCTCCCACCTCTACAGAGTGCGATTTGCCCGGAGCCGGACATGGCCAAGCCCCTGCAGGAATACGCGCGCAAGCGCGACTTCAACGCAACGCCCGAGCCCAGTGGCAAACGCAGCCGTGGCAAAAAAGCCCATGCGCTGCAGTTCTGCATTCAGAAACACGACGCCAGCCACCTGCATTACGATTTCCGCCTGGAGTTGGGCGGTACGTTGAAGAGCTGGGCGATCCCCAAAGGCCCGTCGCTGGACCCGAAAGTGCGCCGCCTGGCCGTGCACGTCGAGGACCACCCGCTGGACTATGCCGATTTCGAGGGCCACATCCCTGAAGGCCACTACGGGGCTGGCGATGTCATCGTCTGGGATCGCGGTATCTGGGAGCCGGAGGGCGACGCCCATGAGGGCTATGCCAAGGGCAAGCTCAAGTTTCGGTTGCAAGGCGAAAAACTGTCGGGGGTGTGGAACCTGTTCCGCACCCACCTGGCGGGCAAGAAAGAACAATGGATGCTGGTCAAATCCCACGATGCCCAGGGCCGTAGCGAAGCCGAGTACAGCATCGTCGACGCGCAGCCCGACAGTGTGCTCAGTGACCGCACCCTGATCCCCCGCAAGCCGGCAGCCAAGCAAGCCGCCGCCAAGCCGCGGGCTACCCGCAAGCGCCCCGGCAAGGTTCGCCAAGCCGCATTGCCGAACCAGTTGCAGCCACAGCTGGCCACCTTGGTGGACACGCCGCCCCAGGGCGACTGGCGCTATGAAGTCAAGTTCGATGGCTATCGCATCCTGGCTCGTATCGACGGCGACGATGTGCGGCTGTTCACCCGCAACGGCCATGACTGGAGCAGCAAGATGCCCCGCCAAGTCGCAGCATTGCGCGCCCTGGGCATCGATTCGGCCTGGCTGGATGGCGAAATGGTAGTGGCTGACGAAAATGGCGCAGCGGACTTCCAGGCGTTACAGAACGCCTTCGACACCGAGCAGGACGAGCACATCACTTACTACGTATTCGACCTGCCCTTTCTGGGTGGCCAGGACCTGCGTCACGCACCGCTACAGGATCGCCGCGAAACGCTGAAAACCCTCCTCGATCACGACGCGTCAGACGTACTCAAATATTCCGCCGACTTCGACGAACCGGTCGACGCCCTGCTGGCCAGCGCCTGCCGACTGGAACTCGAAGGGCTGATCGGTAAACGTGCGGGCAGCCCCTACAGCGGCCGCCGCAGCGCGGACTGGATCAAGCTCAAATGCAAGCGCCGCCAGGAGTTCGTGCTGGTTGGCTACACCGACCCCAAAGGCAGCCGCAGCGGCTTCGGGGCCCTGCTGCTGGCCCTGCACGACCCGGACAGTGGCGAGTTGCGCTATGCCGGCAAGGTCGGTACCGGCTTCACGGCTGCCACCCTTGCCAGCATCCATGCCCGCCTGCAACCACTGGAAATTGCCAGGCCCGCCGTGGCCCGCCCGCCCAGTGGCGCAGAAGCCCGCGGTGTGCACTGGCTGAACCCGCAGCTGCTGGCTGAAGTGGCGTATGCCCAGATGACCCGGGACGGCATTGTGCGCCATTCGGTCTTCCATGGCCTGCGCGATGACAAGCCCGCCACCGCCATCGACCTGGAACGCCCCATGCCCACCAACACCACGCCCCGCCGCAAACGCGGCAAAGCAGCGCCGCTTTCGGAGGACCTGCACCTTACCCACCCTGACCGGGTGATCGACCCTACCACGGGCGTGACCAAGCGCGATGTGGCCGAGTATTACGCCGCCGTCAGCCAGTGGTTGCTACCCCAGATCCAGCACCGCCCGGTGGCATTGGTGCGCGCACCCGATGGCCTGGCCGGTGAGCTTTTCTTCCAGAAGAACGCCAGCCAGCTGCACCTGCCCAATGTGCTCGAATACGACAAGGCCCAGGCCGGCCAGGCGGCCATGGTCATCAACCGCGCCGATACCCTGCTGGGCGCGGTGCAGATGAACATGCTCGAGCTGCACAGCTGGAACGCCACTGACAAGGACTTCGACAAGCCCGACCGCTTCGTGCTCGACCTCGACCCTGACCCCGCGCTGCCCTGGAAGGCCATGCTGGAAGCCACTCAACTCACCCTCACCCTGCTCGACGAGCTTGGCCTGAAAGTGTTCCTCAAGACCAGCGGCGGCAAGGGCATACACCTGGTGGTGCCGCTGACCCGCCGCGCGGGTTGGGACGAGGTCAAGGCCTTCAGCCATGCCATCGTCGAGTACCTGGCCAAGCTGTTCCCCGACCGCCTCAGCGCGGTATCAGGGCCCAAGAACCGCATCGGGCGCATCTTCATCGACTATCTGCGCAACGCCAGGGGGGCAACAACCGCGTGTGCCTATTCCCTGCGTGCACGGGAAGGCCTGCCGGTGTCGGTACCCATCTGGCGTGAGGAACTGGCCACGCTCAAGGCCGCCAACCAATGGAACATCGCCAACCTGCCCGCGCGCCTGGCAGAGGTCGACGACCCGTGGGCGGACCTGGGCAAGGTCCGCCAGTCCATTACGGCGCGCATGCGCAAACAGCTGGGGCTTGCCTAGTGGCCACGCATCAGGAGACCCGCCCATGAGCATCGTCCAGGACTTCAACCTGACCCGTTTCGACCGCCTACTGCGTACATTTGGTGATCGTCAGCAACCCCTCAACCTCGACACTCAGTTGCCTCAGCTGATGCAGGCGCTGCAGGCCGACCACCTGGACCTGCTGCCGTTGCCAGGCCAGGGCAATACCTTGCGCCGTTGGCAGACGTTGGCCCGCGTGGCGGGTTGCGACCTGGCCCTGGCCAAACTGTACGAAGGCCACACCGATGCCCTGGCGATTCTGGCGGAGTGCGCAGCTGCACACTACGTGGCAGAAGGCATTTGGGGCGTGTGGGCCGCCGAGCCACCTGATGCCCGCGCGGTCATAACCTCCCGCGACGGCGACAGGGTACGTTTGCAAGGCACCAAAGCCTGGTGTTCCGGGGCGTTGCAGATCGACCGGGCATTGCTCACCGCCTGGGATGAGCAGGGTCAGCAGCAGTTGGTCGCCATCGAACTGTCGCAGCCTGACCAGGGGCTGAACATCGAGCATTGGCAAGCCGTGGGCATGGCTACCACGGCCAGCGTCGAGGTCACCTTCGACAACACCCCGGCAACGCTGATCGGCAAACCTGGCCAGTACCTGGCGCGCCCTGGTTTCTGGCACGGCGGCGGCGGTATCGCCGCGTGCTGGTATGGTGCGGCCGAGGCCCTGGCCGATTACCTGCGCGAGTATTGCCGCAAGCCGCGGCCCGACCCGCATGCCGATGCCCACCTCGGGGCGGTGGACGCCGCTTTGTATGGTGCGCGTGCGGCGCTGCGTGAATGCGCCGCCTGGATCGACCGGCAGCCGGGTGCAGATGCCAGTTTTGAAGTGCGGCGCACCCGCGCCCAGGTCGAGCAGGCCGTGGACCAGGTCATCAGCCATGTCGGGCGGGCGCTGGGTGCCACACCGTTCTGCCGCAACAGCCACTTCGCCCGTTTGAGCGCCGATTTACCGGTGTATCTGCGCCAAAGCCACGCGGAGCGTGACCTGGCAGCGCTGGGCCAACAGCTGGCGCAGGTGCCGGCAGGAGCGTGGCAGCTATGAGTGAGAACTTGATCCAGGCCAGCAGCGGCACCCCTTGGGCCGACTGGCAGCAGGCGGCACACCTGGCCCGCGCCACATGGCTCGACCCCGCCCGGCTCTGCCCGCCTGGGCGCCGCCTGGTGATGATTGCGCCCCACCCGGATGATGAAATCCTCATGGCAGGCGGCCTGCTGAGCAGCTTCAAAGGCCGTGAAGCCGACCTGATGCTGATTTCCGCAACCGATGGTGAAGGCAGCCACCCTGGCTCAACCCAGTGGAGCGAGCATCGCCTGCGTCGCCAACGCCCCCAGGAAAGTCGCCTGGCATTGCAGCAGCTTGACCTGGACCCGAACCGCGTGGACTGGCGCCGGCTCAACCTCAAGGACGGCCAATTGCCGCGAGAGGAAGCGTTCCTGGTCAGCCATCTGACTCAATTGTTGCGCCCGGACGACCTGTTGATGGCTACCTGGCGCAATGACGGTCATTGCGACCACGAGGCCGTCGGGCGCGCCGCCGCCCACGCGGCACTGGCGCGGCAAGTGCAACTGGCCGAGGTCCCGGTCTGGGCCTGGCACTGGGCGCAACCCGACGACCCTCGCCTGCCCTGGCCCCGTGCCCACCGCCTGCAGCTGGATGAAGCCCGGTTGGCGCGCAAGCGCAAGGCCCTCGCCGCCCATGCCAGCCAGTTGCAGGCAGACGGTGAGCGGCCGCCGGTGCTACCGGCAAACCTGCTGGATTGCCTGCTGCAACCTTTCGAACTGGTGTTCCTTTGACTGGAGTTGTCATGAGCCTCGATCCACAGTATTTCGCCGACTTGTATGCGACCAATGAAGACCCGTGGGCTTTTCGCACCCGTTGGTACGAGAAGCGCAAGCGCGAGCTGGTCATGGCCAGCCTGCCCCGTCAATGCTACCAGCGGGTATTCGAGCCAGCCTGCGCCAACGGCGAGTTAAGTGCACTGCTGGCCGAACGCAGCGGGGAACTGCTATGCCAGGACCTCGACCCCACCGCCGTGGGGCTGGCCCGCGAACGCTTGGCTCAGGTGCACAATGCGTCTGTGGAACTGGCGCGGCTCCCGGCAGACTGGCCTGGTGGGCGCTTCGACCTGATCGTGCTGAGCGAGGTGGGCTACTACCTGGACCCCACCGACTGGCTGCAAGTCATCGAACAAGCGGTCGCCAGCCTGTCTTACGACGGCGGCCTGCTGGCATGCCACTGGAAGCACCCCATTGTCGGTTGCCCGCAGGATGGGCGTGAAGTGCATCGCATGCTGGCCCGCCACCTGCCCCTCTACAAGCAGTTCCAGCATGATGAAGCGGACTTCGTGCTCGAGTACTGGTCAGCCCAGCCCAGTGTGGTCGACCTTGACGAGACTTGCCCATGATCGCCGTCGTGATTCCGGCCCACAACGAAGCCCGCCGCCTCGGCCGTTGCCTGCGTGCGGTGCTGATTGCCGCCGTGCAGGCACAGCAGGCTGGCCATCGGGTCGAGGTGCTGGTCGTGCTCGACCGCTGCAGCGATGGCAGCGCCGCCGTGGCGCGGCGTTTTGGTGTGCAGGTGCTGGAGGTGGAGGCTGGCAGTGTTGGTATGGCCCGGCGGGTGGGCGCGGCGCACATGGTCGACCGTGGTGCGCGGTGGCTGGCCTGTACCGATGCCGACAGCCGGGTACCGGGGCACTGGTTGTTGTCGCAGCTGGCCTGCAGTGCCGAGGTTGTCTGTGGCACGGTACACGTCGAATACTGGCAGCCGTGGCAGACGGCGGCCCTGCGGCAGCTCTATCAAAGCCGTTACGAGCAGCGCGAGGGGCACCGGCACATTCATGGCGCCAACCTGGGCGTGTGCGCCGACGCCTATTCACGGGTCGGCGGCTTCCAACCCTTGGCGGCCCATGAAGATGTGCAACTGGTCAGCGACCTGCAAGCCAGTGGCGCGCAGATCGTCTGGACGGCCAGGCACAGCGTGGCCACCAGCAGCCGCCGCGACAGCCGCGCCCGGGAAGGCTTTGGCGATTATCTGGCGGGGCTGCAGGCTCTGGTTTGAGCGAAGCGCTGCGGGGCTTCGCTCAGGAGGCCTTGCGCGGCTTCTTCGCCGGCTTCTTGCCGCCGAGGCTGCGTTTCAGCAGCTCGGTAAGGTCGAGGATGTCCGCACCTTTCTCGGCGCTGGCGGCCTTGCCTTTCTCGACTGTAGCGATCTTGCCTTTGCTGGCCTTTTCTTCCACCAGGTCCAGAATGGTCTGGCGGAAGGCGTCATGGTAGTCCTCGGGCTTCCACGGCCCGCTCATGTCTTCGACCAGTCGCTTGGCCATGTCCAGTTCGCGCTTGTCGACCTTGGTATCGGTCACACTGCTGTCCAGCTCCAGGGTCTCAAGGCCGCGCACTTCCTCGGGCCAGCGCAAAGTGATCATCACCAGCGCGTCATCCAGAGGGCGCAGCAGCGCCAGGTGCTGGCGGGTGTGCAGCACCACCGTGGCCAGCGCCACCTTGCCGGTTTTTTCCAGCGTCTCGCGCAGCAATGCATAGACTTTGCCGCCGCGCCGGTCGGGGGTGAGGTAATACGGGGTATCGAAGTGCTGCAGGGGTATTTCGCCAGCTTCGACAAAGGAGAAGATATCGATCGTCTGGGTGGCTTCAGGGCGAGCCTTGCGGATTTCCTCCTCGCTGATCACCACATAGCGGCCCTTTTCATACTCCACGCCTTTGACGATGTTGTCCTTGTCGATTTCCTTGCCGGTGACCTTGTTCACGCGCTTGTAGCCCACAGGCTCCATGCTGCGCTTGTCCAACCAGTCGAAGTCTACCCGTTCGGTGCGCACCGCAGTGTTGAGGGCCACAGGGATATGCACGAGCCCGAAGCTGATAGCGCCTTTCCAGATTGCCCGAGCCATGACACTGCTCCAAAATTGGCTGCCGATACCAACAGTGACTGCACCGGGTGGCGAAGGTTTAATGGCATTGCCCCACGGCCACCAATGGCCGGCAATCAGACCGCGTTGAACAGCACATGCTTGAACGCTTCGGCCGCCAGGTGAACCTGTACGGCCCAATCACCGGCAGCCTCGCTGCCCGCGTCATCGGAGATGTACTTCAGGCACACGAACGGAATATCTTCGCTGCGGGCGATCAAGGCCAGCACGTAGGCTTCCATGTCGACCACATCGTAAGGCGCATCGCCGTGCTGGGTTTCGAAGCTGTCGCCACTGCCGCAGGTTTCCAGCGCCAGGCCGGGTATGGCCGCACCGTGTTCGAGTAGCACCGGGGTATTCGCCAGTGGCGTCTCGTAACGGGCGAAACCCAACGGCGTCACGTCCATGTCGCGCTGCACGAAACGGTTGCAGCACACGACAGCGCCTTTACCGTGGCGCTGGCTGCCAGCAGAACCCAGGTTGACGATCAGCCTGGGGCGGCGCGCAGCGATAGCCTTGGTGAGGGCGATAGCAGCGTTGACCTTGCCGATACCGGTGAACACGGTGTTCATTTCGCGGAACACCTCGCCCGCTTCGGCTTCAAGGGCGAAGACGAACAACGTGTCATCCAGGGAGATATCAGGGAATAGCGTGGTCAGCATCATGGCGCGGGTGGTCCGTGTGGCGGCAGGGGGCGCGCCATTGTCGGGCAACCCCGGCCAATTGCAAGTGCGCCGTAACACTTCTACAGGCGGGTAACCGTCAGGGCTACGGCGGCTATCCGCTCCACGGCTTCATAACCCGGCTCAGCCAGTTGCTCCCCGAACACATCAGGGTCGATTTCCCGATACACCCAAGAGCACGTGGGGCCGGCCAGACGCAGGCGAACAGCCTCGAGCAAGGGATCACGGCCGTCCACGATCGCCACACCGGTATACAACAGCAACGAGCCGCCCGGGGTCAGCCGCTCACAAGCCTGCTCGACAATCCGCAACGACAACGCGGCCCCCAGGGCGCCACCGCCATGCCGGTAGGTCCGCTCGCCCACATCGAGCATGTAGGGCGGGTTGGCAACGATCAGGTCGAAACTGCCGGGCACATCGTCCAGCAGGTCACTGTGCTTCACCGAAATATTGCTGACGCCAGCCAACGCTGCATTCACGGCGGTGTACCGCAGGGCAAGCGGGTTGATATCCACGGCAAAAACCTGCGCATGGCGCGCCGCCCGTGCAACCAGCAAAGCGCCAATGCCAGTTCCGCAGCCAATGTCCACGGCATGCTCAATGCGTTTGTCGCCGTGTCGCAGGTGCTCGTGGATGACCTGGGCGAAGCGGTAGCTGTCCGGGCCGAAGAACACTGCGTCTGCAGTGTCGGTCGGGTAGGCAGAATGGACCAGTAACAGGTCGCCCAGGGTAGACCAGCGCACCGCGCTGCGAAACGACGGCTGAGGTGCCGCAGTCAAGCCCTCCGCGCGCTGCAGCAGGGCCATTAGATCCGCGGTTACCAGCCCGGGGCTGAACGCCTGGCTCCAGCCGAACACATCGCGCAGGGTGCGTGCCTGCTCGCCGGCGCAGCGGGCCATGACGCGAGCGTGTGTGGCCGGTGTCACGCAGGTGAAACGGTAGCCAGCGGCACGCAGGCGCTGGCCCAATTCAACCAGCGCATCGTCACTGGCAAGTATTTGCGGGGCGGGCTCCATCAGCGCGCTTGCTCCTGGATCATCCCCGTGGCCTGCAGATAGGCGCGGGTCGCCTGCAGCCCGTCAGGCGTCGCGTGACGATTACCAGCCATGCGTTCGATCAGCGCTTCGATATCGTGCGCGTCGACATTCACAGCGTCACCTTCCGGGGATGCCGGCAACTGCCAGCTTCCGGGGAGCACGCGACGAACGCGCGACTGCCAACCTGCTGCAATCCAGTCGTGCCACAACTGCTTTTCATAGGCGGTGAACACACCGTACATCGGTGCTGATGGCCCATCCACGAGTCCCCACCAGCGGCTTTGCGCGGGTTCTTCACCGCGGCGAATCCAGCCCTGCGCCTGCAGCGCCTGCAGAAAGTGCGGCATGGCGCCAGGTTCTGCCAGCCATTGGTTGATGGTGCGCCCCTGCAGCCGGCACCGGTCTGAATGCATGAACTGGCCAAACGGACGCTTCTGTTCCAAGGCCTGCACCAATTCCGCTTCCAGGTCGAAAAGGCTGACCAGGGTGGGTGTATCCACGCCAAGGTCATTCAGGCGGTAGCCGTGCCGTACTCGCTGGTAGAACCCGGAGGGGTCACTGCGCGGGCTGAGTTGGCGCAAGGCCTGGATTGACAGGTGGGCGTGACCGCTGGCGGCGTTGTCGATCGTGACATGCAATTGGAAATACTGGCCGTCGATGCCCAATTCGGCGAGTTCATAGGTGGTAATCAGCAAATGCAGCGGTGGTTGTTCGTAGCCGAGGTTATAACCGATCAGCTCAGGGAGGAAGTCCTCACCGTAGCGGCCCAGTGCCAGCTGCAGTGCCCCCTGCAAATAGCGTTCGTCTTCAAGGTGCAACGGTTCCAGGCAACCCAGGCGGCTCATCAGCCGCTGATAGATCGCCACATGGTTGCAGCGCACATCACCGCTGCCCAATTCTTCCAGGTAGGTCCGGATCAACCCGTGGTAGCGCGGGTCTGCCCAATGCCGCAACGTACTGTGCAACCACGCACCATCCACCGCCTTGGTCGGTGCCACCTGTTGCAGGAACCATAGCGCTTGCGCGCGCGTGGCAAAATAGCGGCGTGGCCCACCTTGCTGGCGTTGTGCCAAGTAGGCGGCAAAACCTTGAGCTACTTGCCCGGCGTGGCGCGCGCCCCAGGCTTCAAGCTCCACGGGGTCGGCTGGCAGGTCATCCGGCAAGTGCCGGGCACGCTCCAGTTGCTCCTTCAACCATTGCGCGCCAGCGTTATCAGTGCCTGCCAGCAAGGCTTCGTAACGCTGTTGCAGGCTGGTTGTGGCCAGTGAGGCCGGAACTGTCGCGGCGGTCTTGCGTGTCATGACCGTCATGCCGTTTTCCTCATGCGCGTTTATTGGCTGGGTTTCTGACCAGGCATCGGTTCAGGATCTGGCGCAGGTTGGGGGGCGGGCTTGTCACTGGGTTGTTGCATTTGCAGGGACGGCTTGGTGGTGTCGGCGTCGTCTTTGCCGGGGTGGCCATTGTCTCGGTCGAAACAGCCGCCAACCAGCAACAGGGCGCCCGACAGGGCCGCCACAGGTAACCATTGCATAACGACCTCCAGGGCTACTCGATGGCAGTGCCGGTTCCCCGGCACTGCAGGGCCTCATTTACGAGCGGCCGCCTTTGCGGCCCGATTCACTGGTTTGGCCGCCGCTGGAATGCTGCCCGCCCTTGCGGCCTGCCTCGGAGGCTTTTTCGCGGTCATTGGCGAAGTTGCCCGAGTTCTTGTTACCGCCCTGGCTGCCTTGTTGGTTGCCGGTACGGCTATTGTCTTTAGTGGCCATGGTCTGAAACCTCATATGATTTCGGGATGCACGGCTTCAGCGCCGTACATGAATTCGGAGTACGGGCTCGGGTCGGGATTCGTTTCAATTGGCAGGCTTCGGACCGGTGGCATTAAATAAGCGGCCAGTCCTTATTTGGCGCGCCTTTCAGTCGCGCGGCGGGTTATCCATACGGGCCTGACGGCGGCCAAGCCAAGCGCCGGTGGCCGCCCAGGCCACGGCCATTACCGCCCCAATCAGCATGGCCAGTTGCGGGTGTTCGCCCATCACGTCCAGGGCACGCTTGAGCCAGCCGCTGAGGGCGTCGCCACCCCGGTACACCACGGTATCGATGAAGTTCTTGGCCTTGTACTTGTCCTCGGCCCGCAACACGGTGAACAGCATCTCGCGCCCCGGTCGTACCAGCGCATACTCCCCTGCACGGCGCACCACCATGACCATTACGAACACCGCGAACACCGGGGCCAGCGCCAGCCACAAGAAGCCCACTGCCATCACCAGCGGCACGGCCATCAGCAATATGCCTACCCCCAGGCGACGTGCCAGCCGCCCGGTGAGGAAGACTTGCGTGAGGATGGCCAAGGCTTGCACAACGCTGTCGATCAAGCCGAACACCTGGGTTTGCCGGGTGGGGTCGGTGAAAGTCTGGCTGACGATGCGTGCCTGCTCGAAGTACAGGAAGGTACTGACACTTGCCAGGAACACCACGAACAGCGCAATGCCCAACAGATAAGGCGAGCGCAGTACCGCAGTGGCACCGGCCAGCGGGTTGCCGCCCAGCGGCCTTGCGGCGCTGCGCTCGGCATGCGCTGGCAACGGTTGCCGCTGTCGCCAGCGCTGCAGAAACAGGCTTGCCCCGACGCTGCCGAGCAGGAATCCCGCCGCCAGCAGCAGCAACCCGGCGTGGCCCAGCGGTGCCACCAGTAGCGTGCCCAGAATCGGCCCACTGAGGCCACCCAGGCTGGCCCCGGCGGCCAACAGGCCGAACAGGCGCTTGCCTTGGGCCGTAGAAAACAGGTCGGCGAGTACACTCCAGGCCAGCGAGATGGTCAGCAGGTTGAACACCGAAAGCCAGATGTAGAACGCCCTCGCCGTCCACAGGTTGTCTGGCGAGCGGGTAAACAACACAGCGAACAGCAGCAGGTTGCTGACAAAAAAACCATAGGTCCAAGGCAGGATGAACCGGCGTTGCACGCCACTGGCCAGCCAGCCGAACACCGGCAGGCATGCCAGGCTGGCGATGAAGGTTCCGGTGAACAACCACTGCAGGTTGTCAACGCCCCCGGCAACACCCATGGTTTCGCGCACAGGGCGCAGCATGAAGTAACCGGTGAACAGGCAATAGAACAGCAGCAGGCCGGCGGTAACCGCCGGGCCTTCGCCGGGCTGTATGTTCAGCCCTTGATCCAGGCGCCGCCGCCAGGCCCTCATGCGCTCAGGTGAATTGCCTGATCAGCGCCTGTTGCTGCGCCTGGGTAAGCATTGGGCCCTGGCCAGCCTTGAGCTGGTCGAGCTGGCGATCTGGCCGACCGGTGGCGGGAATTACCGTCGTCACCGCCGGGTGGCTGATGGCGAACTTGAGAAACAGCTGCGCCCAGCTGCCGACGCCCGCTTCAGCGGCCCAGCCGGGCAACGGCTGGTCTTTGACGCGGGTGAACAGGCGCCCATCGTCGAACGCGCGGTTGACCAGCACCGCTACACCCCGCTCCTGGCACAACGGCAGCAATTCACGGGCGGCCTGGGGGGCACTGACCGAGTAGTTGATCTGGATGAAATCCAGCGCCTCGCTGCGCACCAGCTCGGCGACCTCGGCGTGGCCACTGTTCAGGTAATGGGTGATCCCGACATAGCGGGTTTTGCCCTGCTGCTTGAGTTCGCGCGCGTAGGGCAGTTGGGTTCGCCAGTCACGCAGGTTGTGCACCTGCAACAGGTCGACCTTGTCGGTGCGCAGCCGCTTCAGGCTCTCAGCCCATTGCGCTTGGGCTTCTGCGCGGCTGTCGGCGGCAATCTTGGTGGCAATGAAGCAGCGTGAATGCCACCCCCCCTCCTCCAGCAATTGGCCAAGAATGCTGTCGGCGCCACCGTAATTGGGCGAGGTGTCGATCACCCGCCCGCCACCGTCGAAAAAGGCCTTGAGCACTGCCCGCAGTTGCTGGTAGGCAGCCGAACCGGCTTCAACCTCGAAACTGCCGGAAGTCCCGGCGCCAATGACCGGCAGCGCTTCACCGCTGGACGGTACGGCGCGGGTCAACATGCCTGCCGGCGTGGCCGCGTGCAACCAAGGGGCGCTGGCCAATAGGCCTAACGTAGCACCCACGCGTAGGACATCACGACGTGCATACATGGAAAAGCTCCCGTCATGCCAGGGAAACTTCCAAGGCTAGTCGCTCTACTCGGCGCGCGTGGGCGTTTCTGTGTCCGGATGTTTTTACCTGGCCTGCAGCAGCGGGCTCAGGTCGACACCGGTGGCGCTGATTGGCGGGCACCAGTAGTAGCCGCCGCTCAGGGGCCGGCTGAAGCGGTACAGGCCGTCGATGATGCCGTCCTCCAGGCCACTCATGCGCCGCAGTTGCACTTCGAAGGCATCGAAGCTGCGGCCCAGGGCAACGAAAGCCAGGCCGGCACCGCGCTGATCGGCCCAGGATACCGAGCGGCGAACCATGAAGGCCTCGGGCTCGAAGCTTTCCTGGGCAGTACGCTTGACGTGTGCCGACTCGGGCGCGTCGTCGAGTTCTTCGTTGTCACTGAGGCGGCGGCCCATGATGTTGTCCTGGTCGGCCTGGGGCAGCGACTTGAAGTACGCCAGGTCGTGCTTCCACAGCTGAAACGCAGCAAAGCTGGAACCATCGGCAGCGATCGCTGCCTGCACCGCATCCTCGTCCACCGGGTTTTCCGTGCCGTCTTCGTAGCCGGTCAGGTCCAGCCCACCCCGGTGCAGGAAACCGTCAACGCTGTCGGCCAGGCGCAGGGCCGGCGCCAACGCCTGCTCCAGTGCCTGGGCCCGCAGCAGCAGGTCGCCCCGCTCATTGCCACGCAGCCACAGCCACAACGCATGCTGGGTGCTGGGGTTCTCTACCGCCGCATCCAGCAGCGGGAAAGGACGCAGGCCAGGTACTTCACGCCCCAGGGCTTTGGCCATGGGCGCGCCTACGCCGAGGATCACCTGCACGCCATCGACCTGCGGTAGCAAGGCATCGAGGGCGGCAGGCAACGCCTCGGGCGATTGCAGGGTGAAGAACAGGTGGCGGGCGTGGGCCGGCACCGGGGTGGCAAGCAGACCTTGCTGGAACGGCATGACAGGCTAATCCTTGGAAAAGGCGGCATGCTACTGCGCCTGCGGGCCTGCTGCAACGCGCCATGCAGGGCTGATAAGGGCTGTCCTTGGTAACAAATGGTTACCAAGAGCTGGCTTTTTGCAATTATCTATCCATCCCGGCCCACCTAGACTGCATCGGATCCTTCACCCGAGAGACTGCCGATGACCGCCTCGCCTCTGCTCACCGCCGTTCTGCCCCTGGCCTTGGGCATCATCATGCTGGGCCTTGGCCTGTCGTTGACCTTGGCCGACTTCGCACGGGTGGTGAAATACCCGAAGCCCGTGGTGGTGGGCCTGGCCTGCCAGATTCTGCTGTTACCGCTGGTGTGCTTCCTGATCGCCAACGGCTTTGGCCTGGAGTCGGCGCTGGCGGTGGGGTTGATGTTGCTGGCCGCTTCGCCGGGCGGCACTACGGCGAACCTGTTCAGCCACCTGGCACATGGCGATGTGGCGTTGAATATCACCCTCACAGCGGTCAACTCATTGATCGCGATTCTCACCATGCCGCTGCTGGTCAACCTGTCGTTGAGCTGGTTCATGGCGTCGGACCAGGCCATACCGCTGCAGTTTGCCAAGGTCATGCAGGTGTTCGCTATCGTCCTGCTGCCGGTGGCGCTTGGCATGCTGATTCGCCGCTTTGCTCCAAGGTTTGCCGCGCGCATGCAAAAGCCGATGAAGCTGGTGGCGGCATTGTTTCTGGCATTCACCATTGTCCTGGCGCTGGCCAAGGACTGGCAGACGGTGGTCGAGTACGCACCGGTCGTGGGCCTGGCGGCGCTGCTGTTCAACATCTTGAGCCTGGCGGTGGGCTACTGGGTGCCGCGCCTGCTCAACATCCCCAAGCGCCAGGCCATCGCCATCGGCATGGAAATCGGCATACATAACGGCACGTTGGCGATTGCCCTGGCCCTGAGCCCGTCGCTGCTGAACAACCCGACCATGGCAGTGCCGGCAGCGCTGTACAGCCTGATCATGTTCTTCACCGCCGCCGGTTTCGGCTGGTGGGTCAGCCGAGGGCACGCCGTGGCGCAGCCTGAAAGCGGCACCGCCAGGTAACGCCCAGGCAGTCAGCGCCGGTTGCGCTTGCCCCGCAGTTGCTGTTTCAACACCTTCAACGGCGGCGCGTAGAAAAAACCGAACGACACACCCCCGGTGCGCCCCTTCACTGCATGGTGCAGCCGGTGCGCCCGGTGCAGGCGTTTGAGGTAGCGGTTTACCGGCCGTGGCCGGCGCGGCCAGTGCCGATGAAAGAAGCCATCATGGGCCAGTACATACAGTACGCCATAGCCCGCCACGCCACCGCCCACCCACTGCAGCGGCGCATGGCCGCCCTTGCCCAGGGCGATCAGGGCGGCGGCTATCAGCGCCAGCGCCAGCAGGTAGAGGTCATTGGTTTCGAGCATGCCCAGCTGTGGCTCATGGTGCGAGCGGTGCAAGCACCAGCCCCAGCCATGCATGATGTACTTGTGGGCCAGCGTGCCTACGCCCTCCATGGCCACCAGGGTGCTGAACAGCACGGTCAGATTGAGCAGCATGGAACGGTCCGGGTGATCGCATAGGGTGGCGCAAGGTTACCGGCTGATGGCTTTTTTTTCCATGTGGCAGGCCCGGCTGCTGGGCATTTGCCGATTAAGGCATTGTCTTCTTTCCCCACTTGACCGGTATTGCCACGGGGCGTATGGTCCGCGTCGCAATTTAGCCATCCCAACAGGAGACCCGCTTTGGACAGTAGCCCCAGTCGCTTGCGACAGGCCCACGTGGCGCGCTAGCTCGGCAGTGTCCTGCACTGTCTGGCCAGCCTGGCATGACGGTGGTTTCTTGTAACCCCGCTTCACCTCCCTCCCCCCGTGGTCCTGCGCATCTTTCTGGTTTTTCAACCGCGCCCAGTGAAGGCGCTCATGCGGGCGTGTGCCCGTGGAAGAGGTGAGCTATGGATTGGAATGTTTTTCTGCTGCGCGTCAGTGTCGCGCTGCTGCTAGGGGCGCTGATCGGCGCCGAACGCCAGTTGCGCCAGCGCCTGACCGGGCTGCGCACCAATGCACTGGTCAGTACCGGGGCCTGCCTGTTCGTGCTGATGACCCAGGCAGTGCCCGGCATGGCCGCTGCCGATGCCTCACGCGTTGCCGCTTATGTGGTCTCGGGCATTGGTTTTCTCGGCGGCGGGGTGATCATGCGCGACGGCTTCAATGTGCGCGGCCTGAATACCGCCGCCACCCTGTGGTGCACGGCAGCGGTCGGTGTCCTGTGCAGCCTGGGGCTCTTGCTGGAGGCCGCGCTCGGCAGCCTAGTGGTGCTGTGCGCGAACATTCTGCTGCGCGACATCGCCCAACGCCTTGACCGCCAGGGCGTGGTGCCCGCCAGCGAGCACGAACAGCATTTCGAAGTGCGCATCGTCTGCCGCGCCGAGGACGAGATCCAGGTGCGCAGCCTGATGCTGCACAGCCTGGCCGAACCGCAGCTACGCCTGCAGTCGCTGCAAAGTGCCGACCTGGACAACCCGGCCAGGCTTGAGGTGCGTGCAGAGCTGTTGGGCACCGCCCAGGCACCGGCGCAGTTGGAGCGCCTGGTCAGCCGGGTCAGCCTGGAAAAGGGCGTGAGTTCGGTGCGTTGGCAACTCCAGCAACAGGTGCTGGCCGTGGATTGAGCGCCACCGGGTTCGCTGCCGGTGATGAAAAAGATTAAACCTTTGCCCTGCCCCGCCCCTCAACCGTACGCGACACTGAGGTCGCGCCAAGGTTTAAGGAGTGAAGCATGAGCAGTATTTTCATCAAGCGTGTCGGGTTATCGATGGTGCTGGGTCTGGTATCGGCCCACACGCTGGCAGCCAGCTCCAATGATTTCGTCGATGCAGCGGTCGAATCCGGCATCGCCGAAGTGGTTACCGGCAACCTGGCCCAGGAAAAAAGCCAGAACGCAGAGATCAAGACCTTCGCCCAGCAAATGGTCACCGACCATACCCAGGCCAATCAGAAGCTCGGCGACATCGCCCGTAAACTGGATATTTCGGTACCCGACGACGCGGCGATGACCGACAAGGTCAAGAAGATGATCCTGGAATGGCGTGACGAGTCGTTCGACAAGTCTTACCTCAACAACCAGGTCGATGCGCACGAGAAAGCGGTCGAGCTGTTCAAGAAAGAAGCTGCGTCCTCCGATAAGGCTGAGCTGAAGGCCTTCGCCAGCGAAACCCTGCCCAAGCTGGAACAGCACCTGGAGCACGCCAAGGCACTACAGGCCAAACACGCCAAGTGAACGTGAGGTTCGACATGAGTAACGATGCACTGAAAAGCGAAGTACTCACCCGTCTGCTGCATGCTCACCCACAGGGGCTGGGCAAGGAAGTGCTGGACAACTATCGTGGCGAGAAGGCCGTTGCAGGCATGCTCAAGACCCTGCAGGACGACGGCCTGATTCATGATGGCAGCGTGGTGGTCAGCAGTGACCACCAAATCAGCCTCCAGTACCCCATCAAGCTGTCGGCGGCCGGTGTGGACGCCGCCAGGCGGGCCGAGGGCTAAGCGCTGGCAAACCGGGGATTTGCGCCGACTGGTCTCACAGGCCGGGCAAATCCCTCGGTAAACCCGCCAGCCCATTTCGCTCAGCTGGCGGGCATTCCCTATTTCTTCTCCACATCCCTGGGTGGTTTGGCGGGGCCCTGCGGGTCAACCTGCGGATCGTCGAGGTCCGGCGAATCCGGGTCGAAACCCAGGTCACTCTGCTTGTCCGCCTGCTCCGACGAGTGGGGCCCCTGTTTGTGCGGTGGTTGTTTATCAGGCATAGCGCTATCTCCTTGAGGTGTTTAGGGAAGAAAGCGCTGCCACGAAAAAGTTTGATCAACCTGCTGCTTCGGCCACCCGCGCCCGACACTGCGCCAACGCCTCGTCACGCTCGCGCAGTTGTTCCTCGAAGTGTTTCAACTGCCGTGCTTGCTCGGCACACAGCTCGCGCCGCTGTTCCAGGCTCTGTGCCTGGGTCTCCAATTGCCGGCGCATTTCCTCACTGGCGCCCTGCGCCTGCGCCAGGATCGTGCGCAAACCCTGGATCTGCGCATCACGTAGCTCCAGCAATTCCCCCTGCGCCCGGCATTCGCTGGCCACTTGGCGGTGCTCACCGAGCAAGCGCTCGTTATCGCGGTGCAGGCGGGTCAGTTCGTCCTGCTTGACGATCATGCCCTGCTGCAATTGGCGCACTTCCACCTGCAACTGCTGCAATTGCGCCTCGTGCCGGCGTTGTTCCTGCTCGCGCTGCTCACGGCTGGCGCTGCGGTAATGCTCGAGGGCGTCGCGGGCATGGCGGTGCTTGTCTTCCAGTGACTGGATCTGCTCGTCCTTGTCTGCCAGGCGCAGCTGCAGTTCGCCCAGCGACTGGTTGAGGCTCGCACTGCGTAGCTGTTCGGCCTGCAACGTACTTTGCGTGGACAGCAGCCGCTCGGATTCGGCAGCCAGTGCCGCGGCATCGATCTGGTGCTGCTGATGCGCTGCGGCCAGGGCTTGCTGCGCGCTTTCGAGCTGCGCCTGCAGCTGTTCACGCTGCTGGGTAAACGTGCTTTCGGCCTGCTCGATGGTCAGATCGGCCTCGTCCTGCAACTGGGTCGCCAATTGCCCAACCATGCGGGCCAGCACCTCACTCAATGCAACGCCACCTTCCGCGGCAACCGGCTGCTGGCCGTTCAGCTCCTTGAGGTAGCGGTGAATGGTGGTCTTCGAGCCGGTATTGCCCAGTTCGATACGAATGGCATCGATGCTGGGGTTTTCGCCCCGGGCTATCAGCGCCTGGCGTGCCTGCTGCACCACCACCTTGTTTATGCCGCCCCGGGCCATGAGTGCTCCTACAATTTCGTACTGTGTTATGTAGCATGTAATTACGTACTGATTATGCCAATACCGGCTTTGGTCAGTAAAGGTTTTCTCACATGGAATAATCACGGCTTATCGCATGTGAGGGGTGAATTTGTGGGTTTGGTAGTGCTGGCAGCGGTACGAAGCTCTGCAACCACCCGCCTTGTGTCCCAGGCGCTTTGCCGCCACCATGAACGTCCGGTTCCTGCCCCTGCGAAAAAGCACCCGAAACACATGACCCTGGATAACTACAAGGCAATTGCCGACAGCATCGCGCTGTTGCTGTACCCGCACGCGGAAGTCATCGTCCACGACCTGCGCAGCCAGACATCATTGGTTGCTGGCCCGAAAATGATCCCGCACTGGCGCGCTCGCTACAGGCGGGTGAGATCATCGAAGTGCAGGCGCGCGAAACCCTTTCCGACGGCACCGCCGGTGGCATCGAGCCAGGTGCTGTCAGCTTCCCGCTGTGCCAGGCGCTGGTCACCGGGACGGTGCTGGTCAGCGAGGACGAAATCCGTGCGGCGATGCGCGACATCGCCCGCCACGAGCGCTGGATCATCGAAGGCGCTGCGGCAGTTGCCGTCGCCGGCATGCAGAAACTGGCCAGGCAGTACCAAGGCAAGCGAGTTGCGGTGGTCCTGTGTGGCCGCAACATTGTCCTGGACAAGTTTCTCGAAGCGGTCGGGTGACAGCTGACGCCAGGGCCCGGCATAGCGCCGGGCCCCAACCTCAACCGCTCAGAGCAGGCGCTGCACCTGGGCTGGCGTACGCTGCATCAGCACCTTGCCATGGCGCACCGAGACCAGCGCATGCCCCTGGCTGCGCACCATCTCGTAGTCATCGGGTGCCGACAGCAGCAACAGGTTGGCTGGGCGCCCCACCTCGATGCCATAGTGCTCCCCAAGGTTCAGGGTGCGGGCGCTGTTGTCCGTGATCAGGTCCAGGCAACGCTGCAAGTCTTCGTAGCCGAGCATGTGGCAGATGTGCAGCCCGGCCTCGAGAATGCGCAGGATGTTGCCGTTGCCCAGCGGGTACCACGGGTCCACGATGGAGTCCTGGCCAAAGCACACGTTCATGCCGGCGCGGTCGATTTCGGCTACCCGGGTAACCCCACGGCGCTTGGGGTAGTTGTCGAAGCGCCCTTGCAAGTGGATGCTTTCGGTTGGGCAGGACACGAAGTTGATGCCCGACAGCTTCAACAGGCGGAACAGCTTGTAGCAGTAAGCGTTGTCATACGAACCCATCGCCACGGTATGGCTGGCGGTGACCCGGGCGCCCATGCCACGCACCCGGGCTTCCTCGGCCAGAACTTCAAGAAAACGTGACTGCGGGTCGTCGGTTTCGTCGCAGTGCACGTCTACCAGGCAGCCGCTGCGCTCGGCCAGGTCCATCAGGAATTTTATCGACGACACGCCCTGGTCGCGGGTGTTCTCGAAATGCGGAATGCCCCCCACCACGTCGGCACCAATGGCCACCGCTTCGGTCATCAATGCCCTGCCGTTGGCATACGACTCGATGCCTTCCTGCGGAAACGCGACGATCTGCAGGTCGACCAGCCCGCGGACTTCGTCGCGTACCTCGACCATGGCCTTGAGCGCGGTAAGCGTCGGGTCGGTGACATCGACATGCGTGCGCACATGCTGGATACCGTGGTCCACCAGCATGCCAATGGTTTTCTTCGCGCGGGCCTTGATGTCATCGTGGGTGGTGAACTGCTTGCGCTCGGCCCAGCATTCGATGCCCTCGAACAGCGTACCGCTCATGTTCCACCTCGGCTCACCGGCCGTCAGGGTGGCGTCAAGGTGGATGTGCGGCTCGACAAAGGGCGCTACCACCAAGTTCTGTGCAGCGTCCAGGTCGCCGGGCGCCTGCGCCACTGCATTGGCCTGCGGCACGATTGCGCTGATGCGCTCGCCAGCAAGTTCAATGCGGAACAAGCCGGGTTTGCCGCGCAGCCGGGCGTTGATGATGTTCATGCGGTTACTCCTTGCCGTGGGCTTCGCTCATGCGCCATACCAACATGGCGACCGAAGCATTCATGCGAAAAAGCGGGTCGTCGATCGACTGCCCGCTCAGTTGTTCGATGCGCTGTATGCGCTGATTGACAGTGTTACGGTGCAGGCCCAGGCGCTGGGCGGCTTTGAGGCTGTTGCCATTTTCCATGAGCAAGGCGTCGAGGGTGTGGACCAATGCAGTGGCTTGCTTGCGCCCTGGTGCCAGCAGCGGGCCAAGGGTACGGCTGACGAAATCGTCGATCAGCGAGCGGTCGACGATGCCCTGTAGCAAGCGCAGCACGCCCAGCTCACTGAAATTGCAGTAACCACTGGCCGGGCGCAGGTGCCGGGCCACATCCAGTGCCTGGCGCGCTTCATTCAAGGCCTGGCGGTAGTGTGCACAGTCTTCGGCAAGGCTGGAAAGCCCCATGTACAGGCTCAGCTCGCCGGCCACCCCTTGCAATTGCCGGTACAACCCGGCCAATCGTTCCGGCAGGTCTTGCGTGTCGGCCAGCAACACCACGAACAGGTCACCGGGCAGGTGCGCCGTGACGCTGCCCGGCTGCTGCCGGCACCAGGCTTGCAGTTGATCCTCCAGGGCCTGGCGGGTGTGCTGCCAGCGCCGCTCGCCGAGCGTCAGCCCCAACCGCTGGAACAGCTCATCGACCCCGGCCAGGCGCAAGGCCAGCAGCCGGCGCGGCTCATCCAGCGCCAATTGCAGGTGCGCAGCGCGCTGCCGGGCAATCGCCAGGCTTGGGTAATCGCCACTGAGCAGTTGGCCGAGGATGTCGTTGCGCGAGCGGCGAACCTGGGTCATCTGCACCAGCGCAGTACCGATCAAGTGGGTGACCACCACCATTTTCAGGGCGTAAGGCTGTTCGATCAGTGGCAAGCCCAGCTGCTCGGCACGGGCAATCACTGCAGGCGCAATGTGCTGGATGAAACTGCCGCCGGTGAGGATTACCAGGCCGGCAATGCCGACGGCGTCGCCGTCTTCGACCAGCGCAAGCAGGTTGGCCTCACCCCGTGGGTGGTTGATGCCGGTGACGAACACCAGCTCGCCGCCCATCACCCATTCGGCGATACCTTCGTTTTCTGCCACATAAGGCCAGCGTACCCGCCGTTGCAGGTTGCGCGCCCCGGCGCGCACGCTCATCTCGTGCAGGCCGGGCAGCTGCAGGATTTCTTCCAGCGCCAGGCTCACGGTTCGACGCCCGCCTGGGCCGCTGCGCGGCGCCCGCCCAGCTCGAGCACGACGATGTAGCACAGCGCCGAGGCGCCGATACCCACCAGCGGTGCCACCCAAGGCGACGCGTAGGCCAGTACGGCGCCAACGGCGTAGGCCAACAGCCCGACCAGGTTGTAGCGGGGCAGCGTTGCAGTGCGCAGCGCCGGGTATTTGCCACGGTGGCGGTACCAGAAATCGGCCATGATCACCCCACCCACCGGCGGAATGATCGAACCCAGCAACACCAGGAACGGGATCAGCATCTCGTACATCCCACCCATGGCCAGCACGATACCCACAGCGGCCGCCAACAGGGTCGCCGTGCGCCGCCGCTCGCTGCGCAGCAGGTGGCACGCGGCAGCCGAAACGTTGTAGATGGTCGGCCCCTGGATGGTCCACAGGTTCAGGCACAGCATGACCACTGCGGCAAAGGACAAGCCCTGCAGCATCATCACTTCGACGATATCGGCCTGCTGGTAGACCATGGCGCACCAGGCGCCTGCCACCACCATCAGGCCGTTGCCCAGCAGGAACGCGACCACACTGGCGCTTACCGCTACCCGCCCGCTGCGCGACAGGCGTGTCCAGTTGGTCGCCTGGGTGGCGCCGCTGGCAAAGGTGCCGAACACCATGGTCACTGCCGCGGAAAACGTCATGGTCTCATGCGGTACCACCGCCGCCAGGCCGGCGAACCCACCGGCATCCCGGGTGGCGATGTACATCGACACCAACAGCAGCACGAACATCAGTGGCACCGAAACCCGGGCCAGCACATCCAGCCCCTTGAAACCGAGGATGGCGGTGATGCTGAAGCCCAGGCCGAACAGCACCATCAACGGCAGGCTGAAACCCTCTGCCAGGCCAAGCAGCTTGACCAGCACGATCGCCACCGTGGCGGTGCCCCAGGCGTACCAGCCCAGTTCGGCGAAGCCCAGCAGGAAGTCGGACAGCCGGCTGCCTGCCTCCCCGAAACAGAAACGCCCCATCAACACCGTGTTCAGGCCGCTACGCGAGGCAATGAAGGCCAACGCGGCGGCATACAGCGCAAGCAAGCTGTTACCGAGGGTGGCGACCCATAGCATGTCGGCGAAACTGAACGCCATGCCCAGTTTGCCGCCGGCAAACATGGTGCCGGTGAAGAAGGTGAAACTGAACAGGACCATGGTGATCGGCAGCAGGCCCTTGCGGGCTGATGGCGGCGCTTCGCTGAGTGGAAATTCGCTGGGTGAGCTCATTGCACGGGGCTCCAGGTTGTAGTTGGGAGCAGCTGGAGCAAGATGCGGGCCGCTTTTTGCGGCCGCCAAACAGCGAAAAAACCGGGCATGCAGCCCATTGGTGAATGTGCACAGTGACCAGTAAAGCCGGGTTTTAGCCCGGTGAAAGTGTGCGGCTCGACTTCTTTTGAGGCATTCATGCACCAAAGCGGTTCTGGGCTGAGTAGTAACCACCCAGCCCGACACCGCATGCAACGTTATGCCGCCCCGTCCAGCCCCATCTGCCAGAAATCCGCTTCCAGGCTGGAGGCCTGGGCGAAAATGGCTGCCAGTTCGGCAAAACGCTGCTCGGTCATGCTGCGTGCTGCCAGCTCGTCGAGGTGCCGGCGAGCTGCGGCAGCCACGCCCTGGTAGGCTGCACCCGCGTACTCGCCAATCCACTCGCGGTACGGGTGGCCGCTCAAGTCGCCAATCTGCTCGGCCAGGGCGCGGCCGATTTCGGCATAGCCGACCACGCAGGGGGCCAGTGCCACCTGCAGCTCCAGCAGGTCCCCGGCAGCGCCGCAGTCCAGCACGTAACGGGTATAGGCCACGGTGGCCTGATGCTCTGGCGCCGCTTCAATGTCGGCCTGGCTCAACCCCCAGCGCGCGCACAGCCGCAGGTGCAGCTCGGTTTCATCGAGAATGGCCGCCAGCGTGGTCTGTGCGGCACGAATGTCCGCCGGGCGTCGGCTTTTGTAGGCAGCCAGCGCCCAGGCCCGGGCAAACTGGACCAGGAACAGGTAGTCCTGCACCAGGTAGGTACGAAACGCTTGCTCGCTCAACGTGCCCGCGCCCATCTGCTGCACGAAGTCATGCGTGACATAGCGGGCCCAGGGGCGGTTGGCGGCGGTTTTCAGGCGCTCGAAGATATCCATGCTCACTGGCCCTCCGGGTAGATGGCATCGAAGAAGGCCAGCTCCAGTGCCACGGTGCGTTGGTAGAAGTCACTGGCCAGCGCCGCCGCCTGCGGGCCTACCCGGTCCAGTTCGGC
The DNA here is from genome assembly GCF_009932375.1 of Pseudomonas juntendi. Lineage (GTDB taxonomy): Bacteria > Pseudomonadota > Gammaproteobacteria > Pseudomonadales > Pseudomonadaceae > Aquipseudomonas > Aquipseudomonas juntendi. The sequence goes on from NZ_BLJG01000029.1 coordinate 41,846, forward strand.
CTGCAGGAAGGCAACGAAGTCCTGGAAGGCCGGGTTGTCATGCAGCGTGATCCATTCGGCATGGACAAAGTTGGCCGGCAAGGGCTTGGGCGCCTTCAACGCCCAGTCCAGGTACAGGCCCTCGGCAACGTTGAGCACCGCCAGCGCCGCCGCGTAGGAACGGGTGGCGGCCGCTTCGCGCATGATCGCCTTGAAACCGGCGGTGGGTGCGGTATCGGCGGGTTCGCGGCGTTGCGCCGGGCTGACATCCAGCGCCTCGAACGCGCGCAGGAAATAGGTGTTCTCGTCGCTGCAGATCATGCCGGCAAAGCGGCCGAAGCGCAGCCGGGCCTCGAAGGTATCGGCGGTGGCGATGGCGGCACCGAGCAAGGTCAGGAAGCTGTCGAGAAAGCGGTGGTCCTGCACCAGGTAGTCGATCATGATCGGCGCCGGCAGGCTGCCGTCACACAGTTGGGTCACGAAACGGTGGCCAACGGCGGCCGACCAGGTCGGGTCGCTATGGCGGCGCAGGGTCTGGCTGAAGCGTTCGGTCATGGTGCTGTCCTTGTGGGGGGATGGCAGCGAGACCTTGGCACTGGGCATGGACGAGCCTCGCATGTGAGGCCGGCAAAAAGGCAGGTAACGACACGTATCGAGCCCATCCCTTCGCCGGCATGATCCGGATCAGGTTCGAAGGGTCACCGCGCTGCGATGCTCAGCGGTTTCTCAGCCCGTTGCCGGGCTCCCCTTGGTCGCGCTCAGGTATACCGCAGCGTGCCGCTGCTGTACAGCGCGCCCGATCACACCCGGGACAGCCGGGTGATTTAGGTTTATCGTGTAGCCGTCCTCCACCGCCGCTTGCACCATGACCGATATCGAACGCTACCTGCGCGCCGCCACCCGCGACAACACTCGGCGTAGCTATCAGGCTGCCGTCGAACATTTCGAAAGCCACTGGGGCGGCTTCCTGCCGGCCACCGCCGAGAGCATCGCCCGTTACCTGGCCGAGCATGCCGACCAGCATGCCGTCAGCACCCTGCGCCAACGGCTGGCCGCGCTGAGCCAGTGGCACGTTGCCCAAGGCTTTCCCGACCCCACCAAGGCCCCCCTGGTGCGCCAGGTGCTGCGCGGCATTCGTAGCTTGCACCCGGCCCCGCCCAAGCAGGCTGCCCCGCTGCTGCTGCAGCACCTGCAAACGGCGGTCGCCTGTTTCGAAGAGGAAGCCCGCCAGGCCCGTGAGAATCACGACTTGGCCGCCTTGCGCCGCGCACGGCGCGATAGCGCGCTGCTGTTGCTGGGCTTTTGGCGGGGTTTTCGTGGCGATGAGCTGGCGCGCCTGCGCGTGGAGCATGTCCAGGCCGAAGCGGGTGTCGGCATCACCCTGTTCCTGCCACGCAGCAAGGGTGACCGCGAAGCGCTGGGGGTGCAGCACCGCACCCCCGCGCTCAAGGCCCTGTGCCCGGTCACGGCCTACCTGCAATGGCTGGAGGTTGCCGGCATTGCCCACGGGCCGGTGTTTCGCAAGCTCGACCGTTGGGGCAACCTGGGCGACAGCGCGCTCAACAGCAACAGCCTGGTGGGGCTGCTAAGGCGCATGCTGGCACGCGCCGGGGTTCCGGCAGCCTTGTACACCGGCCACTCGCTGCGGCGCGGTTTCGCCACCTGGGCCACCGCCAATGGTTGGGAGTTGAAAGCGTTGATGAGCTATGTGGGCTGGAAAGACGCCAAGTCGGCGCTGCGCTACATCGATGCGGCACAACGCTTCGGCGAACTGGCCGCCCTACCGGCCGGCCATGAGCAGGTGCTCATTCCCTGACGGCTGCGCAGCGCCACAGGCGGGCGATGTCACAGGCCCGCGCCTGCAGCAGCTCAGCGGCATCGGCACATGCCTGCTCCAGGCTCATTGGCCCACTGCTCAGGGTAAAGGCCGCATCCACGCCGTGCGCATACAATTGCTGGTAGCCCTCACCCAAGGTCCCGGCCAGTACCACCACCGGTACCCCGTGGCGCTTGGCGACCCGGGCCACGCCCATTGGCGTCTTGCCGCGCAAGGTCTGTGCATCGAAGCGCCCCTCGCCCGTCACCACCAGATCAGCACCTTGGACCAGGGCATCGAGCCCGGCCAGTTCCGCCACCACCTCTACCCCGGGGCGGAACTGCGCGCCCATGAATGCCCGCGCGGCGAAACCCATGCCACCGGCGGCGCCACAACCTGGGTAGTCACGCACATCCTCACCCAGCAACTGCGCACATTGGTCGGCAAAATGCCCCAGCGCTTGGTCCAGCGCCTGCACCTGCTGCGGGTTGGCGCCCTTCTGTGGGCCGAAGATCGCCGATGCACCATTGGCCCCGCACAGCGGGTTGTCGACGTCGGCCGCTACCTCGAACTGTACCTCAGCCAGGCGTGGGTCGAGATCGCTGGCATCGATATGCGCCAACTGCGCCAAAGTCAGCCCCCCTTCCTCCAGCGCCTGCCCCTGGGCATCCAGCAGGCGCAGGCCCAACGCACGCAACATGCCGCTACCGGCGTCATTGGTGGCACTGCCGCCAATGGCCAGCACCACGCGCTGTGCGCCGGCAGCCAACGCGGCGGCAATCAGCTCGCCGGTACCCCAGGTGCTGCTGCGGCAGGCATCGCGCTGCCCGGTTGGGACCAGCTGCAGGCCACTGGCCTGGGCCATTTCGATGATTGCCGTGCGGCTGTGCGGCAACCAGCCCCAGCCGGCTTCCACGCTCTGCCCCAGCGGCCCGCGAACGGTCTGGCGGCGCAGCTCGCCGTCGCTGGCGGCAAGGATCGCGTCCATGGTGCCTTCGCCACCATCGGCCATCGGGCATTCGACCACCTGCACACCCGGGCAACCCTCACGCAAGCCGGCGGCGATGGCGCGCGCAACCCCGGCAGCATCGAGGCTGTCCTTGAACGAGTCGGGGGCAATGACGATCTTCATGGGGATTCTCCTGTCCTGATGGCGGCATGCTGACAGCTGTGCGCCCAGGCGGCCTCGGTCAAATGCACAAAACCCTGGGTGGGTTGTTTGGGCGGATGCCTTTGGCCTGTGGCGGCCCTATCGCCGGCAAGCCGGCTCCCACAGGAATGAGTGCTCCCTCAGGCCTGTATCTGTGGGAGCCGGCTTGCCGGCGATAGGGCCGCAACAGAGAAATGCTTCAGTTTGCAGGCAACAGCTGCAACCCCAGGTACAAGCTCAGCATGCCTTCCATCCGCAGCGGGTCGACCTCGCCCAACTCGGCAATGCGCTCCAGCCGGTAGCGCAGGCTGTTGCGGTGGATGCCCAAGGCATCGGCACAGGCCTGGCTCTGGCCGTCATGGGCACACCAGGCCCGCAGGGTGGTCAGCAACTGGCCGCTGCTGTCCTTGACGCGTATGCGCTGCAACGGCTCCAGCAGTTCATCCAGTGCGTCATCATTGCGGTGGCGCCACAGCAGCGCCGGCAGCCGGTAGCGCTGCAGGCTGAGTAGGCGTTCGCCAGGCAATACCTCACGGCCATAAGCCAGCAAGTCACGCACCCGACGGTAACCCCGGCGCAACTGCTCCAGGCTCTGCGCGGCGCTGCCCAGGGCTAGCCGTTCCACTTCCCAGCCATGCCGTTGCAGGCGTTCCAGCAGGCGCGGCTCATCCAGTGCGACACCCGCCGGGCGGCACCACAGCAACGATTGCCGCGCCGGGCTGACGCACCAGCTGTCGGGGTAACGGCTGATCAACCACGCTGCCAGTGCCTCGGCGGCCGGCCCCGAGGCCAGTTCGAACAAGCACGGCACGCGCGGCAGCTGTGGCTTCAGGCCCAGTTGCCGGGCTTCGTCGAGCAACCGCGGGGAATCACCGCTGCCGCCAAGCAGCAACGCCAGCAGGTCGTCACAGCGCTGCCGCCGCCACTGCTGGTCGGCCTGCAAATGGCGCTGGGCCAGCAGCATTTCGGCGGTCATGCGCACCAGTTCACCGTAGGTTCGCACGTGCTGCGGGTCGCCGGTCAGGCCCAGCACGCCCATCAACCTGCCGTCGAGCATCAACGGCAGGTTGACCCCAGGCTGCACGCCCTTCAGGCATTTGGCCGCGTCAGTGTCCAATTCGACGATCCGGCCGTTGGCAAGCACCAACTGGGCGCCTTCATGGCGGGTGTTGATGCGTTCCGGCTCGCCGCTGCCCAGGATCAACCCCTGGCTGTCCATGACATTGACGTTGCACGGCAGAATGGCCATTGCCCGGTCAACGATATCCTGTGCCAGGTCATGGTCGAGTTCGAACATTGCACGGTCCTTAGGGTGTTAGGCTTTTGGGCTCGGGCACAGCAGCCCGCGCCCGGCACTGTGCAAAAGCACAAAGACAGGCACGCCGCAGTCCCCGAGACTCGTCAGGGCGAGCGCCGGCACAGGCGACGCGGCGATAACCATAACAACAGAGAATCCGATCATGGCACACAGCCCAGCCCCTGACCAAGGCACGGACACCACCCGCAACGCGCTGTACCGGCGCGTCACCCTGCGGCTGATTCCGTTCATTTTCATCTGCTACCTGTTCAACTACCTGGACCGCGTCAACGTCGGCTTTGCCAAGCTGCAGATGCTCGACGCGCTGAAGTTCAGCGAAACCGTGTACGGCCTTGGCGCCGGCATCTTCTTCATCGGCTATGTATTGTGCGGCCTGCCCAGCAACCTGGCGCTCAACCGCTTCGGCCCTCGGCGCTGGATCGCGCTGATGATGATCGCCTGGGGCAGTTTGTCCACTTGCCTGCTGTTCGTCACCACCCCGACCGAGTTCTATACCTTGCGCCTGCTCACTGGGGCGGCCGAAGCTGGCTTCTTCCCGGGTGTGGTGTTGTACCTTTCGCGCTGGTTCCCGGCAGCCAGACGCGGGCGCATCATGGCCCTGTTCATGTCGGCTATCCCGGTTTCGGGCCTGCTGGGCGGGCCGTTCTCCGGCTGGATCCTTGAACATTTCGCCGCCGGCCAGCATGGCCTGGCCGGCTGGCAATGGATGTTCCTGATCCAGGGCTTGCCGACCGTGGCCCTGGGCATTCTGGCAGTGTTCCTGCTCAGTGACGGTTACGAGAAGGCTGCCTGGTTGAGCGCGGGCGAACGCCAGCTGATCGCCGCAGACTTGGCGGCCGATGCTGCCAGCAAGCCTGCCACTGCCGGCGACAGTGTACTGGCGGTACTGACCAACCCGCTGATCTGGACCTTTGGTTTCGTCTATTTCTGTATCCAGAGCGGTGTCTACGCCATCAACTTCTGGTTGCCGTCGATCATCAAGGGCATGGGCTTCGACAACCCGCTGCTGATCGGCTGGCTCAGCGCCATTCCGTACTTGTTGGCCGGGGTGTTCATGATTCTCTGCGGGCGCTCGGCCGATTTGCGCAACGAACGCCGCTGGCATCTGGTGGTGCCGATGCTCATGGGCGCCGTGGGCTTGCTGATCGCAGTCAACTTCGCCGCCAACCCGGCCATCGCCATCCTTGGCCTGTCCATCGCCACCATGGGCGCGCTCACTGGTCTGCCGATGTTCTGGCCGATGCCCACGGCGCTGCTCAGCGCCAGTGCCGCCGTGGCTGGCCTGGCGATCATCAACTCGGTCGGCCAGATGGCCGGCTTCCTCAGCCCGTACCTGGTGGGGTTCATCAAGGACCAGACTGGGTCCACCGATGCCGCCCTGTATTCGTTGGCGGCACTGATCGTGCTCGGTAGCCTGGTGGCGCTGCGCGTGACCAGGGCCGGTGCACTGAGTGCTGCACGGGCCAATTGAGTCCAGCGGCGAGCCAGCCCGCTGCCAGACCACGCCAGCATAGTGATGCAACGGGCGTGTTCTAGTGGCAGCGGGCCTGGCCCGCTACCACCGGAACACCGGTCGTCAGCCCAACGCATCCCCTTCCCACCTCAGGCGTCAAAGGGTTCCAAAGGCCCCCTTTGGAGAACCCTCATGACCCAGTACGCCGTGGCCCGCCTGGCACAACTCGACGAGCACCGCCCGTTGCGCGTTCAGGCCGGCAGCGAAGAGATCATCCTCGTTCGCCAAGGCCAGCAGGTACGCGCCTATCAGGCCAATTGCCCGCACGCCGGCGCGCCGCTCGACGAGGGTGTGGTGTGCGCCGGGCTACTGGTCTGCCCGTGGCACAAAGCCGCGTTTGCCGTCGACGACGGCGCAGTCTGCGAACCGCCGGCACTTGCCGACCTGCGCCGCTACCAGGTGTTGCTCAAGGGCGATCAGGTGTGGGTAGATGACCAGCCCCTGGCTGCCGTCGAGCCGCCCAGGCACAGCGATGCCCGCTGCTTTGTGGTGGTGGGTGCCGGGGCCGCGGGCAGCGCTGCGGTGGCCGCCCTGCTCAGGCAAGGTTTTGCCGGCCGGCTGGTGTGGATAGACCAGGAGCGTCAGCCCGCCTATGACCGGACCTCGCTGAGCAAATTCGTGATCGCCGGGCAGATGCCCCCCGACGAAGTACCCGCCTTGCTCGACGCCGATGCCTTGCGCCAAGGCCAACTGGAGCGCAAGCATGGCAAGGTGCGCAGCGTTGACAGTCAGCACCGCCAAATCACTTTGGCTGACGGCCAGTCGATCGCGTATGACGCTTGCCTGCTTGCCACCGGCGGTAAGCCCGTGCGCCCGCAACTGGCCGGTATCGATCTGCCTGGGGTGTTCACCCTGCGTTCCCGCGACGATGCTGAGCGCGTGCTCGATGCGGCCGAGCCCGGCCAGCCGGTGGTCATTGTGGGCGACGGCTTCATCGGCCTGGAGGCCGCTTCGGCCCTGCAGGCGTACGGCGCGCGGGTGCATGTGGTAGCCCGCCACGAGATCCCCCTGGCTCGACAGCTGGGTGAGCGCATTGGCCGTTGCCTGCGCACGCTGCATGAGGCTCAAGGGGTGACTTTTCACGGCCCCACCGAGGTCAAGCTGATCGAAGGCCAGGGGCAGGTCGAGGCCGTGGTACTGGCCAACGGCGAGCGCCTGCAAACAGCCTTGGTCGTGCTGGGAACCGGCGTCAGCCCCGCGACCGCGTTTCTGCACGGGGTTCCCCTTGGGGAAGACAAATCGGTGAGGGTCGACGCCGACATGCGTGCTGCCCCCGGCCTATGGGCGGCAGGGGACATCGCCACATTCCCGCTTGCCGGGCGCCCGGTGCGCATCGAGCACTGGCGCCTGGCGCAGCAACAGGGGGTGATCGCAGCGGCCAACATGCTCGGCGAGCAACGCCGCTACGCCGACGTGCCGTTCTTCTGGACCTACCAGCACGGGGTCACCTTCGAGGTGCTGGGGCACGCACAGGACTGGAACCGCATCGAGTTCGTCGGCGGGCCGGAAACAGGTGACTTCATTGCCCTGCAGTGTGTGAACGAGCAGGTCGAGGCAGTGATTGCCAGGGGGTATTCCGACGCCATGGCGGCGCTGTCGCAGCGTATGAAACAGCCGTTGACCCTGCAACAGGCCCTGATGCTGATCGGCTGAAGGGGCTTGGGTAGGCCCGCCCTTCGATCACAGGCTCAGGACAGCACCTTTAATTACCAGCAGATGCACTGGATAAAACAGATAGCCCCAGCGCCCCACTGCCGGCACCCGCCAATCATCATGGCGCAACAGCACTAAGCCAAGCGCAAGCGCCGAGGCCGCGCTCAGCAGTGTGAGCAGGGTGATCGGTGCCAGCAAATGCGCCTGCAACCAGCTATTGGTCAGGTTGCCGCCCATGGCCAGCAGGCAAGGTAACACCCAGGCCGCGCCGCCCTGCCGGCGCGCCATCAGGCAGGCGCCTGGCAGCAATACCCCGGGCACCCCATACATCAACTGCCCACTGAACAAAAAACCTGCCAGCCCGGCCGCCAAACCCAGCAAACGCAGCGACAGCAACGGGTGATGCACACCCCAGGCCACCAGCAACCCCAATACCAGCGTCGGCATCACGTTCAATGTCTGCGAGCCGCCATCCAGCCAGCGATATGCAGGTTCCGACAGCACCGCGAACAGCAGCATCAGCCCCAGGTAGCGCACATTGCCAATGGTATTGAAAGCTCCTGCCCTGGCCCGCTGCACATTCACTGCAATGGCCAGGCAAAACAACGGGAACGCCAGCCTACCCACCACGAACAGGCCATCGGCTGTGGGCCAGAGAAAGCGCAGGTGATCGGCGACCATGGTCGCCATGGCGGTCCATTTGACCAGGTCCAGCCCCGCCGAGCGCAACCCTCAGCGCTCGCGTTCGGCAGGGCTGAGGCCCAGGTAGCGCTCGGTCCACAGGGCCAACGGCAGCGGTGGTTGCTGCTCCAAGACACGCCGCCAGATCAGCACCAGGTCGCGCCTGTTGAACATCGACCCGGGCCCGGTTTGGAAAGCCGCTGGCACATCGACCACCCACTGCCCCTGGCTGTCCCGGTGGGCCATGCGGAAACGGAAGCTGTAGTTGCCCGGGATACCCATGCGCAAGTCCGTGACCACCAGCACGTCGCCGACCTGGTCGTAACGCAACCAGTCATCGGTGAACCAGCGCAAACGCTGATACAGCTCATCGGTGGCCAACACCTGCGCCAACTGCGTGTTGCGCGGCAAGCGCTGCATTTCTGGCGCCTGCCGGTCGAAGGCGCTGCTGATGCCCTCGTAATAGTCACCCCCGGGCGTTTTTGCCAACACTCGCCAGACCAGGCTGTTGAAGGCAATGGGCACGGCCCGCAATTCAGTGGTGACGATACCTTGCTGGTCCAGTGCGGCCTGGAAGCGCTGCTCGGCGGCCATGCGCCCGGCAAGGCCGAAACCGAGGTACGCCGTGCTGAACACCAGTGCCAGGGTCAGCAGCCGCGTGGCCCTGGCAGTCACTCCGCGCACGGCCGCGTAGATAACGGCGGCCACCAGGGGCAAGGTATACACCGGGTCGATGATGAACACCGCAGCCCAGCTTTGCGGTGTGACTGGCAGAGGCCAGAACAACTGGGTGCCATAGACCGTGAAGGCATCGAGCAATGGGTGGGTGATCAGCACCAGCCAGAACGCCAGGAACAGCCTGTTCAAGGTATAGCCTTTGTCGGGCCAGCACTTGTTGACCAGCCAGGCCAGCAGCAAGGCCAGCCCGGTGAGCACGAACAGCGAGTGGGAGAAGCCGCGGTGGTAAGTCATCTGCGACACCGGGTCGGCGTAGCGGATGATCACGTCGAGGTCCGGCAGCGTGCCCAACGCCGCGCCATACAACAGCGCGCGGCGGCCTTGCAGGCGGCCCAGCACGGCACCCTGCAGGGCGGCGCCGAGTACAGCTTGGGTAATCGAGTCCAAGGGAGCATTCCTGGCAGGTGGTGACGGGAAACTACCCTCAACCAGGGCCGCTAGGCAATTCCCCGCCTTGTTGCCAGATGCAACGCCGCAAGACCGGGCGGTTCAGCCGAGGTCGCCGCCCCCTACCGGCAGGGTCACGCCGGTGATGTATGACGCTTCATCGCTGGCCAGGAACAGAATTGCCCCGACCTGCTCGTCGATGCTGCCGTAGCGGTGCATCAGGCTGCTGTCGAGGGTCTGGTCGACAATTTGCTGGTACCAGCGCCTCTCCTGCTCGGTTTGCTCGGCGGTGTTGCGCGGTACCCGCCGCGGCGGCGCTTCGGTGCCACCCGGCGCGGTGGCGTTGACGCGGATGCCACGGCCAGCGGTTTCGAAGGCCAGGCAAGCAGTCAGCGCATTGACCCCACCCTTGGCCGCACCATACGGCACCCGGTTCACGCCCCGCGTGGCGACCGACGAGACATTGACAATGACCCCACTGCCGCATTCGAGCATGTACGGCAGTGCGGCGTGGCAGCACCACAGGGTGGGGAACAGCGAGCGGCGCACTTCGGCTTCTATCTCTTCGGCCGCGTAGTGCTCGAAAGGCTTGGCCCAAATGGTACCGCCCACATTGTTGACCAGTATGTCGAGGCGGCTGAACGTTGCTACTGCGCTGGCCATGACCCGGACGCAGTCGGCGTGCCGTTCAAGGTCGGCGGTCAGGGTCAGCACCCCCTCGCCGGCCAGTTCGTGGACCAGTTCGGAGCGGTCTACCGCCACCACTTGCGCCCCCTCGGCCTTGAGCCGCCAACACACGCCACGACCAATGCCTTGGGCGGCGCCGGTGACCAGGGCAACCTTGCCTTCGAATCTTTTGTTCATGTTCAAATCTCCGCTTCCCCGCGGTCCCCGTAGGAGCGGGTTTACCCGCGAATGCGTCCGACCAGGCAACGTTGCTGTACCTGCTGGCCTCTTCGCGGGTAAACCCGCTCCTACAGGGGGCGGTGTCATGCTCGGGGTAAAGGTAATCAGGCCGCCGCCGCGAACTTTTCGTAGTAGAAGTTGGCCGGGGTAATGCCCTGCTCACGCACGTACTGGCTGACCGCTTCGACCATCGGCGGTGGCCCGCACAGGTACACATCCACATCGCCATCGTTGAGGTGGCCCGGCTCGATGTGCTGGGTCACGTAGCCCTTGTGCGGGTATTGGCTGTCCGGGTTGGTCACGCAGGCGCTGTAGGTGAAGTTGGGGATGCGTGCAGCCAGTGCTTGCAGGCGGTCGAGCTCGACCAGGTCGAAGTCGTTGGTCACGCCATAGATCAGGTGCAGCGGGTGTTCACTGCCCTGCTCGGCGATCTTTTCCAGCATCGCGGTGAATGGCGCCAGGCCGGTACCGCCGGCCAGCAGCAACAGCGGGCGCCGAATCGGGCGCAGGTAGAAGCTGCCCAACGGCCCGGTCAGGCTCATGCTGTCGCCGGCCTTCGCCAGGTTGGTCAGGAAGCTGCTCATCAGGCCGCCCGGCACGTTGCGGATCAGAAAGCTGACTTCGCCGTCCTTCTGCAACGAGCTGAACGAGTAGGCGCGGCTCTGCTCGCTGCCCGGCACCTTCAGGTTCACGTACTGCCCTGGCAGGAACGCCAGGCGGCTCAGCGCTTCGCCCTTGATCGACAGGGCAATGGTGCTGGCCGACAATTGGCGCACATCGCTGATGGCCGCCTCGAAACTGCCCTGTTCGGTCTTGCACAGCTGCGACGACACCGGAATGTGAATCACGCAGTCGCTTTCGGCGCGCATCTGGCAGGTCAGCACGAAGCCTTCGGCGATTTCGTCTTCGCTCAAGGCATCTTCGATAAAGTTGTCGCCCAGGTCGTAACGCCCGGACTCGGCCTTGCACTTGCAGGTGCCGCAGGCGCCGTCGCGACAGTCGAGCGGGATATTCATGCCCTGGCGATAGGCAGCGTCGGCCACGGTCTCGTGGCCCGTGGCCTCAATGAAGCGGGTGACCCCGTCTTCGAAATTCAGTGCGATCTGGTAGCTCATGTTGCACCTCGCGGGCGAGCCGACCCACGGCGCGTCGCAAAACGCACCGGGCAGTGCTCGCAAAACCCTGTATCAGATGTGGTAGATGTCGATGACCTGGCGCACATAGTCGTTCTTCAGCACGACCTTTTTCGCCTTGATCAGCGGCTGCTCACCGCGCAGGTCGAGGGTGTAGAAACTGGTGCCAAAGTAACTGTCGGTGGTCTTGTAGCGGAAGCTCAGCGTGTGCCAGTTGAAGCGCACCTTGCAGCTGCCCTCGCCCTGTTCCACGATCTCGATGTTGCTGATGTTGTGCGAGGTGCGGGTATCAGGGACGGTCGCACTGGAGCGCTCGGTCTTGATGCGGAATATGCGGTCTTCCAGGCCACCACGGTTGCCGTACCAGATCAGCGAGATTTCGCTTTGTGGGTCTTCGGTCAGGCTGTCGTCATCGTCCCAGCTCGGCATCCAGAAGCTGACGTCGCTGGCGTACAGTTCCAGCCATTGGTCCCACTGGGCATCGTCCAGGTAGCGCGCCTCGCGGTAAAGGAAATCGCGCACGGTTTCATGCAGGCTCATTGCACGGCCTCCACGGGGATCAAGTGTTGTTCGTGCTTGAGGGCGCGGACCATGGTGGCCTGCCAATACTTGTGCTGCAGCACGAACAGGCCTTCGTCCTCGGTGCGCACGCCAGACAGTAGCGGCTGCAGTTCGATCTCTTTGGCCGCCGCATCGGCGCCTTCCACCCAGTGCGCCGCACCGCGGGACATGTCGTTCCAGCCAGTACCGCGGCCATAGCCAGTCTGGCACGAGCGGAACTCTTCCAGGTCGTCCGGGGTGGCCATGCCGCTGACGTTGAAGAAGTCTTCGTACTGGCGGATACGCTTGGCCCGCGCCTCGGCGCTCTCGCCTTTCGGCGCGATGCAATAGATGGTGATTTCGGTCTTGTTCACCGAAATCGGCCGGGCAACGCGGATCTGCGAGCTGAACTGGTCCATCAGGTACACGTTCGGGTACAGGCACAGGTTGCGCGAGTTCTCGATCATCCAGTCGGCCCGGGCCTGGCCGAAGTCGGCCGCCAACTGCTCACGGCGCTCGTAGGCGGGGCGGTCCTCGGGGTTGGCCCAGCGGGTCCACAGCAGCAGGTGGCCGTGCTCGAAGGAATAGAAGCCACCGCCCTGCTTGGCCCAGGCGCCAGCGCTCATGGTCTTGATCGCGTCACCGGCCTCGCGCTGCTTGCGCTGGTTCTGGGTGGCAGCGTAGTTCCAGTGCACGGAGCTAACGTGGTAGCCGTCGGCACCGTTTTCAGCAGTGAGCTTCCAGTTGCCTTCATAAATGTACGAGCTGGCACCGCGCAGCACTTCCAGGCCTTCCGGCGACTGGTCGACGATCATGTCGATGATCTTCGCCGACTCGCCCAGGTGCTCGACCAGCGGCTTGACGTCGGCATTCAGGCTGCCGAACAGGAAGCCGCGGTACGACTCGAAGCGCGCCACCTTGGTCAGGTCGTGGGAGCCCTCGCAGTTGAAGCTGTCGGGGTAGCCGGCATTGCTCGGGTCTTTTACCTTGAGCAGCTTGCCGCTGTTGTTGAAGGTCCAGCCGTGGAACGGGCAGGTGTAGCTGGAACGGTTGCCGCGCTTGTGCCGGCAGAGCATGGCACCGCGGTGGCTGCAGGCGTTGAGGAAGGCGTTGAGCTCACCGTCCTTGTTGCGCGCGATGAAGATCGGCTGGCGCCCCATGGTCAGGGTGAGGAAGTCGTTGTTCTCGGAGACCTGGCTTTCGTGGGCCAGGTAAATCCAGTTGCCCTCGAAGATGTGTTTCATCTCCAGGTCGAACAGGCGAGGGTCAGTGAACATCTCGCGCTTGCAGCGGTAGATGCCCTTTTCACGGTCGTCCTCGAGCATGGCATCGAGGTAGTCGAATCCCAGGGACATGGCCAGGGTCTCCCTTGTTATTGTTTAGACCTGGTCAGGTTAGGGATTGGTATGGGGCGGCAATATCCGGTTTGTGCGGGGTGCTATCCGTTTTGTGCAGGTGGATGTGAAAGGTTCAAGGGCCTCTTCGCGGGCACGCCCGCTCCCACAGGTACTGTGTATCCCTCAAAGGTCAGGAATTCCTGTGGGAGCGGGCGCGCCCGCGAAGAGGCCGGTGTCGTTCAGCGCCGATTACGCAAGGTTTCCGAGGGCAACTCGCCAAACTGCTGCCGATACACCTCGGAGAACCGCCCCAGGTGCAGAAAGCCATAGTCCATGGCCAGTTCGGTCACACTGCGTACCGAACAACTGGCATCGCTCAGGCAGGCATGCACCTGCTCCAGCTTGCGCTGGCGTACATAGTGCTTCGGCGTGGTCTGCAAGTGCCGTTCAAACAAGGCATACAACGAACGCAGGCTCATGCACGCCTGCTCTGCCAGTGCTTCGGCGGTCAGTTCAACTTTCAGGTTACGGTCGATGTGGTCGATGATCCGCTCAAGGCTCGCGCCCGGCGAGCCCAGGCTCTCGCGGCGGAGATTGGTGTTCATCAGGGTCAGCAGCTTGCTGGCGACGATCTGGCTGTAATGGCCCTGCACCCGCGGCAGCGAATCGCTCACCTCCGCCTCATGGCAAACCATTGCCAGCAGGTTGACGAAGCCATCCAGTTCATCCAGCCGATAATGGTTACGCAAAAAGCGCACGCCGCCGTCGGGGCGGTGCCAGCGCTGTTCATCGCAGATTGAATCGAGCAAACGCGCAGGCACCTTGAGAATGAATTTTTCGCAGTCTTGCGAATAGGTCAGGTCAACCGGGTCGTCAGGGTTGATCAGCAGCAGTTCGCCCGGTACCAGATGCTGCTCACCCTTGTGTCCGCGCCACAGGCAGTTGCCGTTAAGCAGCACCTGCAGGTGGTAGATGGTTTCCAGGGCTGGCGAGGTCACCCGCACGCTGCCGCCGTAGCTGATGCGGCACAGATCGAGTTCGGCGAATTTGCGATGGCTGAGGCTGGCCTGGGGGTGGGTGGTGCGCGACAGGCCGATGCAATGCTGGCCGACATGCTGGTTGACATAATCGGACACAGCATACGGGTCGGCGTGGTGAAACACGCTACTGCGCTCGCTCAGCAGGCGGTTTTCCATAGGCAAGGCACTCGGCGTCGTTATTGTTCTGGTCGCCGCTTCCTACGGCCTTGTGGGGCTGTGGTTGCGGTCGTCACGGTCATTCTATCGGGCCGGTTGCAGGTCGCGGGGGCAGGCGACAGCCGGTGGATGAGCACACTTAAGCAAAAAGGCGGGGGTTGGGCAATGCGGCGTTGGGATTGGGTGGGCGGATAGCGGACACGCCAAGTTTGGTTGGTGTTCGGTAATCGAACTCATTTTGCAGGTCTGGCCCTA
>NZ_BLJG01000030.1 GCF_009932375.1 Pseudomonas juntendi
CATAGAATCTCCCACAGGTTCTGCCCATCTTGTGGCAAACACCCGTGAGCCCTGATGCGATCCCTGTGGGCGCTGGCTTGCCGGCGACAGGGTCAGCACAGGCAAACGAAAAAGGGGGCCGATGATGCGCATCGGCCCCCCCCCCACCTCACCGCTCAGGCAACCCTCAATGCTCGGCCACCGCCGCAGGGCGTCTGACCGTTTCATTGCCATGCTCGTCCAGCTCCAGCATCGGCACCTCGTTACCCTCGGCATCGAACAACTTGCCATCCTTGAAGTAGTCGCCATCGCGCAGTGCGGAAATGTCCGAATACTGGATGGTGCGCTCGTAGGCCGCAGCGAACACCGACTGGTTTTCCGAGTTGCCGGTGGTGAAGTGGTTGAAGATCAGGTTCAGCAGGATGGCCATGATCGCCGCCGAGCTGATGCCCGAGTGGAAGATGGTCTCGAACCAGTTCGGGAAGTGGTGGTAGAAGGTCGGCGCGGCAATCGGGATCATGCCGAAGCCCAGCGAGGCCGCGACGATGATCAGGTTCACGTTGTTCTTGTAGCTGACCTTGGACAAGGTGCGGATACCACTGGCCGCCACGGTGCCGAACAGCACGATGCCTGCACCGCCCAGTACCGGGGTAGGGACGGCGGCAATGACCCGGCCCATGATCGGCAGCAGGCCGAGAACCACCAGGATCAGGCCACCGGTAGCCACCACATAACGGCTCTTCACGCCGGTAACGGCCACCAGGCCGACGTTCTGGGCGAATGCGCTTTGCGTGAACGAGCCGAAGATCGGCGCCAGAATGCTCGACGCCATGTCGGCACGCAGGCCGTTGCCCAGGCGCTTGGAGTCGACCTTGGTATCGATGATCTCGCCCACGGCAAGGATGTCGGCCGAGGTTTCCACCAGGGTCACCATGATGACGATGCACATCGACAGGATGGCCGCGATGTGAAACTCGGGCATGCCGAAATGGAACGGCGTGGGGAAGGCGAACATCGGGCCTTCGGTGACCTTGCTGAAGTCGGCCATGCCCAGCGCCCAGGCGATCAAAGTGCCGACCACCATGGCCAGCAGGATCGACAGCCGCGAGATGCTCGCGCTACCCAGTTTGCTCAGCAGCAGCACAATGGCAAAGGTCAGCGCCGCCAGGCCGATATTGGCCACGCTGCCGAACTCGGGCGAAGCGCTGTTGCCGCCCATTACCCAGCGCGCGGCGACCGGCATCAGGGTCAGGCCGATGGTGGTGATGACGATACCGGTCACCAAGGGCGGGAAGAACTTGGTAATGCGTGAGAACACCGGGGTGATCAGAAAGCCGATCAGTGATGCCGCCATGACCGCACCGAGCACCCCCGGCAAGCCACCGCCACCTTCGCTGCTGAGAATGGCGCCCATGGTCGCCACGCCGGCGAACGACACGCCCTGCACCAGCGGTAGCTGGCAGCCGAAGAACGGCAGACCCAACGTCTGCAGCAGGGTGGCCAGGCCACCGGCAAACAGCGAGGCGGCGATCAGCATGCCGATTTCGCCACCGTTCAGGCCAGCGGCCTGCCCCAGGATCAGGGGCACCGCGACGATCCCCCCGTACATGGTCAACACGTGTTGCAGACCATAGGCCAGGTTGGCGCCCAGCCCGAGGTTTTCGTCCTCGGGGCGTTGAGCGGGAGACGTGCTAGGGGACGTAGTCATGGAGCAGGCTCTCTGTTTATTGTTGTGGCGCTACTGTAGACACTTCCCGTGATTGATTGCCACAAGAATTGTATACAATATTTTGATCGGAGCGCGCACAAGTGCGGCATCAGGGTGTGTTAAAACCCAATGCATGAGCCGTACCAACTTGTCTAAAGCTGTACTAGAGGCGTGTGTACAAAGTCCTGCTACCCAGCCCTAAAGCTGTCTGAGTAGACAGGAAACACAAAGTGGGAAGGCCCTTAGCTAGCTAAGAGATTTCATTCTTCGATCAATTCGCGCAGCTCACGCATCATTCTGGTGCCGTCACCCAGGTTCAATTCCACAAGACGGTGCAGATGGGTCATCGATTCGACATCGATGTACAGGCAGATGAAACCAAGCCGGGCCGGTTCCTCGTGGCGCAGTTCGACCTGCATGGTCACCTGCGTTTGCTCGTCCAGCGTGATGATTGCGTCGAAGTTCTGGCTCAGGTCGGCATCCCATTGCTGCGGGCGTTCCACCAGCAGCCCCTTGAGCGAAATGTCCAGCAGCTTGGGCGACCAGCATCGGGAGCCTTGGTGAAGTTCGGTAGGGGCGTCGAAGCAGATTCGCTGGAAACGCCTACGTTCGTCGTGATCGCTCATGGGTAAGGCCCTCGGGTGGCATCCTGATCAGGGTGATGAAGGGTTTGTGCATCAGGTACTGCAATCTGGCCGCAGAGGCTCTAGACCAAAGCAAGTGTGGCAATGCCGCCTGACTCGCCCTAGACTCGGTGGGCGGTCTTTCCAATCCAACAGCTGGAAGCTAACCATGAACAACAATAATAGCCTGCTACGCCACATACCGTGGCTGGCGCTGGCAGTCATAGGGGCCTGCGCGCTGGGTGTCGTTGCCCTGCGTCGCGGTGAGGCGATCAATGCCTTGTGGATCGTGGTCGCGGCAGTGGCCATCTACCTGGTCGCCTATCGCTACTACAGCCTGTTCATCGCCACCAAAGTGATGCAACTCGACCCGCGCCGTGCCACCCCGGCGGTGCTCAACAACGACGGCCTGGACTACGTTCCGACCAACAAACACATTCTGTTCGGCCACCACTTCGCCGCCATCGCCGGCGCCGGCCCACTGGTGGGCCCGGTGCTCGCCGCGCAAATGGGCTACCTGCCCGGCACGCTGTGGCTGATTGCCGGTGTGGTGCTGGCCGGTGCAGTGCAGGACTTCATGGTCCTGTTCCTGTCTACCCGCCGCAATGGCCGCTCGCTGGGCGACATGGTGCGCGAGGAAATGGGCCGCATTCCGGGCACCATCGCCCTGTTCGGCTGCTTCCTGATCATGATCATCATCCTGGCGGTGCTGGCGCTGATCGTGGTCAAGGCCCTGGCCGAAAGCCCATGGGGCATGTTCACGGTAATGGCGACCATCCCGATCGCGATGTTCATGGGCATTTACATGCGCTACATCCGCCCGGGCCACATTGGTGAAATCTCGATCATCGGCGTGGTGCTGCTGTTGGCCTCGATCTGGCTGGGGGGCCAGATTGCGGCCGATCCGGTATGGGGCCCGGCGTTCACCTTCACCGGCGTGCAGATCACCTGGATGCTGGTCGGTTACGGTTTCGTGGCTGCGGTGCTGCCGGTGTGGCTGGTGCTGGCGCCGCGCGACTACCTGTCGACCTTCCTCAAGATCGGTACCATCATCGCCCTGGCCATCGGCATCCTGGTGACCATGCCCGAGCTGAAAATGCCGGCGCTGACACAGTTCACCGATGGCACGGGCCCTGTATGGAAGGGCACCCTGTTCCCGTTCCTGTTCATCACCATTGCCTGTGGTGCGGTGTCTGGCTTCCACGCGCTGATCTCCTCGGGCACTACGCCCAAGCTGCTGGATAACGAAACCAACGCCCGCTACATCGGCTATGGCGGCATGCTGATGGAGTCGTTCGTGGCCATCATGGCCATGGTGGCTGCGTCGGTGATCGAACCAGGCGTGTACTTCGCCATGAACAGCCCGGCAGCCGTGGTCGGCGCCGATGTGGCGTCGGTCGCGCAGACCGTGAGCAGCTGGGGCTTCCTGATTACGCCCGAACAACTGGAGGCGGTGGCCCGCGACATTGGCGAGCACACCATCCTGGCCCGTGCCGGGGGTGCACCCACGCTGGCGGTAGGTATCGCGCAAATCCTGCACCAGGTGCTGCCGGGTGAAAACACCATGGCGTTCTGGTACCACTTCGCGATCCTGTTCGAGGCGCTGTTCATCCTCACCGCGGTCGACGCCGGTACCCGTGCCGGGCGCTTCATGCTGCAAGACCTGCTGGGCAGCTTCGTACCAGCCCTGAAACGCACCGAGTCGTGGGGTGCCAACCTGCTGGCCACCGGCGGTTGTGTAGCGTTGTGGGGTTACCTGCTGTACCAGGGCGTGATCGACCCGCTGGGCGGCATCAACACCCTGTGGCCGCTGTTCGGTATCTCCAACCAGATGCTGGCGGGTATTGCCCTGATGCTGGGCACTGTGGTCCTGATCAAGATGAAGCGCGAGCGCTACATCTGGGTCACCCTGCTGCCGGCGGCCTGGCTGCTGATCTGCACCACGGCGGCGGGCCTGATCAAGCTGTTCGACCCGAACCCGGCTGTAGGTTTCCTGGCCCTGGCCAAGAAATACAGCACCGCCCTGGACGCCGGCCAGGTTCTGGCCCCGGCCAAGGACATCGGGCAGATGCAACACGTGATCTTCAACGCCTATACCAACGCCGGCCTGACCATTCTGTTCCTGCTGGTGGTGTTCAGTGTGCTGTTCTTTGCCATCAAGGTCGGCTACGCCGCCCTCGGCCGCAAAGAACGCAGCGACAAGGAAACCCCGTTCCAGGCACTGCCTGACGCTTGAGAGGACCGCTGTCATGTTCAACGACCTGGGTCGACTGGGTAAGTACCTGGGGCAGGCCGCCCGCCTGATGGTCGGCATGCCCGACTACGACAACTATGTCGAGCACATGCACAAGACACACCCGGACAAGCCGGTCATGACGTATGAGCAGTTCTTCCGCGAACGTCAGGAAGCACGTTATGGCGGCAAGTCCGGGCCCAAGTGCTGTTGAGCCTCAAGCGTTAACCTGTACCGGCCTCATCGCTGGCAAGCCAGCTCCCACAGGCACTTCACAGGCCTCAAGGTTTGTGCGGTGCCTTTGGGGCGCTCTTTCAGGTACTGCCCAGGCGTCAAGGTTTGCGCGGTACCTGTGGGAGCTGGCTTGCCGGCGATCGGGCCAGTGTTTTTTCCGCACAGGAGATGTTCTGCGTGCAGACGCCCATTCCCGTAACCATCCTCACCGGCTTCCTCGGTGCCGGTAAGACCACCTTGCTCAAACACATGCTCAAGGCCGAGCATGGTCTGAAGCTGGCGGTGATCGAAAACGAATTCAGTGACGCCGGCATCGACAGCCAGTTGCTGGGCGACCAGCCGGTGCAGGTGATGACCCTGGCCAACGGCTGTGTGTGCTGCAGCATTCACGGTGACCTGACCCGCGCCTTGTACCTGCTGCTCGAGCGCCTGGATGCCGGCGAAATCGCCTTCGACCGCCTGGTGATCGAATGCACCGGCCTGGCCGACCCGGCGCCGGTGGCGCAAACCTTCTTCATCGACGAGGAACTGCGCGAGCGCTACATCCTCGACGGCATCATCACCCTGGTCGATGCCAAGCATGCCGAGTTGCATTTGACCCAGACCATCGCCCAGGCCCAGGTTGGCTTTGCCGATCGCCTGTTGCTGAGCAAGACCGACCTCGTCGAGCCGGCTGCGGTCCAGGCCCTGCGCGAACGCCTGGCCCGTATCAACGGGCGGGCGGCGATCCGAGTGGTCGAGCACGGTTGCATCGACCTGGCAGAGTTGCTGGACGTGCGCGGCTTCAACCTCAACCCCGACCTGGGCGCAAACCTGAAACCCTCGCTGCGCCCGGTGCTCAAGCCAGCCACCCCCGACCGTATCGGCACCCTGGTGCTGCGTACCGAAGCCGCGCTGGATATCGACCGCCTCAGCGGCTTCATGAACGACCTGCTGGAAACCCATGGCAAGCAGCTGCTGCGTTACAAGGGCGTGCTGAACATTGCCGGCGAGGACCGCAAGCTGGTGTTTCAGGGTGTACTCAAGCTGTATGGCTTCGACTGGGACGCCGAGTGGGCCGAAGGCGAAACCCGCGAAAGCGTGATGGTCTTCATTGCCGATGACCTGCCCGAGGCTACGATTCGGGCTGGGTTCGAGGCGCTGGCTGAGGGCTGACCCGGCGTGGTGTGGGTGGCGCGAACCACTGCGGCCACGAGCTGCGGTGGCGCGTTTGCTCCTCGATGCAGGGGATCAGCCGCTCCCTCAGCACGGCGGTTTGCCCCACGGCCTTGGCCGTGCGGTACTTGATGCTGTGGATGCACTCGCGGTCGCCGAACTCGCAGCGGTTGAGCGCGGTGCCCCCACAGGGGCCATTGGCCAGGCCCTTGGGGCAGGTTTCCGGGCAGGTGTACAAGGTGTCTTCCAGGCGGCAGCGGCCGCAGGTATCACAGCCAACCAACGGGCGCTTAACACTGCGCTCCAGGGTGTGCAGCACCTGTGCGCCAAGGCGGGTGGTCCACAGTGGCTGGCGCACCGCCCAGCCAAACGCCTTGCTCAGGCTGTTGCGGCGGCTGAACAGCAGCCCATGCATGCCATGCATCAGGTGGTAGCGGGCTTTTTCCTTGAACGAGGCATCGACCCTTGATTCGCCCTGGCGCCAGTTGGCCTGGGGGGGATGGAAGGTGACTGCCGGCAGCCCCGGCATTTGCCAACTGGCTTGCCAGGCGGGCGCCCATTGCTCCAGGGTGTGGACGTGCGTTTGCCAGTACGCCAGTCGCGCTTCAAGGGCAAGCAGCTGCTTCAGGTCATGAATGCCCGACAGGTGCACGCCCGCGTAACCCATCAGCTTCGTTCCGATGATCTGCAAGGCAAGGCGGTCAACGCTGCGCGACTGGGCAAAAGCCTTGGACTGCGCCGTTTCCGCCTCGAGCATCTCGCGCATGGAGGGGGTAACGGTCACGCCGGCGACGTGGTCGAGCATCGCTGCACGGCCATGGGTGAGGCTCATCAGGCAGGCCAGCATGGGTTTGGGCGCGGCCTGGCGGCGCATCCAGTGCATGGCTTCCTGGTGTTTGGCTGCGTCGAAGCCCAGTTGCAAGGTGAGGAAGTCGGCCCCCGCAGCCAGTTTTTTCTCGGCCTTGAAGTACTGCGCGCCGCCTTCTTCCTCGTGGTACTTGAATGGGTTCAGCGCCGCGCCCAGCAACCAGTGCGGGCAGGCCTGGCGGGCAATCTGCAGCGCGGCCACCGACTCCAGGTAGCGCACCGGGCGCTGGCCGGGTTCATGCCCAGGCAAACGGTCACCGGTCAGCAGCAGCAACTGGTCGAGGCCGGCCGCCTCCATGCGCTGCAATTGTGCGAGCAAGTGGTGGCGTTCGCGGTCCTTGCCGGAGAAATGCGGCAGGGCCGGCACCGGGCGGTCGAACGAGGCCAGGGCGTCCAGCGGCGACATGTCCAGCGGGCTGCCGACGCGGTCGCCGATGGCCACGGTCATTGGCCAGCCGCACAGCTGCGCACGGTCCATGATCGCTTGCATCGCAGCGAAGCGTTCTGCAGAGGCTTTGGGCACAAACTCCATGACACAGACGAAATGGTGTTCACGCAGCGCGGTTTTCAGCAGGCTCATGAGGCCGGGCACCTGGTGTGGTCAGGGTGGCATTGTGCGGCAGAAGGCGCAGGAGGTCATGTCCGGATGCGCACGCTGGTGCTCTGAACAAGACATGGGGCGACTTCTGCGCATTCGGGATCATGAGAATTTCTTGGGTTCATCTCAAATTTTATGAGTTTGTCTCAACACCACGATCCACTGGAAAATCCCCTCATCAATTTGAGCATGCTGAGGGGCGACACATGGCACTGGCACACAACCTGGGCTTTCCACACATTGGCGGCGACCGCGAACTGCGGGCCCGCCACTGGCAAGTGCAGATAGACGCCGGTATCGAACTGCTGCCCGTCGGCGAAACCGGCCAATGTGGCCAGCTGCCGGGTACCGATGACCAGCCGTTTGCCCTCAACTGGGAACCCTTGTTCAAAGAGGTGGAGCATGCCAACGCGCTGGGCCATGCCATCAAGCCTGTCGTGATTGGCCCGTTGACCTACCTGTGGCAGGGCCAGGCCCGCAACGCCGACTTCGACAAGCTGGAACTGCTCGATCGCCTGCTGCCCTTGTATGATCAGGCCCTCAACCGCTTGGCTGCGCTGGGCGCCGAATGGGTCCAGATCGACGAACCGATCCTCGCCCACGACCTGCCACAGGACTGGAAAAACGCCTTCGAACGCGTCTACAACATCCTGCAGCGTGCACCATTGAAGAAGTTGATTGCCACGTACGCCGGTGGCCTGGATGGCAACCTTGGCCTGGCCGCCAACCTGCCAGTCGATGGCCTGCACATCGATCTGGTGCAGGCGCCGGCACAGTATCAGGCCATCCTTGACCGCCTGCCGGCCTATAAAGTGCTGTCGCTGGGCCTGGTTGATGGCCGCGATGGCGCGCCTTGCGAGTCGGACAATGCCCTGGGGCTGTTGCAAGACGCCCATGAGCGCCTGGGGGCGCGGCTGTGGCTGGCGCCGGCCTGTTCGTTGGCGCATGGCACCGTAGAGGTGGCTGTGAGGAAGTGCCGCGAAGTGGCTGCGCTGGCCGCCTCGCTGGAGCAGTACCGAGTCGCGGCTTGATCATCTGCTGCTTGTGCCGGCCTGTTCAACTCAAACGCCGCTCAACGTTCGATAGCCAGTGCAACACCTTGGCCACCGCCAATGCACAAGGTCGCCAGGCCTTTGTGGGCATCGCGCTTGATCATCTCGTGCAACAAGGTCACCAACACCCGGCAGCCGGACGCACCAATCGGGTGGCCCAGGGCAATCGCCCCACCGTTCACATTGACCCGTGCCGCATCCCACTCCAGCGCCTTGCCCACGGCCAGTGCCTGTGCAGCAAAGGCTTCGTTGGCTTCGATCAGGTCCAGTTCGCTCAGCTGCCAGCCGGCCTTGTCCAGGCAGCGCCGCGTCGCCGCAACCGGGCCGATGCCCATGATCGCCGGGTCTACCCCGGCACTGGCATAAGCGGCGATCTTCGCCAGCACCGGCAGGCCCAGGGCCTCGGCTTTGGTGGCGCTCATCAGCAGTACGGCGGCAGCGCCGTCGTTCAGGCTGGAGGCATTGCCAGCGGTGACGCTACCGTCTTTCTTGAACGCTGCGCGCAGCTTGCCCAGCGACTCGGCAGTGGTGTCCGGGCGCGGCTGCTCATCACGGGCGAACACTTTCGGCTCGCCCTTCTTCTGCGGCAGCACCACAGGGGTGATCTCCGCATCGAAGCGGCCGGCCTCGATGGCAGCGAGTGCCTTGCGTTGCGACTCGGCGGCAAAGGCATCCTGCTGTTCACGGCTGAGGCCGTACTCGTCCACCAGATTTTCGGCAGTGATGCCCATGTGGTAGTCGTTGAAGGCATCCCACAGGCCATCGGTGATCATGCTGTCGATCAGCTGGCCATGGCCCATGCGCTGGCCGGTGCGGGCCGAGGGCATCACATAGGGGGCCAGGCTCATGTTCTCCTGGCCACCGGCAATCACCACCTCGGCGTCACCGCAGCGGATGGCCTGGGCCGCCAGGTGCAGGGCTTTAAGGCCCGAGCCGCAGACCTTGTTCAGGGTCAGCGCCGGTACGCTGAAGGGCAGGCCGGCCTTGATCGCGGCCTGGCGCGCCGGGTTCTGCCCGGCGCCGGCGGTCAGCACCTGGCCGAGGATGACTTCGTCGACCTGCGCCGGGTCCAGCCCGGTCTGCTCCAGCAGGCGCTTGATCACGGCGGCGCCGAGGTCAACCGCAGGCACGCTGGCCAGGGCACCCTGGAAGCTGCCAATGGCGGTACGGGTTGCGGCGACGATGACCACGTCGTTCATATTGTTGTTCTCCGTGCGGTGGGCGTAAGGCTTCAAGCATCGGTGCCCTGGGCTCATTTGTTAAGTTTGTTTTTCTTTGAGATTGATGTGAAAAGCAAATGAATGGCCGCGCAGCGGTCCACCCCGGTTTTGCATCGCCCGGATCACCCCGTAATATGTGTCGGATAACCTGCGGGGGTAGTCTCACCCTCTGATCAACAGGAAACGCCCATGTGGCGCTTCCCCAGCATAAACCTGACGAGGTACAGACATTGGCCATCATTCATCCTAAGGTTCGCGGTTTCATCTGCACCACGACTCACCCGAAGGGCTGCGAGCTCAACGTCCGTGACCAGATCGAAGCCACCCGCAAGCTGGGCGTGCGCGAGGATGGTCCGAAGAAGGTCCTGGTCATCGGTGCTTCCAGTGGCTATGGCCTGGCAGCACGCATTACTGCAGCGTTCGGCTTCAAGGCTGACACCCTGGGCGTATTCTTCGAAAAGCCAGGCACCGAAACCAAGGCCGGCACCGCTGGCTGGTATAACGCTGCGGCTTTCGACAAGTTCGCCAAGGCCGAGGGCCTGTACAGCAAGTCGATCAACGGTGACGCCTTCTCCGACGAAGCCCGCGCCAAGGTCATCGAGCTGATCAAGAACGAAATGGGTGGCAAGGTCGACCTGGTCATTTACTCGCTGGCCTCGCCGGTGCGCAAGCTGCCGCAGACCGGTGAAGTGATCCGCTCGGCACTCAAGCCGATCGGCCAGCCGTACAAGTCGACTGCCATCGACACCAACAAGGACACCATCATCGAGGCCAGCATCGAGCCGGCCACCGAGCAGGAAATCGCCGACACCGTTACCGTCATGGGTGGCCAGGACTGGCAACTGTGGATCGACGCCCTGGCGGGCGCCGACGTACTGGCCGAGGGTGCGCGTACCGTGGCCTTCAGCTACATCGGCACCGAGATCACCTGGCCAATCTACTGGCACGGCGCCCTGGGCCAGGCCAAGCAGGACCTGGATGAAACCGCGCTGCGCCTGGACAAGAAGCTGGCCGCTGAAGTGAAAGGCGGCGCCAACGTGGCGGTGTTGAAGTCGGTGGTGACCCAGGCCAGCTCGGCCATTCCGGTGATGCCGCTGTACCTGTCGATGGTCTTCAAGATCATGCAGGAAAAGGGTGTGCACGAGGGTACCCAGGACCAACTGGACCGCATGTTCCGCGACCGCATGTACCGTGCCGATGGCGCCCCGGCCGAAGTGGACGAGAAGGCCCGCCTGCGCCTGGACGACTGGGAACTGCGCGACGATGTGCAGGATGCCTGCAAGGCCATGTGGCCACAGGTGACCACCGAGAACCTGTTCCAGCTGACCGACTACGCCGGTTACAAGAAGCAGTTCCTCAACCTGTTCGGCTTTGAGCGCGCTGACGTCAACTACGACGAAGACGTAGCCACCGATGTGAAGTTCGACTGCGTCGAGCTGTAATTTCACACCGTACTGGCCTCATCGCTGGCACGCCAGCTCCCATTTCGACAGCGGTGCCTTCAAGGCCTGTGTCGGGGCTGGCTTGCCGGCGATGGGCTGCAAAGCAGCCCCGGCAATCTCAAGCCTTGCGCGACAGTGGCGGCGCAGCGAACGTCACACCGGCCAGGCCGTGCTTGATCAGCGCCCGGATATTGCCATGGTCACTGCCCTCAGGCGTGGCCAGCACATCCCGGTAGTGCTCGCCGAAAGCCAGCAACGCTTCCTGATCGCTCAGCCCTTCAAGCACTGCCAGGCCCAAGGTTTTGCACGAACCTTCGTTCTGCCCGGCGGCATTCTCGACACCACCATTGTTGAACGCCTGCGGCTGATAGCTGTAGTGCTCGGCAATGAACGCCAGGGTGTCGGCAAAGGCATGTTGGCCGCTGGCCAGGCTGGCGCGCAGGGTATCTAGATCAGTCACGAGGTTTTCCTTTTTCGAACGCCGCTTGCTGCTCGGCGCTGGCTTCTTTCTGGTATTGGGCTTTCCACTGGGCATAAGGCATGCCGTACACCGCTTCGCGGGCGTCATCCAGGCTCAGGTCGAGCTCACGCTCGTCAGCCGCAGCCTTGTACCACTTGGACAGGCAGTTGCGGCAGAAGCCGGACAGGTTCATCAGGTCGATGTTCTGCACGTCGGTGCGTTTCTGCAAATGGTCGACCAGGCGCCGGAACGCGGCGGCTTCGAGTTCAAGCTGTTGCTGTGGGGTCATGTGGGCTCTCACGTCATGCGGTTCTTCAGGTGGCGGCCACCATTGATGACCACCTGGCTGCCGGTGCTGTACTGGCTGGCGAGCAGGTACTTGACCGTCTCGATCAGTGGCCCGGCGCCGGGTTCGAACTCCAGCAGGGCCTTTTTCAAGGTGTGCTGGCGGTAGGCTTCGTCACCCCCTTCCTTGAGGATCAGCAGCCCGGGAAGGATACCGTTCACATGCACCTTGGGCGCATATTTTTCAGCGAACGACAGCACCATGTTCTGCAGCGCGGCCTTGGTGGCGGCATAGCCAATGTGGCTCTTGCTGCCGCGCGAGGAGGTTTCGTCGCAGATGTGAATGATGTCGGCCTTGTCCTGCTTGGCCAGCATTTCGCCCAAGGCCAGGTTGAGGTGGTAGGGCGCCTCTACATGCAGGCGGAACATGGTCTCGAGGTTGTCCAGGCCATCGTCCAGCCACAACGACGCGTTATGGATGATGGCGCGCAGGCCGTCGTAATGCTCGACCAGGTAGTCGATCAGCGCCTGGCGGTCGTCTGCCCGGCACAGGTCTGCCTGGAACTGCACGATGTTCGGGTGGGCCGCCTGTGGCTGTACGGTACGGCTGGCACTGACCACCGTATGGCCGGCCTGTGCCAGTTCAAGGGCCAGGGCCAGCCCGACGCGCTGGCTGGCTCCGGTAACGAGAATTGGGCTGTTCATGTTCGGGGCGGTCAACTTGTCTGTCCTGTGGTTGCCGCCCAGCATACCCGAACTGTTTGCCCATTGTACGGCCTGGCCTCAGCGGCTGCGCAGGGCGCCCGCGGTGGCCGAAGAGGGCTGTAGCCAACCGGCCAGCAGACGGGTGGACAACGGGATGAACAGGTACACCATCAGTGGCGTGAGGGCCAGGGTGCTGAGCAGTACCCGTGGTACCAGGTCGAGTGCGGCCAGCCAATGGCCGAACGCCGTGTTGAACGCCAACGACACCGGGAAGAACGCCAGCCAGATGGCCACGGCCTGTTTCCAGCGCGGCGGTTTCTGCACCGCACTGGCGCCAAACCAGTCATCAATGCCACTGACGCGCGCCTCTTTGGGGCGCTCGAACAGGCCATTGCCGCGCTGCAACCAGGCCCGCCGCGAGGCGGAATGCTCCCAGGCATGCAGGGTGGGCTCATCGCTGAAGCGGAAAATGATCTGGAATTCGTCGCCATCGTGGGGTGGGGCGAGAATGCCCGAGCCCAGGTAGCCGGGGAAGTCAGTGGCCAGCTGTTCGCCCTCATGCAGCCAGGCCAACAGGTCCTGGTAGCGGCCATGTGCGGCGCGGCGCGACACCATCAGGGTAACGGGTGGGGTAGACATTGTGTATCTCCTGGCAACGGGGCTGGCGGGTAGCCGGCCCCTTGGCTGCGTGGCCCGGGGTGGTGGGCGACGCAGGCGAACATGCAAGAATCGGGCGCGGATTATCGCGCAGTTGTGCTGTGTGGCAACTGTCTGCCGGCAAATGGTCGCAACCTGTGCCCGGCGCTGTCGTAGTAGACTAGGCCCTCTATTCCAGCACACAGGATGCCGTGCAGATGAGCGAACTGGGACGCAAGCCGGGGGGCGATGCGAGCTTCGAGCAGCAAGTGCTGTTTCCCATCCGTGAAGTCTCCCGCCTGACTGGCGTCAATGCGGTAACCCTGCGTGCCTGGGAGCGCCGTTACGGTCTGATCCAGCCCATCCGCACCGACAGCGGCCACCGCCTGTATTCCCAGGGGGACGTCGACGATATCCGCAATATCCTCGGCTGGCTGGAGCGCGGCGTGGCGGTCAGCAAGGTGGGCAGCATCCTTGCCCGCAGCCAGGCGCTTCCCGGGCAGGCCACGCGCGCAGTGGACAGCTCGCTAGGCTGGCAGCAGCAGGTGCGCGTGGCAGTGCAACGCTTTGACCTGCCAGGGCTGGGCCGCCTTTATGAGGAGGTGTTTGCCGCCAGCACGCTCGATCAGGTTTTCGCTGAGGTTTTCATGCCGGTGTGGCACGACTTGGCCGTGCGCCATGGCGGCTACGGCCAGACCAGCGAGTGGCTGTTTTTTGACCAGTTTTTGCGCGGGCGGGTGTTCATGCGTTTGCAGCTGGCGGCCGCGCCGCGTCGCCACAACGTGCTGCTGGTGCCCTTGCCGGGGCAATGCCATGAGCTTGAACTGCTGGTCACCAGCCTGCTGCTGGGCAGTGACGAGGTTGGCGTGACGCCGTTGGTGTGTGGGCAGCCCCTGCAAGAGCTGGCGCTGGTCTGCGAACGCATGAAACCAGACGCCCTCGTGCTGTTTTCCCACCAGCCGTTCACTGCAGAGGTCAGCCGCTATCTGAAGCGGCTGGCGTCGGTGCTGGGCTGCGCGTTATTGCTGGCGGGAGAGGCAACGGACCAGGCCAGCGGCGGCCTGGCGGGCAGCCCCCTGGTTTGCCTGGGGGCACAGGGCGGGGTGATGCGTCAGCGTCTGCGCCAGTGCCTGGCAGGTCAGCTGGACACCTGAGTGTGCAGTTCGGGGTGGGCGCGGCAATGGGCCTGCAGGATGTAGTCGCGCAGGCGTTCGATTTCTTCCGCTGGGCTTTGGCCAAGGTCGTACGCTGCCAGGTCCGGGCCAATACGCCGGCCCAGCACACCCTGCAGTTCGATCGGCTGGATGTTGCCGGGGGCGAAGCGCAGGTCGAAACGTGCCGGCGCGCTTGGCAGGCCACGCAACTCCACCAGCACGCCTTTGAAGGAAATTTCCCGTACCCACAGCCCGCCAGGCGCGCCATGGCCGTCGAGCAGGGCGCTGGGCTGTTCCAGCGACAGGCGCCATGGCCGCAGCATGGGGCCGTCCTCGTAGATTTCCGGGGAGCCGACTTGCAGGTGCAAAGCGTGGAATTCGTCTTCCACCAGTTGCAGCGGGAAGCTGATTTGCTGGTTGTTGAATTGCGCCTGCAAGGTCACTTGTTCATTGGCCACCAGGCGGGTGAGCAAGCTCTGGATACGGCGGTCGCCATTGACCTGCAGGCTCGACATCGAGTCGGCCAGGTTCAGGTTGGGCGAATGCTGCATGCTCTGAATGAAATCCAGCTCGTCCTGGGTAAGAAGGGCGTCTGCTTGCATGATCGAACTCGGTGGTGGCGATTTCTTCAACGTAGTTGACCGTAACCGGGGGGCTTGGTTCAGGTGCGTTCGTCGGCATTCAGACGAGCGCGCAGTTCGGCCAGCTCCCGCTCCATTTCCACCTGGCGGGTGACGTCCTTCTGAATGCCGATGAAGTAGGTACGTCGCTCGGCGTCGTTCCTTACCGCCGTGATCGACAGCTCGTTCCAGAAAGCAGTGCCATCCTTGCGGTAGTTGCGCATCACTTCCCGGCACGGGCGGCGTTCGGCCAAGGCTTTGCGAATGCGCGCACGCGCAAGCTGGTCACGGTCGTCAGCCTGCAGGAAGCGGCAATCCTGGTAGAGTATTTCGTCCCGGCTGTAGCCGGTCAGGCGTTCGAACGCGGCGTTGACGTAAATGAGGATGGTGTCGTCGCCTTCCTGTTCGGCAACCACGATCCCGTCGTGGGATGCGTCGACCATCGATTGCAGCAGTTTTGCGTTGATCATGTTCAGGCCATGCGGCAGGCAGTAAAAACGGACGCGCTGTAGCAGGCGGCTTTGGCAGAGGCGGCCTTTTGCCAGCGCTGAATGCTAGTATCCTACGTTTTCACTCAGTTTCGGAATCCTCTACCCGATGAAAGTCGCCATTATTTCCGGATCGGTCTATGGCACCGCCGAAGAAGTCGCCCGTCATGCAGAAACGAAGCTCAAGGCCGCCGGCTACCAAGCCTGGCACGCCGCACGTGCCACTTTGCAGGACCTTGAAGGTTTTGCCCCGCAGGCCCTGCTGGCCGTGACATCGACTACCGGTATGGGTGAGCTGCCGGACAACCTGATGCCCTTGTACTGCAGCCTGCGTGACAGCCTGCCAGCGGCCTTCCGTGGCCTGCCGGGTGCAGTGATTGCGCTGGGCGATTCCAGCTATGGCGATACCTACTGCGGGGGTGGCGAACAGCTGCGCGAGCTGTTTGCCGAGCTGGGCGTGCGCGAGGTGCAGCCGATGCTGCAACTGGATGCCAGCGAGACGGTGACCCCTGAAACGGATGCCGAACCGTGGCTGGCCAAGTTGGCTGAAGCCTTGAAAGGCTGACAGTCAGGTTCAGCAGGTACGGGCCTGCCGCAGGTGAGTGTCCGGGCAGACCTGCCAGCCAGCCAAACCCCGATTCATGCCTCGCTGCCGGGTACCGGCCATTCGCGCAGCAGCGCCAACCACGCTTGCGCGGCCCGCGACAAATACGCGCCACGCCGCCAGATGAAGGCAATGTCCCAGCGCAGGTCCCCCGGTGAGCGCAGGGGCATACGCACCACACCAGGGCGTTCCAGGGCTTTTGCCACCACCCGGGGCAGCAGCACCACGCCCTGGCCTGCCGCGACCAACGCTGCCAGGAAATCTGCCTGGCCACTGCGCCCGCCTTCCGTCGGGGTGAAGCCCTGCTGCTGGCAGGCTTTCACCAAACGGTCATTGAGCACGAAACTGCGCTGGTAGAGCAGGAACGGCGTTGCGGCCAATTGCTTCAGGTGCACCCCGCCCAGGCCTGCCAACGCATGCCCCGCCGGTAGCAGGGCATCCAGCGGCTCATTGCAGAACGGCTGGTATTCGAACCCGTCGTCGCTGGGCGTAAGGCTGCCACCGAGCTCCAGCTCGCCACTTCTGACGGCCTGCTCGATGCTACGGCTGCCACCCTCAACCAACTGGATGGCGATGTTCGGGTGGCGCCGCCGGTATTCGGCGAACAAACCGGCGAACAGCGCATCGCTGCCCAGCATCGGCAAGCCCAGGCGCAGTTCGCCACGCTCCATCTGGCTCAGATCGTCCAATTCGTTGAGCAGCGCCTGGCGTTGGCGCAGCAGGGCCTCGCCGCGCTCAAGCACGATGCGCCCGGCGGCGGTCAGGTGCAGGTGTGATGCCTGGCGTTCCAGCAGCGGCTGGCCCACATCTTGCTCAAGCTGCGCCACTTGCTTGCTGACGGCCGACTGACTGATGTGCAGGGTCTGTGCAGCCTGGGTAAAGCCGCCCCGGTGCACCACTTCGATAAAGCTGCGCAGCTGTTTGAATTCCATGTGCCAATTCCATTATGGAATGGTAGCCAGTCTAACAATTCGCTTCTGGCCTAGGCAGCCAAAACTTAAAATGAGGGCCTGTCGAGGAACACCGCCATGAAACCCGCGTTACTGAAAAAACTGCTGCGCCTGCTTGCCGAGCTGGCGACCCTGTATGCCCTGTTTGCACTCGGTGGCCAGCTGGCCACTTGGCTGGGCTGGCCTATTCCCGGCGGGGTCATGGGCCTGGCGCTGTTGTTGCTGTTGTTCGCTGTGGGGGCACTGAAGCCAGCCATGCTGCAACTGGGCGCCGGTTGGTTGATGGCCGAAATGCTGCTGTTCTTCATTCCTGCACTGATGAGCCTGCTGGACTATGGCGCGCTGATCCGGGACGAGGGCTGGCGCATCCTGCTGGTGATCGCCGTGAGCACGCTGATGGTGATGGTGGTGACGGCCCTGACCGTCGAACTTGTGTGCCGCTGGAGCATGCGCCATGAGCCTTGAACCCATGCCGTTGTTCTGGCTGGCGCTGACGTTGCTGGCTTACCTGGGCAGCCGCTGGCTGTACCGGCGCAGCAAGCGCTACCTGCTGTCGCCGCTGATTCTGGTGCCGGTGTTGCTGCTGGCGGTGGCTGTGCCGCTGCACACCGCCTATGCCGAGTACGCGCGCAATACCCACTGGCTGATGGGCGTGCTCGGCCCGGTGACCGTGGCCTTTGCCGTGCCGATCTGGCAGCAGCGGGCCATGCTCGCCCGGCATTGGCCGGCGTTGCTGGTCGGCATGCTGGCGGGCAGCAGTGCGTCCATCGCCAGTTCCTGGGGGTTGGCGCACCTGCTGGCGCTGGACAGTGCGACCAGCCTGTCGCTGGTGCCGCGTTCCATCACCACGCCCTTCGCCATGCCCTTGGCCCATGACCTGGGCGGTGTGCCCGAGCTGACGGCAGTGTTCGTGATGTTCACCGGGGTGCTCGGTGCCATGTTCGGTGGCGTGCTGCTGCGTTGGTTGCCGCTGCGTACGCCGTTGGCCCGGGGGGCATTGTTCGGCGTGGGCGCGCACGGTGCCGGGGTCAGCCGGGCCCAGGAAGTGGGCCGCGAGGAAGGCTCGGTGGCCGGCCTGGTCATGGTCCTGACCGGGCTGCTGAACCTGTTCGCTGCACCGCTGCTGGCCATGTTGCTCTGACCGTTCGTGCCACTGACTCGCTCAGTCATCAAGCTGGCTGGCAACGCAAGTTCCACCCCTGGTAGGGCTGGCTAGACTCACCCTCGACATAGAGAGCACATGAAAGTGCCGAGGTGACATGCAATGACCGCAGCCTTGCCCTATCCAGTCCACACCACTTAACCGGGTTACTTCTGATGCCTTTGGCCGAAATTCCATTGTGCGTCTGGCGTACCCGGGGACAGAGCTTCACATTCCGGGGCCAGAGCATCCGCTACTGGACCGCAGGGCAAGGAGAGCCCCTGCTTCTTTTACACGGCTTCCCCACCGCCAGTTGGGACTGGCATTACCTGTGGGGGCCTTTGACGCAACGCTTTCGGGTGATTGCCTGCGACATGCTCGGTTTCGGCGATTCGGCTAAACCGGTCGACCACGCCTACAGCCTGATCGAGCAAGCCGACCTGCAGCAGGCGCTGCTCGCCCACTTGCAGGTGGACCAACCGGTGCACCTGCTGGCTCACGACTATGGCGGCAGCGTCGCTCAGGAGTTGCTGGCGCGGCACCATGAGCAGCGCGCCGAGGTAGCCAGCTGCGTATTTCTCAACAGTGGCCTGTTCGCCGAAAGCTGTCACCTGCTGCTGATCCAGAAGTTGCTGCTGAGCCGCTTCGGCTGGCTGGTGGGTCGCTCCTTCGGGCGTGACGACCTGGTGCGCAACATGACCCAGGTCCATGGCCCCTGCACCCACCCGAGCGAGAGTGCCCTGGACGATTTCTGGAGCCTGATCGCCGCCAACCGCGGTACGCGCGTGCTGCATAAACTGGTGGGCTATCTGCTGGAGCGCCGCCTGCACCGTGAGCGCTGGGTTGCGGCCATGCAGCGCCCAGGTGTGCCCCTGCGGCTGATCAACGGCATGGTCGACCCATTGTCAGGCGCGCACATGCTTGAGCGTTACCGGCAACTGGTGCCACAGCCAGACACCGTGCAACTGCAGGGTATAGGCCACTACCCGCACACCGAGGCGCCGGTGCAGGTGCTGCGGCATTACCTGGCCTTTCGTGAGCAACCACTGAGCTTTTGCCAGGCGAAAGTGGCGTGGTCCTGAGCGGGCCTCATGGCCCGGCGTTATTACCAGGCATTCAGCCTGCGTGAGCTTGATTGTCTGCTTGCCGCCGGCGGCAGACACTCGGCTGACCTGAACCTGCCTGGAGCCCTTGGCATGAGCGAGCCTGTACTTCTGCAAGATCGTGTGGTGATCGTTACCGGCGCCGGTGGCGGCCTGGGCCGTGCCCACGCGCTGCTGTTCGCCGCGCGCGGGGCCAAGGTGGTGGTCAACGACCTCGGCGGTTCCACCCACGGGGAGGGCGCCAGCGCCAGCGCTGCTTATCGGGTGGTGCAGGAGATTCGCGCCGCCGGGGGCAGTGCGGTTGCCAACCATGACTCGGTCAGCCAGGGTGCCCGCATTGTCGAGCAGGCCCTGGACAGCTATGGCCGCGTCGATGTCGTGGTGAACAACGCCGGCATCCTGCGTGACAAGACCTTCCACAAGATGGACGACAGCGACTGGGAGCAGGTTTACCAAGTGCATGTAGAAGGCGCCTACAAAGTTACCCGCGCGGCCTGGCCACACCTGCGAGAGCAGAACTGGGGGCGGGTGATATTCACGGCATCCACCTCTGGCATCTACGGTAATTTTGGCCAGGCCAATTACGGCATGGCCAAACTGGGCCTGTACGGGCTTACCCGTACCTTGGCCATCGAAGGGCGCAAGCACGGCATCCTGGTCAACGCCATTGCCCCAACCGGCGGTACGCGCATGACGGAAGGGCTGATTCCCCCGCAGGTGTTCGAACGGCTCAAGCCGGAGTTGGTCAGCCCCTTGGTGGTGTACCTGGGCAGCGAGCAGTGCCAGGGCAGTGGCGAGCTGTTCGAGGTGGGCGGGGGCTGGATCGGCAAGGTGCGCTGGGAGCGTAGCCTGGGGGTGGGTTTCGACCCGCGCGAAGGCTTCACGCCCGAGCAGGTCGCGCAGCAGTGGGAGCACATTGGTGATTTCGAAGGGGCAGTGCACCCGCAGGACAGCTTGCAGGCGCTGCAGCAGATGATGGCCAACCTGCAGAAATACCCGCTGTAAGGCCGCTTGTGTCTGGGGAGAGGATTAGCATCTGGAGTGAGAGCGGTGAATGACAAGCTGAATGCCGCAGGTGCCTAGAGCACGAGTATGAGCAGAGGCTGTCATTCACCGTTCCACTTTGGCGAGAGCCCGAACAGTTGGATGCGGCTCTGATCTCGAATCACAAGCGTGGGCCAAGCCAAAGTCCTCTCACCGCTTCTTGGATATCGATGTTTCCAGTCTTTCACTCGATGCGCTGGTGCGGCCACAGGGCATAAAAATTCATCCTCAGGGTGCCACTCAATGCGATGCTCAGGACTGGCGAGCCTTGGCTGGATCTGGTGTTGCCTCAGCCGAAGAGGGTGTAGATCAACAGCCAAAATGCAGGACTCGAAGATCACACGGTTCCTGT
>NZ_BLJG01000031.1 GCF_009932375.1 Pseudomonas juntendi
CACGCTCTTCACGCGGGGCACGTTCTTCACGTGGAGCGCGCTCTTCGCGCGGGGCACGTTCTTCACGTGGAGCACGCTCTTCACGCGGGGCGCGTTCTTCACGCGGTGCACGCTCTTCACGGGCTACGCGCTCTTCACGCGGCTGGCGCTCTTCACGCTCGGCTGGCGGAGTGGCATCCAGCGGCTCGCGCAGTTCGCGCACGCGCTCTTCGCCACGGTTGCCACGGCGGTCTTCGCGTGGCTGGCGTGGGGCGCGTTCCTCACGTGGTGCACGCTCTTCGCGTGGTGCGCGCTCTTCACGTGGCGCACGTTCTTCACGCGGGGCGCGCTCTTCGCGTGGCGCACGTTCTTCACGCGCAGCGCGTTCCTCGCGTGGCTGACGCTCTTCGCGTGGTGCGCGTTCGGCACGCTCTTCACGTGGTTTGCGCTCTTCGTCGCGGCGGCCATTGCGGTTGCGGCTTTGCTGACGGCCGTTGCGGCGTTCTTCGTTGCGTGGGCTGCGCTCGGCGGCCGGTTTCTCGGCGGCAGGGGCGACCGGGGCAGCGGCAGGCTCGTCCTTGCCGGCGAACAGGCTGACCAGCGACTTGACCAGGCCCTTGAACAGGCTTGGCTCCGGCGCGCTCGGCGCGGCGGCGGCGGCCGGTGCAGGCTGCTGCTCTTCGGCGGCGGCCGGTACCGGTGCATTGGCGCGGGCCGGGGCGGTTTTCACGGCCGCTTCCTGGCGAACCAGGGTACGGGTGGCAGTCGGTTGTGGTGCTTCTTCGGTTTCGCTGGCGGCGATTTCGTAGCTGGACTGGTTGTTCAGCACTTCCGGGTTGTCGTCGCGCAGGCGCTGGACTTCGAAGTGCGGGGTTTCCAGGTGATCGTTCGGCAGGATGATGATGCGCGCACGGGTGCGCAGCTCGATCTTGGTGATGGAATTACGCTTTTCGTTGAGCAGGAACGCTGCTACCGGGATTGGCACCTGGGCACGCACTTCGGCGGTGCGGTCTTTCAGGGCTTCTTCTTCGATCAGGCGCAAGATGGCCAGCGACAGCGACTCGACGTCACGGATGATGCCGGTGCCGGAGCAGCGTGGGCAGACGATGCCGCTGCTTTCACCCAGCGATGGGCGCAGGCGCTGACGGGACATTTCCAGCAGGCCAAAGCGCGAGATGCGGCCAACCTGCACGCGGGCGCGGTCGGCTTCCAGGCACTCACGCACGCGCTCTTCGACGGCGCGCTGGTTCTTGGCCGGGGTCATGTCGATGAAGTCGATGACGATCAGGCCGCCGATGTCACGCAGGCGCAACTGGCGGGCGATTTCCTCGGCCGCTTCCAGGTTGGTCTGCAGGGCGGTTTCTTCGATGTCGCTGCCTTTGGTGGCGCGCGCCGAGTTGATGTCGATGGACACCAGGGCTTCGGTCGGGTCGATCACGATCGAGCCACCGGACGGCAGGTCGACCACGCGCTGGAAGGCGGTTTCGATCTGGCTTTCGATCTGGAAGCGGTTGAACAGCGGCACGCTGTCTTCGTAGAGCTTGACCTTGCTGGCGTACTGCGGCATCACCTGGCGGATGAAGGTCAGGGCTTCTTCCTGGGCGTCGATGCTGTCGATCAATACTTCGCCGATGTCCTGGCGCAGGTAGTCGCGGATGGCGCGGATGATGACGTTGCTTTCCTGGTAGATCAGGAACGGCGCGGCGCGGTCCAGGGACGCTTCCTTGATGGCGGTCCACAATTGCAGCAGGTAGTCCAGGTCCCACTGCATTTCTTCGCTGCTGCGGCCCAGGCCGGCAGTGCGCACGATCAGGCCCATGTCGCCCGGTACGGTCAGGCCGTTCAAGGCTTCGCGCAGTTCGTTGCGCTCTTCGCCTTCGATGCGGCGCGAGATGCCACCGGCGCGCGGGTTGTTGGGCATCAGTACCAGGTAGCGGCCGGCCAGGCTGATGAAGGTGGTGAGGGCGGCACCTTTGTTGCCACGCTCTTCCTTCTCGACCTGAACGATGACTTCCTGGCCTTCGCTGAGCACTTCCTTGATGTTCACCCGGCCTTCCGGGGTTTTCTTGAAGTATTCGCGGGAGATTTCTTTCAGCGGCAGGAAGCCGTGACGTTCGGAACCGAAGTCGACGAAGGCGGCTTCGAGGCTGGGTTCGATGCGGGTGATCTTGCCTTTGTAGATGTTGGCCTTTTTCTGCTCACGCGCGCCGGACTCGATGTCCAGGTCGTAGAGACGTTGGCCGTCCACCAGGGCTACACGCAACTCTTCGGGTTGAGTTGCGTTAATCAGCATTCTTTTCATGTTGTACCGTCGGTTTCCGGGCTGCCGGAAACGGCGTTCGGCACACACGACGTCTCA
Organism: Pseudomonas juntendi; assembly: GCF_009932375.1. GTDB lineage: Bacteria > Pseudomonadota > Gammaproteobacteria > Pseudomonadales > Pseudomonadaceae > Aquipseudomonas > Aquipseudomonas juntendi. The sequence continues at coordinate 2,339 of NZ_BLJG01000031.1, forward strand.
TGGTCGGTGCCAAGGTGCGCAAAGGGTGGCCGGGCCACCCCCGTGTCGAGCAACGTTCGGCACCAGCCGGTTGCCCAGCCTGCCGTTGTCGCGACGACGCGTCCTGTTTGCTGCGGTGCCAACAAGGCCCCGGTGGCTTCGAATGGGTATCCGAATCAACCAAGCGGGCCTTGTGCACTCAGTCAGGAGGAGGAATCAACCGTCAGCCGTGGACGCCCGGGGGCATCTGTTCAGGACCTTATCCGCTCACCAGCCTTCAATCGGCTGCTGGCCGGACGCGGTGCTACACGGTCCGAGGGCTGTGCATCTCCACCCTGCACGTATCCCTGATAATTCGGGTGCTGCCGCGCGCTGAATCCGCAACGGGTTGCATTTTTCGCCAGCTTCGAATGGGAAGCTGACGCCATTACATGTCCAAGGCTGTTGTTTCCGGAGCATTCGCCTTGCGTTGCGTGGAAGCGACGGGGGCGGGCAGAGCTACAACGAAAAGAATCGGGTAAGCAGGTGAACAACCACACTTGTCGTTTTTTTTCGGTCTTCTCTACACAGCGCTGGTGGCGATTCCAGGCAATTCGGTAAACTGGCGAAAACCCCGTAGGACGGCCTCGCGTCCTGGAGAATTGCGTAGGTCAGCAACCGGCCCAGGGCCTGGTTTTGCTGGCCTGCCACTTTTGGCGGCGTTCGCGACTATAGCAGCAATGATTAAGTGCTTCAATTCCATAAAAAATTGTTATGATTCCCGCCATGACGACCAATACCCCTCCGACTTCCGGCGTACAGCTGATCGAAGTCGCGCCGGAGCTTGCCGGCCAACGCATCGACAATTTCCTCATCACGGCGCTCAAGGGCGTGCCCAAGACGCTGGTCTACCGCATCCTGCGCAAGGGTGAGGTGCGGGTCAACAAGGGCCGCGTGAAACCCGAGTACAAGATCCAGGCCGGCGATATCGTGCGGGTGCCGCCCGTCCGCCTGCCGGAGCGCGACGAGCCGGCACCGGTCGCCCAGGGGCTATTGCAGCGCCTGGAGGCGGCCATCGTCTATGAAGACAAGGCGCTGATCGTGATGAACAAGCCGGCCGGCATCGCCGTGCATGGCGGTAGTGGCCTGAGCTTCGGCGTGATCGAGGCGCTGCGCCAGCTGCGCCCTGACGCCAAGGAGCTGGAGCTGGTGCATCGCCTGGACCGCGACACCTCCGGCCTGCTGATGATCGCCAAGAAGCGCAGCATGTTGCGCCACCTGCATGCGGCGCTGCGCGGTGATGGCGTGGACAAGCGCTACATGGCATTGGTGCGGGGCCACTGGCCCACGGCCAAGAAACAGGTCAACGCGCCCCTGCTCAAAAGCAACCTGCGCTCGGGCGAGCGTATGGTCGAGGTGAACGATGAGGGCAAGGAGGCGCTGACCCTGTTCCGCGTGCTGCGTCGCTTCGGCGATTTCGCCACCATTGTCGAGGCGCGGCCGATCACCGGGCGTACCCACCAGATTCGCGTGCATACCCTGCATGCCGGGCACATGATCGCCGGCGACAACAAATACGGCGACGAAGATTTCAGCCGCGAAATTCGCGAGTTGGGTGGCAAGCGCCTGTTCCTGCACGCCTACGCGCTGACCGTGCCGCTGCCGGACGGTGGCGAGCTCAAGCTTGAAGCGCCGGTGGACGAAGTCTGGGCCAAGACGGTGGAGCGGCTGAGTGCGCCGTGACCTATGAAAAAAGCTTATGAACTGCTGATCTTCGACTGGGACGGCACGCTGGCCGACTCCATCGGGCGCATCGTCGAGTCCATGAACGCGGCTGCCGTGCGTGCCGGTGAGGCGCAACGCAGTGATGATGCGATCAAGGGCATCATCGGCCTGGCCCTGGACGAGGCCATCCATACCCTGTACCCGCACCTGGAGCCCGTTCAGGTCGAAAGCTTCCGTCAGCACTACGCTGATATCTACACCGCCCTGGATCAGCAGCCTTCGCCGCTGTTCGAGGGGGTGAGCGAGTCGCTGGACGCCTTCCGCGCCGAGGGTTACCGCCTGGCGGTGGCCACCGGCAAGGCCCGTCGCGGCCTCGATCGGGTCCTCAAGGCCAACGGCTGGCAGGCGTTTTTCGACATTACCCGCGCCGCTGATGAAACCCGTGGCAAGCCACACCCGCTGATGCTCGAGGAAATTCTCGGCCATTGTGGTGTAGAACCGCAGCGTGCGCTGATGGTCGGAGATTCGGCATTCGACCTGCAAATGGCCAGCAATGCCGGCATGCATTCGGTGGCCGTGGGCTATGGTGCCATGTCGCTACAGGCGCTGGCCGAGTTCGGCCCGCAGGTGTGTATCGAGCATTTTTCCCAGCTGCGCGAGTGGTTGGCTGGGGCCGCAATTCCACTTCCAAGGTAGGTGAGCATGGCAGACGAATGGAAAGCCCCCGAGGCCGAGCCCGGGGAGCGCGAAGAGCGCAAGAGCTGGCAACTGCTGGAAAAGACCCTGTTGGCCAGTGTGCAGGAGCAGCGCCGCTCACGGCGCTGGGGTATTTTTTTCAAGCTGCTGACCTTCGTTTACCTGTTCGGCATCCTGGCGCTGTTCTCGCCGCTGATGGATATGGACAAGGCGGCCTCGCGCGGTGCCAGCCATACCGCACTGGTCGAGGTGCGTGGCGTGATTGCCGACCAGGAGGCGGCCAGCGCAGACAATATCGTGAAGAGCCTGCGTGAGGCCTTCAAAGACAGCAAGACCAAAGCTGTGGTAATGCGCATCAACAGCCCGGGTGGCAGCCCGGTGCAGGCCGGTTACGTGTACGACGAAATCCGCCGCCTGCGTGCCGAATACCCGGCCATCAAGCTGTACGCGGTAATCGCCGACCTGGGAGCGTCCGGTGCCTACTACATTGCCAGTGCCGCAGACGAGATCTACGCCGACAAGGCCAGCCTGGTCGGGTCCATCGGGGTAACGGCGGCCGGCTACGGCTTCGTCGGCACCATGGAAAAGCTGGGTGTCGAGCGCCGCGCCTACACCTCGGGTGAGCACAAGGCGTTCCTTGACCCGTTCTCGCCGGAAAAGCCCGAGGAGACGCGGTTCTGGCAAGGGGTGCTGGACACCACGCACAACCAGTTCATCGCCATGGTCAAGCAGGGCCGCGGCGAGCGCCTGAAAGACAAGGAGCACCCGGAGCTGTTCAGTGGCCTGGTGTGGTCGGGTGAGCAAGCCAAGGCGCTGGGGCTGGTGGATGGGCTGGGCAGTGCCAGTTATGTGGCGCGTGAGATCGTGGGTGAGAAGGAGTTGGTGGACTTCACCGTGCAGGAATCGCCGTTTGACCGCTTCTCCAAGCGGGTCGGGGCCAGTGTGGCTGAGCACCTGGCCATGTGGATGGGCTTCCAGGGGCCACAGCTGCGCTGATTGCCTGTTCTGGCCCCATCGCCGGCAAGCCGGCTCCCACAGGCATCCCACAGTTCTCAAAACTTGTGCAGTACCCGTGGGAGCCGGCTTGCCGGCGATGGGCCGCAAAGCGGCCCCAGGCCCTCAAGGAATCACCACCCCTTCCTTGGTCAGCATGTCCACCAGCCGAATCAACGGTAGCCCGATCAGGCTGGTGGCGTCGCAGCCATGGGTGCTCTGAAACAAACTCACCCCCAACCCCTCCGCCTTGAAGCTGCCAGCGCAGTCCAGCGGCTGCTCCGCCGCGACATAGCGCTCCACCTGCTCGCGGCTCAGTTCGCGCAAGGTCACGGTAAACGCTATGCAATCGACCTGGCATTGGCCGGTGGCGCTGTTAAGCAGTGCCAGCCCGGTCAGGAAGCACACCTGCTGCCCGCTGCACGCCAGCAGTTGTTCGCACGCGCGCTCGAAGGTCTGCGGCTTGCCCAGCACCTGTTCGCCCAGCACCGCCACCTGGTCCGAGCCGATGATCAGGTGCCCGGGGTGGTTGCCCGCCAGCGCCTCGGCCTTCTGCCTGGCCAGGCGCTGCACCAGTTCTGGTGCTGGCTCGCCGGCGTGGCGCTGCTCGTCTATGTCGGGGCTTGCCCAGGTGAAAGGCAGCTGCAGGCGGGCGAGCAGTTCGCGGCGATAGGCAGAGCTGGAAGCCAGTAACAGAGGAAGCATGGTAGACTCCTGATTCAGTTGAACAAATTCTATCACGCACGATGCCGCCTAATTTCCTTTGACAGGGGCGGGGGGCATCCCTATTATGCTGCGCCTATGTTGAATGACCCGATTCCACCTCACGTTGACCCGCGCAAATTAGCCGATCGTGGCGTAACCCTTAACGGTTCGCTGCAGCTCGCTGATTTGGAAAGACTCTGCGACCCGCTTTCCGACAATGTCGGTACGGTGCAGGCGAAGTTCGATTTTGAACGAGATGAACAGCACGTGGTGGTTATCCACAGCGAGCTGGACGTCGAAGTCAAAATGGTTTGCCAGCGTTGTCTTGAGCTGGTCACCCTGCCGATCCATAGCGAATGCACTTACGCTGTGGTGAAGGAGGGTGCGAATACCCAGTCGTTGCCGAAAGGCTATGACGTGCTGGAACTGGGCGAAGATCCTTTGGATCTGCAGGCATTGATCGAGGAGGAGCTTCTGCTCGCCCTGCCAATCGTGCCTGCTCATCATCCGGAAGAATGCCAGCAGCCGGCGGGCGCAGACGAGCCCGAATCGAGCAAGGACGAGGTATCGCGGTCCAACCCGTTCAGTGTTTTGGCGCAGTTAAAGCGTGACCCAAACGTTTAGGAGTTAATCAATTATGGCTGTTCAGCAGAACAAAAAATCCCGCTCTGCCCGTGACATGCGCCGTTCGCACGACGCTCTGTCGGAAAACGCGCTGTCGGTAGACAAGTCCACCGGTGAAGTCCACCTGCGCCACCACGTTTCGCCAGAAGGCGTATACCGTGGTCGCAAAGTGGTCGACAAGGGCGCTGACGAGTAATCCTTGTCCGCTCAGGTCATCGCGATCGACGCAATGGGCGGGGACTTCGGTCCCCGCAGCATTGTTCAGGCTAGCATTGCCTGCCTTTCCGCTACCCCCTCGTTGCACCTGACCCTCGTCGGTCAACCCTCCCTCCTGGAAGATCTTGTCAGCGGCCTTGCGGCTGCGGATCGCGCGCGCCTGCAAATCGTCGCCGCCAGTGAAGTGGTCGGCATGGACGAGCGGCCATCCCAAGTGCTGCGTGGCAAGCCGGACTCGTCCATGCGCATCGCCCTGGAACTGGTGCGTGATGGCAAGGCCCAGGCCTGCGTCAGTGCCGGCAACACTGGCGCGCTGATGGCATTGTCACGCTTCGTGCTCAAGACCCTGCCGGGTATCGACCGCCCGGCCATGGTGGCGGCGATCCCGACCCAGGCCGGTTACTGCCAGTTGCTCGACCTGGGCGCCAATGTCGATTGCAGTGCCGAAAACCTGTACCAGTTCGCCGTGATGGGGTCGGTGGCCGCCCAGGCCCTGGGTGTTCACCGCCCGCGGGTGGCGTTGCTGAACATCGGTACCGAGGACATCAAGGGCAACCAGCAGGTCAAGTTGGCGGCAAGCCTGTTGCACAATGCCCGCGGGCTCAACTATGTGGGCTTTGTCGAAGGTGACGGGCTCTACCGTGGCGAGGCGGATGTGGTGGTGTGCGACGGCTTCGTTGGCAATATTCTGCTCAAGTCCAGCGAGGGCCTGGCCACCATGATCGGTGCGCGGATCGAGCAATTGTTCAAGGGCGGGTTGCTGGCGCGGGCCGCTGGAGCCGTGGCCATGCCCCTGCTCAAGCGCCTGCAGGCCGACCTGGCGCCGGCGCGGCACAATGGCGCGAGTTTCCTGGGTTTGCAGGGTATCGTCATCAAGAGCCATGGCTCTGCGGGCGTTCAGGGGTTCCAGAGTGCCATCCAGCGGGCGTTGATCGAGATTCAGGAGAATCTGCCGCAGCGTTTGCACGGGCGTTTGGAGGACCTGCTGCTTTAGCCTGCGACGGGGCCCGGGCAGGCAAACAAAGACCTTAGGCATATCCCCGATGAAGTGCTTAAATGTGACCGCTTGGTCTGCGTCTTCATCCAAGCTTTCAGATTCCGCGCCTGGCCCAAGGCCTGGCGTACCCTATCCGACGACAAGATCATAAGGGCTTGTTCAATGTCTGCATCTCTCGCATTCGTCTTTCCCGGTCAAGGTTCCCAGTCGCTGGGCATGCTCGCCGAGCTCGGCGCCGAGAAGCCAGTGATCATCGAAACCTTCAAGGAAGCTTCTGAAGCTCTCGGTTACGACCTGTGGAAGCTGGTTCAGGAAGGTCCGGAAGAGCAACTCAACCAGACTGACAAGACGCAGCCGGCGATCCTCGCCGCGTCCATCGCGCTGTGGCGTCTGTGGCTGGAAGAGGGCGGTGCCACGCCAGCTTTCGTGTCCGGTCATAGCCTGGGTGAATACAGCGCCTTGGTCGCTGCCGGCAGCATCAGCCTGAAAGACGCTGTGCGCCTGGTCGAGCGCCGTGGCCAGCTAATGCAGGAAGCGGTACCTGCCGGGCACGGGGCCATGGCCGCCATCCTCGGCCTCGACGACGCTGTGGTCGTGGAGCTGTGCGCCGAAGCGGCTGAAGATGAAGTGGTCAGTGCCGTCAACTTCAACTCGCCAGGGCAGGTGGTCATCGCCGGCAACAAGGCGGCGGTCGACCGCGCCATGGAGCTGTGCAAGGCCAAAGGCGCCAAGCGCGCCCTGCCGCTGGCCGTCAGCGTGCCTTCGCACTGCGCCCTGATGAAGCCGGCTGCCGAGCGCTTTGCCGATGCGGTCAACGCCATCGAGTGGAAGGCCCCGCAGATCCCGGTGGTGCAGAACGTCACCGCCGCCATCGCGGCCGACCTCGATGCCCTCAAGCAGGACCTGCTGGCGCAGCTGTACCAGCCGGTACGCTGGGTTGAGTGCGTGCAGGCCCTGGCGGCCAATGGTGCAGTCAATCTGGTCGAGTGCGGCCCGGGCAAAGTCCTGGCTGGCCTGAACAAGCGTTGCGCCGATGGCGTGACCACTTACAACCTCAATACCCCTGACGCCGTTGCCGCCACCCGCGCGGCACTGGCCTGATTTGGAGAAGCTTGCATGAGCCTGCAAGGTAAAGTTGCACTGGTCACTGGCGCCAGCCGTGGCATTGGCCAGGCCATCGCCCTGGAACTGGGCCGCCAGGGCGCAACCGTGATTGGTACCGCCACTTCGGCCTCCGGCGCCGAGCGTATCGCCACCACCCTGAAAGAGCACGGTATCACCGGCACCGGCATGGAACTGAACGTGACCAGCGCCGAGTCGGTTGACGCGGTACTGGCTGCCATTGGCGAGCAGTTCGGCGCCCCGGCCATTCTGGTCAACAACGCCGGCATCACCCGGGACAACCTCATGCTGCGCATGAAAGACGACGAATGGTTCGACGTGATCGACACCAACCTGAACAGCCTCTACCGTCTGTCCAAGGGCGTGCTGCGTGGCATGACCAAGGCCCGTTGGGGTCGTATCATCAGCATCGGCTCGGTCGTCGGTGCCATGGGTAACGCTGGCCAGGCCAACTATGCGGCTGCCAAGGCCGGGCTGGAAGGCTTCAGCCGCGCCCTGGCGCGTGAAGTCGGTTCGCGTGGCATTACCGTCAACTCGGTGACCCCTGGTTTCATCGATACCGACATGACCCGCGAACTGCCTGAAGCGCAGCGCGAAGCCCTGCAAACCCAGATTCCACTGGGCCGCCTGGGGCAGGCCGACGAAATTGCCAAGGTGGTTTCGTTCCTGGCTTCGGACGGTGCAGCCTATGTAACCGGTGCAACCGTGCCGGTCAACGGCGGGATGTACATGTAACCCTGCAACTCAATGTGACGGATTTCGTAAAAAAAGAGTCATACTGCGAGCCTAAAATCCGTTATAAAGCTGCAATCAGATTCCAGACAGCGGGTGCGGTGACTAGCCTGAAGGCAGGTTCAGCTTGAAAAGCGAACGTCTTTCTATAAAATTAGCCACCGGCCAGCTGCCTGCATATATCCATTAGGAGTGAAAACTAGGTATGAGCACCATCGAAGAACGCGTCAAGAATATCGTCGCCGAGCAACTGGGCGTCAAGGCAGAAGAAGTGACTGCTGAGAAGTCCTTCGTGGATGACCTGGGTGCCGATTCGCTTGACACCGTTGAACTGGTGATGGCTCTGGAAGAGGAATTCGAGACCGAAATCCCTGACGAAGAAGCCGAGAAGATCACTACCGTTCAAGCTGCTATCGACTACGTCAAGAACCACCAGGCTTAAGACGTTACCGTCGACGCTACTTGTCGGGGAAAACCGCACTGCCTTCGCTGGCGTGCGGTTTTTTCTTTGCGAGCGCCGCGTATTGTCCAGGCCGCCTCGTTCACCGCGCACCAAGAGCCTGTTGCCATTTCATTCCAGCGCTTGAATGCAATGCCAAGAGACTCTGTTATTAGAAAAGGAGAGTACTGTGTCGCGTAGACGCGTCGTGGTCACCGGTATGGGTATGCTGTCGCCACTGGGTACCGATGTACCGAGCACCTGGCAGGGCATTCTGGCTGGCCGCAGTGGCATCGGTCCGATCGAACACACGGACCTGTCTGCCTACTCCACCCGTTTTGGCGGCTCGGTGAAAGGCTTCGAGGTGGAGCAGTACCTGTCGGCCAAAGAGGCCCGCAAACTCGACCTGTTCATCCAGTACGGCCTGGCGGCCGGGTTCCAGGCGGTGCGTAATGCCGGCCTGGAAGTCACCGACGCCAACCGCGAGCGCATCGGCGTGGCCATGGGGTCGGGGATCGGTGGCCTGACCAACATCGAAGAAACCAGCCGCACCCTGCATGACTCGGGGCCGCGTCGCATTTCGCCATTCTTCGTGCCGGGCTCGATCATCAACATGATCTCGGGTTTCCTGTCGATCCACCTGGGCCTGCAGGGCCCCAACTACGCCATTGCCACGGCCTGCACCACCGGCACCCATTGCATCGGCATGGCCGCGCGCAATATCGCCTACGGTGAAGCCGACGTAATGATTGCCGGCGGCGCCGAAATGGCCGCTTGCGGGCTGGGCATGGGTGGCTTCGGTGCTTCGCGCGCGCTGTCCACCCGCAACGACGAGCCTGCCCGCGCCAGCCGCCCATGGGACAAAGGCCGCGACGGTTTCGTGCTGTCCGACGGTGCCGGTGCCTTGGTGCTCGAAGAACTGGAGCATGCCCAGGCCCGTGGGGCGACCATCTATGCCGAGTTGATCGGTTTTGGCATGAGCGGCGACGCCTATCACATGACCTCGCCACCAGACTCCGGTGAAGGCGCTGCGCGCTGCATGGCCAACGCCCTGCGCGATGCTGGCATCCAGCCGGAACACGTGAGCTACATCAACGCCCATGGCACTTCGACCCCCGCGGGCGACATTGCCGAGGTGGCGGCGATCAAGCGCGTATTCGGCGACCACGCCTACAAGCTGGCAGTCAGCTCGACCAAGTCGATGACCGGCCACCTGCTGGGGGCGGCTGGCGCGGTAGAAGCGATCTTCAGTGTGCTGGCGATCAACAGCCAGATGGCGCCCCCGACCATTAACCTGGACGAACCGGACGAGGGTTGCGACCTGGACTTCGTGCCGCACCAGGCGCGCAGCATGCCGATCGATGTGGTGTTGTCGAACTCGTTCGGCTTTGGTGGCACCAACGGCTCGCTGGTGTTCCGCCGGTTCGCCGGTTGATGCTCAGCTGGATCGACGGCCAGCCCGCGACTGCGCTCAATCTGCAGAACCGCGGGCTGGCTTACGGCGATGGTCTTTTCGAAACCATCGCCGTTCGGCATGGCCGGCCCAGCCTTCTGGATGGCCATCTCGCTCGCCTGGCGCTGGGTTGCCAGCGGCTGGCGATTGGCGCCGACCTGGCGCAGGTGCGTGAGGAATTGCTGCGCTACGCCGGCCAGCTCGGCGACGGGGTAGCCAAACTCATCCTCACCCGTGGCGACAGCCAGCGTGGTTACGCGCCGGTTGCCGATGCCGTGCCCCGGCGTATCCTGCAGGGCGGCCCATTACCCAGCTATCCTGTTGCCCATGCCGAGCAGGGCGTACGCTTGTTCCCCTGCCAGACACGGCTTGGGGAACAACCGTTGCTGGCCGGGCTCAAACACCTCAACCGCCTTGAGCAGGTGCTGGCCCGTGCCGAATGGCAGGACAGTGACCATGCCGAGGGCCTGATGTGTGACGGGCAAGGCCGGGTGATCGAAGGGGTATACAGCAATCTGTTCCTGGTGCGCGACGGCGTGCTTTTTACTGCCGACCTCAGCCGTTGTGGCGTGGCCGGGGTCATGCGCGGTGCCTTGCTCGAACAGGCGCGCTTGCAGGGTATTACGGCCAACGTCTGCGACCTGCCGTATGGTGCGCTGGAGCAGGCCGATGAAGTATTTGTTTGCAACAGCGTCTATGGCGTGTGGCCCGTGCGCGGGCTTGCCGCGTTAAACTGGTCGCCGGGCCCGCTTACCCGAAAACTGCAGGCCGTTGCCCGTACGTTACTGGAAACCTGAATTCGTGAGACGTAAATTCCTGCTGCTGCTGGAAATGGGTCTGATCCTCGCCGGTCTGGCGCTAGGCTGGTCGGCCTGGAAAATCAACTCGGTCCTGGAGCAGCCACTGCATGTCACGCAGGAACGCCTGCTCGACGTGCCCAATGGCACCACCCCCAACCGCATGTTCTACCGCATGCAAACCGAAGGGCTGCTCGACGACGCCGTCTGGTTGCGCCTGTACTGGCGTTTCAACATGGCCGGTACCCCGCTGCACACCGGCGAATACCGCCTCACCCCTGGCATGACCGTCGAGCAACTGTTCGACGCCTGGCGCCGGGGCGACGTGGTGCAATACAACCTGACCCTGGTCGAGGGCTGGACTTTCCGCCAGCTGCGCGCGGCCGTGGCCAAGCATGAAAAGCTCAAGCACACCCTGGATGGCCTGTCGGACGCCGAGGTCATGGACAAACTCGGCCATACCGGTGTGTTCCCTGAGGGCAGGTTCTTCCCCGATACCTACCGCTTCGTGCGCGGCATGAGCGACGTCGAATTGCTGCAGCAGGCCTACATGCGCCTGGAAGAAGTGCTGGCCAAGGAATGGGCCGAGCGCGCCACCGACCTGCCGTACCGCGATCCCTACCAGGCGCTGATCATGGCTTCGCTGGTGGAGAAGGAAACCGGCATCCCCCAAGAGCGCGGGCAGATCGCCGGGGTGTTCGTGCGGCGTTTGCGCCTGGGCATGATGCTGCAGACCGATCCGACGGTTATCTACGGGATGGGTGAGCGCTATAACGGCAAGATCACCCGTGCCGACCTGCGTGAGCCTACGCCCTACAATACCTACACCATCACTGGCCTGCCGCCCACGCCGATAGCCATGGTCGGCCGCGAGGCGATTCACGCGGCGCTTAACCCGGCCGATGGCACCAGCCTGTACTTCGTCGCCCGTGGCGACGGCAGCCATGTGTTCTCCGACGACCTCAACGATCACAACTCGGCGGTGCGGGAGTTTCAGCTCAAGCGGCGGGCAGACTATCGCTCCAGCCCCGCGCCGCAGCAGCCGGCAAAGCCGGGCGCCGACGACGCTGCGCCAGCCGCCGGCGAAGAGCAGCCGGTACCCGATGAGCCAGCTGCGCAGCCGGCGCCGGCCGCTCCCGCCGGTGATGCCCAGGCGGCCGAGCCGGCAACGCCTGACGAACAAGATTAAGGACTGCCTGTGAGCGGCTTGTTTATTACTTTGGAAGGCCCCGAAGGCGCGGGCAAAAGCACCAACCGCGACTACCTGGCGGCGCGCTTGCGCGAGCATGGCCTGGATGTGGTGCTGACCCGTGAGCCAGGTGGCACGCCGCTGGCCGAGAAGGTGCGTGAGCTGCTACTGGCCCCCAGCGATGAACCCATGGCAGCCGACACCGAACTGCTGCTGGTGTTCGCTGCCCGCGCCCAGCACCTGGCCCAGGTGATCCGCCCGGCGCTGGCCCGTGGCGCTGTGGTGTTGTGCGACCGGTTTACCGATGCCACGTATGCCTACCAGGGCGGCGGCCGCGGCCTGTCGGTCGAGCGTATCGCCACCCTGGAGCAATTCGTCCAGGGCGACCTTCGCCCGCAGCTGACCCTGGTGTTCGACCTGCCGGTCGAAGTCGGTTTGGCCCGTGCCGCTGCGCGCGGTCGCCTCGACCGCTTCGAGCAGGAAGGCCAGGCGTTTTTCCAGGCTGTGCGCCAGGCCTACCTGCAGCGCGCCCAGCGCGAACCGCAGCGTTACAGCCTGCTGGATGCCGCACAGCCGCTCGCGGCCGTGCAGCGTGCTATCGATGCGCTGTTGCCGGCCATCGTGGAGCGTTGCCGTGGCTGAGGCCTACCCATGGCAGCAGGCGCTCTGGCAGCAATTGGCCGGGCGCGGTCAGCATGCCCATGCCTACCTGCTGCACGGGCCGCAGGGCATTGGCAAGCGGGCCATGGCCGAGCGCCTGATGGCCCGCCTGTTGTGCCAGCAGCCGCAAGGCCTGGATGCCTGCGGCACCTGCAAGTCCTGCCTGCTGCTGAAGGCCGGTAGCCACCCTGACAACTACATCCTTGAGCCCGAAGAGGCCGATAAGCCGATCAAGGTCGACCAGGTCCGTGAGCTGGTGGCCTTCGTGGTGCAGACGGCGCAGTTGGGTGGGCGCAAGGTGGTGTTGATCGAGCCGGTCGAAGCCATGAACGTCAATGCTTCCAACGCACTGTTGAAAAGCCTTGAGGAGCCTTCCGGCGACACCGTGTTGCTGCTGGTCACGCACCAGCCCAGCCGGCTGCTGCCGACCATCAAGAGCCGTTGTCAGCAGGTAGCCTGCCCCCAGCCAAACCTGGCCCAGAGCCAGGCCTGGTTGGCCGCGGCGTTGCCTGATATGGACGAGGCCGAGCGCGACGAATTGCTGAGTTTGGCCGCCGGCTCGCCGCTGATGGCGATCAGCCTGCAGGCGCAGGGTGTGCGTGAGCAGCGTGCGCTGGTTACTGACGGGGTGAAGAAGTTGCTCAAGCAACAGCAATCGCCCAGCCAGCTGGCTGAAGCCTGGAAGGCTGTGCCGATGTTGAGGGTATTCGACTGGTTCTGCGAATGGGCGCACCTCATTCTGCGCTACCAGTTGACCCAGGACGAGGAGGGGTTAGGCTTGGCCGATATGCGCAAGGTGGTGCAGTACCTGGCGCAGAAAAGCCGCCAGGCCAAGGTGCTGGAGGTGCAGGCGTGGATCCTCGAACAGCGCCAGAAGGTGCTGGGTAAGGCCAACCTCAATCAAACCCTGTTGCTCGAATCGCTGCTGGCTCATTGGCTGCAACTGCCGGGCGCCCGCTGATTTCCCATTTTCCATGTGTGCCGCTATCCCATGCTCGTAGACTCCCATTGCCACCTTGACCGTCTTGACCTCAGTGCCCATCAGGGCTCGCTCGATGCTGCGCTGCAGGCGGCGCGTGATCGCGGTGTGGGGCATTTCCTGTGCATCGGCGTCAGTGCCGAAAACGCCGGCGCGGTAAAGGCGTTGAGCGAGCAGTACGCGGATGTCGACTGCTCGGTCGGTGTACACCCGCTGGACCTGGCGCCGGGCGAAACCCCGGCGCTGGAATGGCTACTGCGCGAACTGGCCCACCCGCATGTGGTGGCCATTGGCGAAACCGGGCTGGATTACCACTACGAGCCAGAAGCCGCTGAATTGCAGCAGGCCTCGTTCCGCCTGCACCTGGAGGCTTCGCGGCAGACCGGCAAGCCAGTGATCGTGCATACCCGGGCGGCGCGTGCCGATACCCTGGCACTGCTGCGCGAGGCCAATCTGCCGCAGGCTGGCGTGCTGCACTGCTTTACCGAAGACTGGGACATGGCCAAGGCGGCGCTGGACCTGGGCTATTACATATCGCTGTCTGGCATCGTTACCTTCCGCAATGCCGATGCCCTGCGGGAGGTGGCGCGGCAAGTGCCGGTCGACCGTTTGTTGGTAGAGACCGATTCGCCGTACCTGGCGCCAATTCCGTATCGCGGCAAGCCGAACCTGCCGCAATATGTACGGGAAGTGGCGGAGTATGTGGCTTCGCTGCGCGGGGCCAGTTATGGGCAATTGGCTGAGCAGACAACGGCTAACTTCAAGCGGTTGTTTCCGTTGGCGCGGGTGGGTTGATTCATTGGCGTTGAAGGTTGTGTGAGGGCCATGAGGTGCCTACCACAACAAATTCAGCGCCTGTGAGATCGAACACTTGCGCCCCTCATACCATCCCCAAAACCCCACCTCCAACGCATATCCGCCGCAAACACCCAAAAAAAACCCGGGTTCTGGGGGAGGAATCCGGGTTAAGACCATTAGGAGTAAAACAAAGGTACGCGGTCCCTGAGCACCTTTATCGGCGCGCCGCTAGGGGGGATGCGCCGCGCCAACACTTCTAGTATTGGCCAGGTTTGGCGGCCTGCCAGTGGCTATTGGTCGTTTTTTAAACAGATTTGGAATACGGCCGCGTCTGGTTCCTCCCGCAGCGTATGGTCGAGAGCATTCTGAAACACAGCCATGCTCGGAAGATCCGTGCAATTTCCCGCAAGTTAGGCATAATAAACCGCTTCGATTGTCATCCAGTCCTTCCCATGCAGAAAGAACCTCGTAAGGTCCGTGAGTTTCGCCGTCGCGAACAGGAAATCCTCGATACCGCGCTCAAGCTGTTTCTCGAGCAAGGTGAAGACAGCGTCACCGTCGAGATGATCGCCGACGCCGTGGGCATCGGCAAAGGCACGATCTACAAGCACTTCAAGTCCAAGGCCGAAATCTACCTGCGCCTGATGCTTGACTACGAGCGCGACCTGAACGGGTTGCTGCACTCGGCCGACGTCGACCGTGACAAAGAGGCCCTGTCGCGTGCCTATTTCGAATTCCGCATGCGTGACCCTCAGCGTTACCGGCTGTTCGACCGCCTGGAAGAAAAGGTGGTCAAGGGCAATCAGGTGCCGGAAATGGTCGAACAGTTGCACAGCATCCGCGCTTCCAACTTCGACCGCCTCACCCAGCTGATCAAGGGCCGCATCAGCGAAGGCAAGCTCGAAGACGTGCCTCCTTACTTCCATTACTGCGCCGCCTGGGCACTGGTGCATGGCGCCGTTGCGCTGTACCACTCACCGTTCTGGAGCAATGTGCTGGAAGATCAGGAAGGCTTCTTCCAGTTCCTGATGGACATTGGCGTGCGCATGGGCAACAAGCGCAAGCGCGACCCGGAACCGTCCCACTGAGCTACGCCCCGCCGGCTATGCGTACAGGGCTTGCAAAAACCTGATTTATGAGTCAGCTTTTGCCGGCCCCTTTACCCATGCCGGAGTCATCCATGATCGTCGATCGTCAAGGCAGGCGGTTTCGCAACCTGCGTGTCAGCCTGACGGCTGCCTGCAATTACGCCTGTACCTATTGCGTGCCCGACGGCAAGCGCCTGGTGGCGGCGCAGGATGAGCTTTCGGCAGACGCACTGGCGCGTGGCGTGGCCTACCTGATTGAAGCAGCCGGCATCGAGCGCTTGCGTATCACCGGTGGGGAACCGCTGGTCAGTCCGCGCCTGGAGGCCTTTCTCGCCGCGGTGGCCAAACTCGGCCTCGAGGATATTTCGCTGACCACCAATGGTCAGCTGCTGGGCCGTAAGTTGCCACAATTGCAGGCAGCCGGAATTCGCCGGCTGAATGTTTCGCTCGACACCCTGGACCCGTTGGCGTTTCGCCAGATCGCCCGCGGCGGCGACCTGGCCACGGTGCTGGCGGCGATGGAGCGGGCCCGCGCCATGGGCATGCAGATCAAAGTGAACATGGTGCCGATGCGCGGGCAAAACCTCGACCAGGTGCTGCCGTTGCTGGATTACTGCATGGCGCGTGGCTTTGAGTTGCGTTTCATCGAACTGATGCGCATGGGCCACCTGGCGCGTGATCACTCTGCTTTCCTGCGGCAATTTGTCAGCCTCGATGACCTGCTCACGCTGATCGGCGGTCAGCACGCCTTCGCCCGTGTCGCTGCGCCGGTGGACGCCACCGCCATGCGCTATCAGATCCCCGGCAAGGGGCACTTCGGCGTCATCGCCAATGAGAGCGTGCCGTTCTGCCGGACGTGCTCGCGGCTACGGCTGTCGTCCACAGGTTGGCTGCATGGCTGCCTGTCGTCGGGCAATCGTCATTTCGTTGGCGACCTTCTGGAGAAACCACGTCACCAAGCCTTGCCGGCGCTGCAGCGGTTACTGGTCAAGGCGCTGGCAGACAAACAGGCCTTGGCGTTTTCCGGCGGCGTGACGGTGATGAAGGTAATCGGCGGCTGAAGCTGGCGCAAAAGCTGCATCCGCCGGCTATTCGCCGGTTTTTCGTCGCCGGTCACTGGAGGAAAGATGCGTAGCCTGGTCTTGCTGCTGGCGCTGATGGCGTTGGGCGGTTGCATGAATGTCAGCGATATGGGCGAGGGCGTCCGCTATCACATGAGCGACGCAGGGCTGCTGGACCATAGCGAAACCCGGCGCACGCTGTCGATTCGCCTGCAGCCCGACTCGTTCATCTTCATAGGGCAGGGCGCATTCGTGCCGCCTGGCAAGGGCTCGGTACCCCGGCAGAATGCAGTGGCCGAGCAGGCGTTCAATAGTTTCGTCGAATATTTCCCGCTGGTGCGCCGCGCCCAAGGCCCGCTGGGCCTGGAAGAGGCCATTGCGCAGGCCCGTTCGGTCGGTGCCGACTATGTGCTGTATACCCGCTTCGCCCGCACCGACGACCGCATCGGCAATGGTGACGAGTGGTACGATGAGCAAGCCGTCGACCGCCTGGGCTGGGACAGCGGCGTGGTGCAGATGATGCTGATAGAAACCAATACCCGTTACCTGATCGATACCGCTCGCATCAAGAGCCGTGGCGGTTTGTTGACGTTCCACGACAAAACCCCCGAGGATTTGCTTGCCGCACCGATGCGCGAGTACGCTCGTAGCCTTCTGGGCATGAGTGAGTGAGGCGAGTGTGATGAGCGACACCGGTAAGGCCAACGACCTGCTGGCGCAGATCCCCAAGGCCAAGGGCCTGCCACCGGTCCACCTGTGGAACCCCGATTTCTGCGGTGACATCGACATGCGTATCGCCCGCGATGGCACCTGGTATTACCTGGGCACGCCCATCGGCCGCAAACCGATGGTGCGGCTGTTCTCGACCATCCTGCGCCGCGATGGTGACGATTACTTCCTGATTACCCCGGTGGAAAAGGTGGGCATCCAGGTAGACGATGCGCCGTTCGTGGCAGTGGCGCTGGAGGTGCAAGGGCAGGGCGAGCAGCAGGTGCTGCGCTTTACCAGCAATGTCGAGGATCAGGTCGAGGCCGGCCCGGCCAATCCGCTACGGGTAGTCACCGATCCGGTGACGCAAGCGCCGTCGCCGTACGTGCTGATGCGCAGCAACCTCGAGGCATTGATACACCGCAATGTGTTCTACCAGATGGTGGAGTTGGCGGTGCCGCGCGAGATCGATGGTGAGCAATGGCTGGGCGTTTGGAGCGGTGGCGAGTTCTACCCGATTGGGCGCAGCAGCTGATTGCATTGTGCGTGCGTCGCCGGCTTCGCAGCAAACGAAAAAGCCCCCGGCTGCTTTGACAGCCGGGGGCTTTTTCAATGTTTGGCTCCGCGACCTGGACTCGAACCAGGGACCCAATGATTAACAGTCATTTGCTCTACCGACTGAGCTATCGCGGAATCTGCGCACATCATACCGATCGCCAGGGGGAAGTCAAGCCACCCCCTGCCAAATCAAGCAGTTACAACACTTGCACGATCGCCTTGGTGACGACATGGATGTTGCTCTGGTTCAGCGCAGCCACAGCGATGCGGCCAGTGTCCAGCGCATAGATGCCAAAGTCGTTCTTCAACCGGGCGACCTGCTCTACGCTCAGGCCCGAGTAGGAGAACATGCCGACCTGGCGACCGACGAAGCTGAAATCGCGGTTGGCACCGTATTCGGCCAACAGCGCGACCATCTGCTTGCGCATGCCGTGGATGCGCTCGCGCATCTCGGCCAGTTCGGTTTCCCACATCTGGCGCAGCTCGGCGCTGTTCAGCACGGTAGCAACGATGGTTGCGCCGTGGGTAGGCGGGTTGGAATAGGTGGTGCGGATCACGCGCTTGACCTGCGACAGTACGCGGGTGCTCTCGTCTTTGGAGGCGGTAACCACCGACAGCGCACCCACGCGCTCGCCGTACAGCGAGAACGACTTGGAGAATGAGCTGGATACGAAGAACTCCAGGCCCGACTCGGCGAACAGGCGGACCGCGAAGGCGTCCTCGGCAATACCGTCGCCAAAGCCTTGGTAGGCCATGTCGAGGAACGGCACGTGGCCTTTGGCCTTGACCACTTCCAGCACGTTTTTCCAGTCGTCCAGGCTCAGGTCGACGCCCGTCGGGTTGTGGCAGCAGGCGTGCAGCACCACGATCGAGCCGGAGGGCAGGGCGTTGAGGTCTTCGAGCATGCCGGCGCGGTTGACGTCGTTGCTCGGGGCGTCGTAGTAGCGGTAGGTCTGCACCGGGAAACCGGCCGACTCGAACAGGGCGCGGTGGTTTTCCCAGCTCGGGTCGCTGATGGCCACCACGGCGTTTGGCGAGATCCGCTTGAGGAAGTCGGCACCGATTTTCAGTGCGCCAGTACCACCGACGGCCTGCACGGTGACCACGCGGCCGGCGGCCAGCAGTGGCGATTCGGCACCGAACAGCAGCTTTTGCACGGCCTGGTCGTAGGTGGCGATACCATCGATCGGCAGGTAGCCGCGCGAGGCATGCTGGGCTGCACGCTGGGTCTCGGCTTCGATCACGGCGCGCAGCAGCGGAATGCGGCCTTCCTCATTGCAGTACACGCCAACACCCAGGTTGACCTTGTCGGTACGTGGGTCGGCATTGAATGCTTCGTTGAGGCCCAGGATAGGGTCGCGGGGTGCCAGCTCGACAGCGGAAAACAGGCTCATTGTTACTTCGGCTCTGATTGGAGAGTGATAGGGCGTACACGCTCCAGCCGAATGCACTGAAGCGGTGCACAAACGGGGAGTCAGTATAGTGATACCGACCGGTGACCGCGACACTCTGGCGCGGCTTTTCCGGGTATTTGCGCAAATATTTTTTGACCATCGGTCTGATTGCCCGGTCAACCGTAATACCTGGTTGTGGCTGTGCCTTGAAAGCCGCCCCTTGCGGGCGCATTTGGGTATAGACTACTGGCTAAATTTACAGTTGCTGCAGCACCGCGAGGTCCGTCATGTCCGAGTTCCAGCTCGTTACCCGTTTCCAGCCTGCCGGCGACCAGCCCGAGGCGATCCGCCAGATGGTCGAGGGCATCGAGGCCGGGCTGTCGCACCAGACGCTGCTGGGGGTGACCGGTTCGGGCAAGACGTTCAGCATTGCCAACGTGATCCAGCAGGTTCAGCGCCCGACCCTGGTGCTGGCGCCGAACAAGACCCTGGCCGCGCAGCTGTACGGTGAGTTCAAGGCGTTTTTCCCCAATAACGCGGTGGAGTACTTCGTCTCCTACTACGACTATTACCAGCCGGAAGCCTATGTACCGTCGTCGGACACCTTCATCGAGAAGGATGCATCGATCAACGACCATATCGAGCAGATGCGTCTCTCGGCGACCAAGGCGCTGCTGGAGCGCCGCGATGCGATCATCGTCACCACCGTGTCGTGCATCTACGGCCTGGGCAGCCCCGAGACCTACCTGAAAATGGTCCTGCACGTGGACCGCGGCGACAAGCTCGACCAGCGCGCGCTGCTGCGCCGCCTGGCCGACCTGCAGTACACCCGCAACGAGATGGACTTTGCCCGCGCCACCTTCCGTGTAAGGGGGGATGTGATCGACATTTTCCCCGCAGAATCGGACCTGGAGGCCATCCGCGTCGAGCTGTTCGATGACGAGGTGGAGAACATCGCGGCGTTCGACCCGCTGACCGGCGAGGTCTTCCGCAAGCTGCCGCGGTTCACCTTCTACCCCAAAAGCCACTACGTCACCCCGCGGGAAACCCTGCTGGACGCCGTGGAGGGCATCAAGGCAGAGCTCAAGGACCGCCTGGAGTACCTGCACAAGGCCAACAAGCTGGTCGAAGCCCAGCGCCTGGAGCAGCGCACCCGGTTCGACCTGGAGATGATCCTGGAGCTGGGCTACTGCAATGGCATCGAAAACTACTCGCGTTACTTGTCTGGCCGCCCGGCGGGTGCACCGCCGCCAACGCTGTACGACTACCTACCGCCCGATGCGCTGCTGGTAATCGACGAATCCCATGTCAGCGTGCCGCAGGTGGGGGCCATGTACAAAGGCGACCGTTCGCGCAAGGAAACCCTGGTCGAGTATGGCTTCCGCCTGCCGTCGGCACTGGACAACCGGCCCATGCGCTTCGATGAATGGGAGAGTGTCAGCCCACAGACCATCTTCGTTTCCGCCACCCCGGGGCCTTATGAGGCCGAGCATGCCGGGCGGGTGGTGGAGCAGGTGGTGCGCCCCACCGGGCTGGTCGACCCGCAGGTCGAAATTCGCCCGGCACTGACCCAGGTCGACGACCTGCTGTCGGAGATCCGCAAGCGGGTGGCTGCCGGCGAACGGGTGCTGGCCACCACCTTGACCAAGCGCATGGCAGAAGACCTCAGCGACTACCTGGCCGATCACGATGTGCGGGTGCGCTACCTGCACTCGGACATCGACACGGTGGAGCGGGTGGAGATCATCCGTGACTTGCGCCTGGGTACCTTTGACGTGCTGGTGGGGATCAACCTGCTGCGTGAGGGCCTGGACATGCCCGAGGTGTCCCTGGTGGCGATCCTCGATGCCGACAAGGAAGGCTTCCTGCGCTCGGAGCGGTCGCTGATCCAGACCATCGGCCGTGCGGCGCGTAACCTCAATGGCCGGGCCATCCTGTACGCCGACAACATCACTGGCTCGATGCAGCGGGCGATCGATGAAACCGAGCGCCGCCGCGAGAAGCAGATCGCCTTCAACGAAGCCAACGGCATCGTGCCCAAGGGCGTGATCAAGGACATCACCGACATCATGGAGGGCGCCACCGTACCGGGTGCGCGCAGCAAGAAGCGCAAGGGCATGGCCAAGGCCGCGGAGGAGAGCGCCCGTTACGAGGCCGAACTGCGCACGCCTGGGGAGATCACCAAGCGTATCAAGCAGTTGGAGGAGAAAATGATGCAGTTCGCCCGCGACCTGGAGTTCGAAGCCGCTGCGCAGTTGCGTGACGAGATCACCAAGCTGCGCGAGCGGTTGATCACCAGCTGAAGGCTGGCGCCGGCCCTGTGGGTGCATCGTAACAAGCTCAATGGGCCTCGCCAGCTTTCAAGCCCTGGGGCAATTTGCGGGTCAGCAGCACCGCCACCATGCTTACCGCCAAACCAATACCGACGAAGTGGAAGGCGTCGTTGTAAGCCATGATCAGCGCCTGCTGGTGGGTGATCTCGCTCAGCTTGCCCAGCGCCGCATTGTCACTCCCCAGGCGCTCACTCAGTTGCGCCAGGCGCTCGGCCACTTGGGGGTTGGTGGGCACCACGGCCTCACGCAGGTAATCGAAATACACCTTGGTGCGTGCGTCCAGCAGTGTAGCCAGCAAGGCAATGCCAATGGCGCCGCCGAGGTTGCGCAGGATATTGAACAGGCTCGACGCAGACCCTGCATCCTGCGGCTGAATATAGGCGGTGGCGATCAGCGAGATGGTGACCATGATCATCGGCTGGCCCAGTGCGCGAATGATCTGCACATGGTTGAACTGCGGCCCGGCAAAGTCAGGGTTCAGTACCCCCGAGCCGAAACTGGCAGCGCCGAACAGGCAGAAGCCCAGCGCACACAGCACCTTGGGCGATACCACCTTCATCAGCTGCGGCACCAGCGGAATCAGGAACAGCTGCGGAATACCCATCCACATGATCACTTCGCCAATCTGCAGGGCGTTGTAGCCCTGCACCTGGGTCAGGTACAGCGGCAGGAGGTAGATCGAGCCGTACAACCCGACCCCCATGCCCAGGCTGGCGATGCTCGACAGGCCGAAGTTACGGTTGCCGAGTATGCGCAGGTTGATCAGTGGGTGCGGCCTGGAAAACTGCAGGATGACGAAGGTGATGAGGCTGACCAGGGCGACGCTGCCCAGGGCCACGATCAAGTGCGATTCCAGCCAGTCCTTGCGGTGGCCTTCTTCCAGAAATACCTGCAGGCAGCCCAGGCCCAGGCCGAGTGTGAGGATGCCGGCATAGTCGGTGCTTTTCAGCAGGTCCCAGTGCGCCTCCTTTTTCTCCAGGCCGTACAGCAGGCCAGCGATCATCACCAGGCCCGGCGGGATGTTGATGTAGAAGATGTATTCCCAGCCCCAGTTCTCGGTCAGCCAGCCGCCCAGGGTGGGGCCGATCGACGGCGCGAAGGTGGCGGTCATGGCGAACATGGCCATGCCCTTGGCACGGTGGTGCTCCGGCAGTTTGGTCAAGGTCAGGGTGAATGCCAGCGGGATCAGCGCGCCGCCGGTAAAGCCTTGCAGGGCGCGGAACAGGATCATGCTTTCCAGGTTCCAGGCCATCGAGCACAGTAACGAAGACAGCAGGAACCCGGCCGAAACCCACACCGCCAGGCGCCGCGCCGACAGCAGCTGCACCAGCCAGGCCGTCAGCGGGATCATGATGATTTCCGCGACCAGGTACGAGGTGGAAATCCACGAGCCTTCTTCCAGGGTGGCCGACAGCGCGCCCTGGATGTCCTTGAGCGAAGAGTTGGTGATCTGGATGTCCAGCACCGCCATGAAGGCGCCGAGCATCACGCTCATCACGGCGATCCAGTCGCGGCGGCTGGGCTCCGCCGTTGGGCGCAGCAGTTGTTCAGCGGCCATCGTGGCCTTCGTCTTCGTTGCGCAGGTCCACGGTGGCAGTGACCGACATGCCCGGGCGAATACGCCCGTGCAGAGGGTTGTCGGCGCGGAAGGTGAGTTTTACCGGGATGCGCTGGACCACCTTGGTGAAGTTGCCGGTGGCGTTGTCCGGTGGCAGCAGGCTGAATTGCGCACCCGAGGCTGCGAACAGGCTGTCGACCCGGCCTTCGATCGGCGTATCGGGGTAGCTGTCGAACAGCAGTTCGGCGCGCTGGCCTGGCTGCATATGGCCAATCTGGGTTTCCTTGAAGTTGGCCTGCACCCAGATGTCTTCGTCAGGCACGATCGACAGCAAGTAAGCCCCGGCCTGCACCACCTGGCCATTACGGGCACTGCGCTGGCCGATGGTGCCGCTGATGGGCGCGCGGATCTCGCAGCGGGTGAGGTTCAACTCGGCCTGGGCCAGGTCGGCGCGGGCATTGGCGATCTGCGCATCGAGGCGCTTGAGCTCGGCATTCAGTGCGCTGACCTGCTGGCGCTGGCTTTGCAGGTCGGCACGGGCCTTGTCCACTTGCGACCCGGCAACATGGCTGTCGGCCGACAGGGTGGTGACCCGTTCTTCCGACACAAACCCTGGCTTGCGCAGTTTCTCGGCGCGGCTCAGGTCCAGCCGCGAGCGGTCGAACGTGGCCTGGTTGGCGGCCACCTGGGCCTGGCCGGCGGCAATCAGGCTGCTTTGCTGGGTAAGGCGGCTTTGCGCCTGGGCGTACTCGGCTTCGCGGGTGGCCAGTGCCGCACGGGCGCGCTCAAGGGCCAGCTCGAAATCGGCCGCCTCCAGGCGCACCAGCAGGTCGCCCTGGTTGACATGCTGGTTGTCTTCCACCGGCACGCTGTCGATGCGCGCGCCCAACTGGCTGGAGACACGGGTGATCTCGCCCTGTACGTAGGCGTTGTCGGTGCTTTCGTAGAAGCGCCCCTTGAAATACCAATGGGCCAGGAAAGCCAGGGCAATGATGGCCACCAGGGTGAAGAATATCGCCAGGCGGCGTTTGAGTTGGGCAGGCATGGGGGATTGTCGTTGCAGAAATGTAAATAAATTTAACAGCGGCAGATGGCCACTCGGCAAGTGACGTTCGCGCCATTGCTGGAGCCCGGTGCCCGCCACCTGCTAACATCCCGCCTTTGTTTCATCTTTCGTTCGAGACTCTCCATGACCACCGTACGCACGCGTATCGCGCCATCGCCTACCGGCGACCCTCATGTTGGCACTGCCTACATCGCCCTGTTCAACTACTGCTTCGCCAAGCAGCACGGCGGTGAGTTCATCCTGCGCATCGAAGACACCGACCAGTTGCGCTCCACGCGCGAGTCGGAGCAGCAGATCTTCGATGCCCTGCGCTGGCTCGGCATCGAATGGAACGAAGGCCCGGACGTTGGCGGCCCGCACGGCCCGTACCGGCAGAGCGAGCGTGGCGAGATCTACGCCCAGTACGCCAAGCAACTGGTCGACGCCGGCCACGCTTTCTACTGCTTCTGCACCGCCGAAGAGCTGGAACAGATGCGTGCCGAACAGCAAGCCCGCGGCGAAACACCGCGCTATGACGGCCGTGCCTTGCTGCTGAGCGACGAGGAAGTGCAGCGTCGCCTGGCCGCTGGCGAGCCGCACGTGATCCGCATGAAGGTGCCCAGCGAAGGCGTGTGCGTGGTGCCGGACATGCTGCGTGGCGATGTCGAAATCCCGTGGGATCGCATGGACATGCAGGTGCTGATGAAGAACGACGGCCTGCCCACGTACTTCCTGGCCAACGTGGTGGACGACCACCTGATGGGCATCACCCACGTGCTGCGCGGCGAAGAATGGCTGCCATCGGCACCCAAGCTGATCAAACTGTACGAGTATTTCGGCTGGGAGCAGCCCAAGCTGTGCTACATGCCGCTGCTGCGTAACCCCGACAAGTCCAAGTTGTCCAAGCGCAAGAACCCGACGTCGGTCACCTTCTACGAGCGCATGGGCTTCATGCCCGAAGCCATGCTCAACTACCTGGGCCGCATGGGCTGGTCGATGCCGGACGAGCGCGAGAAGTTCTCGCTGGCCGAGATGGTCGAGCACTTCGACCTGTCGCGCATCTCGCTGGGCGGCCCGATCTTCGATATCGAGAAGCTGTCCTGGCTCAACGGCCAGTGGCTGCGCGAGCTGCCGGTCGAGGAGTTCGCGGCGCGCCTGCAGAAGTGGGCGTTCAACAGCGATTACATGATGAAGATCGCCCCGCATGTGCAGGGCCGGGTGGAAACCTTCAGTCAGGTCGCCCCGCTGGGCGGTTTCTTCTTCGAAGGCGCGTTGAAGCTGGACGCCAAGCTGTTCGAAAGCAAGAAGTTGTCGGCCGACCAGGTGCGCCAGGTCATCCAGCTGATCCTGTGGAAGCTCGAAAGCCTGCGCCAGTGGGAAAAAGAGCGTATCACCGGCTGTATCCAGGCTGTGGTCGAGGCGCTGGAGCTGAAACTGCGCGATGCCATGCCGCTGATGTTCGCGGCCATCACCGGCCAGGCCAGCTCGGTGTCGGTGCTGGACGCCATGGAAATCCTTGGCCCGGACCTGACCCGCTACCGCCTGCGCCAGGCCCTGGACCTGCTGGGTGGTGTGTCGAAGAAGGAAAACAAAGAGTGGGAAAAGCTGCTGGCCACCATCGCCTGAGGAAGGCCGCTCCCACAGGTTGATCGCAGGCCCTGGATGCTCAGGTTTGGGCAGGGCAGGGCGGTAAGTGATTGTTATCTGTGAAAAAATTTTTGATTATTTTTGAAAATTCGTTTGACAGCCCTGCAATCCGATCTTAATATGCGCCCCGTCCACAGCGATGAACGTAAACGAAGCGCCAGGCACCCAGTCAGCGGTTCGGTTCAAAGCGACATTGTGGGGCTATAGCTCAGCTGGGAGAGCGCCTGCATGGCATGCAGGAGGTCAGCGGTTCGATCCCGCTTAGCTCCACCAAATTCCGCTTAACAGCCCAGGCTGGTAAGCAAGACCGGGTCCAGCAACCGGGTCTTGAAGGTAAGAAGGTTCGTCCCCTTCGTCTAGTGGCCTAGGACACCGCCCTTTCACGGCGGTAACAGGGGTTCGAGTCCCCTAGGGGACGCCAGTTTTGCACAAGCGATGTTGTAGATGTCGCTGGGCCGCGAGGCTAAAAATCCGGGGCTATAGCTCAGCTGGGAGAGCGCCTGCATGGCATGCAGGAGGTCAGCGGTTCGATCCCGCTTAGCTCCACCAATTCTGCCAGGGTTCACGCGAGTGAATCTTTGCGAAGGTTACGTCCCCTTCGTCTAGTGGCCTAGGACACCGCCCTTTCACGGCGGTAACAGGGGTTCGAGTCCCCTAGGGGACGCCACTTTTCCTGCGTTTTGCAGGGCTTAAAAAGGCTCGTCGATTATTGATGAGCCTTTTGTTTCGGGGCTATAGCTCAGCTGGGAGAGCGCCTGCATGGCATGCAGGAGGTCAGCGGTTCGATCCCGCTTAGCTCCACCATTTATGCCAGGGTTCATGCAAATGAATCTTTGCGAAGGTTATGTCCCCTTCGTCTAGTGGCCTAGGACACCGCCCTTTCACGGCGGTAACAGGGGTTCGAGTCCCCTAGGGGACGCCAATTTTTTTACCCGCGTTTTGCGGGACTTTGAAGGCTCATTCGATTATTGAATGAGCCTTTTGTTGTGCGCCAGGCATGGCGCGTTGCGCGTTAGCGCAACCCGTTTGGTTGTGGTAGCCGAGCGGGTGACTTGGAGGTGAAAGTCCTCTACACACCCGGCAAGGGGAAGTGTTAGCCAGAGGCAAGGGTGTCGCGGGCGACTGCGAATCTGAAGGAAGCCCGAGGCAAAATGCTGGTCTGACGAACAGGAAGCGGAT